>JAICYS010000007.1 GCA_025934105.1 Myxococcota bacterium | reverse complement strand
CTCGACTTTCGACATGCCCCAGCCATCGCCAGCGCGCCGGTCGAGCTTGAGCTTTCCCTGGGCGGCACGATGAAATGGCCAGCGTGCCGACCAAGAACGTCACGATCGACCCGGACGCGATCCCCGACAGCGCGATCGACCGGTTGGTCGTGGAGCTGGCCCGATACCTGGCCGAGGTGGAGTACGCGAAGCAGACGCGGCAGCCCGGCGAGGGCGGTTCGATATCAATGAATCGTGACGATCGACGAGTTGACCGCCCTGCCCGCCCTGGTGAAGGCGCTGGAGGCGCGCGTCGCTGAGCTGGAGGCTCGCGCCGCCACGCCCGCGCCGGACGCCTTGGTCGACGTCGAGGAGGCCGCCAAGCTGCTGGCCATGACGCCGACGGCGGTCCGCAGCGCCGCGCAGCGGGGCAGCCTGCCGGTCGTGCGGGTGGGCCGGCGCCTTCGCTTCCGGCCCGCTGACCTCGTCAGCCGAGCCCGCGCCGCAAAGCCGGGCTGAACTCCTTCCGGACGTAGTGGTCGTAGTGCCGCTTCGTCACGCTCGGCATCGAGTGGCCGACCGCCGCCGAGACCTCGTCCAGCGTGACGCCCGCCTTCAGCGCGCGGGTGACGAAGGTGTGGCGGGTCGCTTCGTACCAGGTCAGCGCCACGCCGCACGCCTTGGCCGCTTCCCGCCACTGGTCGTCCACGTACTCGCGCTTGTACCCGAGCCAGCTCGACACCCTCGGCCGCCCGTTCTCGCGCACCGGCGCGACGAAGACGAGGTCGTCGGCCTTGGCGCCCTGGAGCTTCCGGATCTTGAGGTGCATCCCGAGGTGCTCCTCGATGTCGTCCGGCGCCGGCACCCACTTCACCTTGCCGACCCCGCGCCGATCCTCCTTCAGCGGGCCGTCATAGCTGTGACCCACGCGGATCGTGCCGTCTTTCAGCCACTCCAGGTCCCCCATCCGCAGCCCGCACACCTCGCCGAGCCGCACCCCCGCCCTGTTGCACAGGTAGAACATCGTGCCGAGGTCGCCGCCGAGCGTGGTCATCAGCTTCGGGACGAGGCTGTCGTCCTCCAGCCACGGGCCGTCCGATACCGCGCGCGGCGCTGGCTTCGCGCCGTTCGGGATCATCTTCACCGGGTTGATGGTCGCGAGGCCCCGCAGGATGCACCAGGAGAAGAATCGCGACAGCAGGTTGACCAGGTGGCGCTGGGTCTGAACGGAGAGTTCACCGCCCGCCAGGTCGTCGATCCAGTCCATCACGTCGGGCAGCGCGACGGCGTCCAGCTGGTGGTCCTTCCAGCGGGGCAGCAGGTGCAGGTTGATGCGGCAGCGGTCATCGACGGCGGATCGATTCGTCAGGCCGTCCCGGAACTGCTCCAGCAGCGCGCCGACCGCCTTCACGGGCGCCGGGGGCGGGAACGGGTCGCGGCCGGCTTGAACCTCACGTTCGATCCGGGCCAGTTCCTGCTTCGCTTCGTAGCTGCTCGGGTTCGCGATGCCGTCGAGCTTGCGCTCCAGCTGCTGGCGGACGCCGTCGCGCACGTACTCATAACGAACGTACACGCGGCGGGCGTTCCGCGGTCCCCGGGTCCTCAGCGTGGCCATTCGATCCTCCGTCCCATTGATATCGAACACGCTAAACCCGGTTTTCGGGCCGCCGTGGGACAGGCGTGGGATGGAAGGCGCAGTGCGGCTACGTGACTGCCGAAATCCTCAATGATTCCAGCGCGCCCGAGGTGAGTCGAACACCTAACCCTCGGCTTCGAAGGCCGATGCTCTATCCAGTTGAGCTACGGGCGCAGAACGCGGCGAATGATTCTCGCCCGGTGCCGGCCTGTCAAGCGGCTTCCGCGGCGCCGTCAGCCGCCGGGGCTGTCGTTCGACAGTTCGTCGACGTCGGCCTTTTCGAAGAAGCGCTCTTCCCGCGCCAGCTCCACCAAGATCGCTTCGGCCAGCGCCCGAACGCTGGCCCCCACGCGCGCGCTGGTCGCCTCCGCCGGTTCCAGCGCGGCGCGCGTCGACGCGACGTTGGCGCGCTGCCGCTGGTGGTCGGCGTCCAGCTGAACCAGCAGCATGCCCTCGAGGCCCAGGACGTCGGCCAGCGCGACGGGGGCCAGGTTGCGTTCGAAGTCGAGGTGGTCCTCGACGGCCGCGCACAGTGTTCGCCCCTCCGGACCCAGCACGCCGGCCGCCGCCGCGCCGTCGCGAACCAGCCGGATGGCCCGCTGGGCGGCGCCCCGCAGCTTTTCCACCGACGCCAGGATCGCCGCCCGGGCCTCGCTGGACGACATCGTCGTCTCGCCGATCGCTTGCATCGCCCGCACCTCCTCCGTCCCCCCTGGTCTACATGGTGGACCCGAAATGGCGCGGGGCCAGCTCGACCGCGACTTACTTGACGACGGGGGCCGGCTTCTTGGCTGCCGGCTTGGGCGCCTTCGGTCTGGGCACGTACACCGGGTGCAGCGCCTGGAAGATACGGTCCTTGGCGAGGTAGGGCTTGTCGCGCATGTCGACGCCGGCCACCGACTTCAGGGTGCTGACCAGCAGCGCCAGCCGACTGTGGCTGGCGTCGTCGCAGCCGGCGGACTTCTCGCACAGCGCAAGCGCGTCCTGGGCGGCCGAGTAGGCCGGCGCCGACTCGAACCGGTCGGCATAGGCGATGGCCCGCACGTGCTGCAAACGGAAGTCGTCGGGGTGGAACTTGAGCGCGGTGGCCACGATCTCCAGCGCCCAGTCCGGCCGGTGTCCGTCCAAAAAGATGTTGGCCAGCTCGATGCTCGCCGCCGCGTCGTCCGGGTGCCCGACCAGCACCGCCTGCAGCTCGGCCACGCGCTCGCGCCGCTCGGCGTCGACGTTGAGGGCCGGCTTCACGGACGCGTCCGGGCGCGGCATCAGGATGATGGTCGCCAGCAACAGGACGACGATCAGGTCGAGAATGCGGGTGATTCCCATGCCGCCGTCAGAGATCTAGCCCGCCGCCGCGCCGAAAGCGAGCGATACCGACCCCAACCGGGATCGTGGACGAAAACCCCAACCGGGGAAAATTGCCACGGCTGCGGTGTACGAAAACGTGATGAAACCGCGTCGAAACCAGATGGCACCACAACTGCTACAGAGGGTCTGCGGTTTCTTGGGCCGGGGCGGTTTGCGACGGCGGTCTGTAGTTCCTTTTTAGACCCACCCACCAGTCCCCACAAAAAAGCCCGCTGCCACGTTTCCGTATTTCCGTAGCTGCGCACCCACCGAAGGACCTGAAGGAGGAGCCGGATGATCGTTCTCAAGATGTTGGCCGACGCATTCCACGAGGGGGGATGGGGCATGTGGCCCATTCTGTTCCTGTTGATGATCACCCTCTCGATCGTCATCGAGCGCGCGGTCTTTCTGCGGCGCTCCGTCATCGACAAGGAGAAGCTGGTGGCCCTTCTCCGGTCGCAGATTTCGGCCGGCAACATTCAGGGCGCCATCAAGGTCTGCTCGGGCAACTCGACGCCGCTGACCCGCATCGTGCAGGCCGGCCTGATGCGCGCCAACCGCAGCGACGAAGAGATCAACTCGGCCATGGAAGAGGCGGGGCTGCGCGAGCTGCCCCAGCTGGAGAAGCGGACCGGCTACCTCTCGATGCTGGGCAACCTGGCGACTCTCTCGGGCCTGCTGGGGACCATCACCGGTCTCATCAAGGCGTTCGCCGGCGTCGCCGGTGTCGACCCGTCGCAGAAGGCGACGCTGCTGTCGAAGGGCATCTCCGAGGCCATGAACTGCACCGCGTTCGGCCTCACCACCGGCATCATCGGCCTGGCCGCCTTCGCGTGGCTGAACGGCCGCACGCAGAACACGCTCGACGACATCGCCGAGGTGAAGAAGAACGTCGCAAACATGTTGTTCCAGGCCAAGGCCGCCATGCACGGGTAATGCCCGCGCACAAACCCTTTTCAACGACCACAACGGACAAGGAGAACGCGCAATGTTTCTGATGGAGCACTTTCAGGAAGGCGGCTGGGGTATGTGGCCGATCCTCTTGTTGTTCTGCATGACGGTGTACGTGGCGATCGAGCGCTACATGTACGTCTCGAAGGCCCGCGTCGACGTCGACAAGCTGATGTCGCTGCTGAAGTCGCAGATCGTCTCCGGAAACGTGCAGGGGGCCATCAACACCTGCCAGGCCAGCCCCGCGCCGGTGACCAAGATCATCGCCGCCGGCCTGCGCCGCGCCGCCGGCACCGAGCTGGACGTGCAGCAGGGCATGGACGAAGAGGCTCTGCGCGAACTGCCGAAGATTGAAAAGCGGACCGGCTACCTGTCGATGCTGGGCAACCTGGCCACGCTGGCCGGCCTGCTCGGGACCATCACCGGCCTCATCAAGGCGTTCGCCGGCGTCGCCGGCGTCGACCCGTCGATGAAGGCGACGATGCTCTCGAAGGGCATCGCGGAAGCCATGAACTGCACCGCGTTCGGCCTCGGCACCGGCATCTTGGGTCTGGCGACCTTCGCCATCCTGAACGGCATGACCCAGGCGGTGCTCGACGGCATCAACCAGGCGACCGTCGAGACGCTGAACCTGGTTGTCGCCGGCCGCGGCGGCGAGCAGCACCAGCAGCAGTACTAATCGCTCAGCGGAGGATCATCACCCATGAGCGTTTCAGTCGATACCGGCGGCAAGAGCGGCAAAAAGCCTCTCAATGCCGACCTGAACCTGGTTCCGTACATCGACCTTCTGACGTGCATGGTGGCGTTTCTCCTCATCACGGCTGTCTGGTCCCAGCTGGCGCGCCTCGAGGCGCACCAAAAGGGGCAAGGACAGGCGGGTGAGGACACGCCGCCCGACAAGGTCTTCAAGCTGGTCGTGCTCGTCAACGACAGCGGGTTCAACCTGGTGGCCGATCAGGACCAGCAGCCGATCCCGAAGAAGGGCGACAACTACGACTACGAGAAGCTCGGCGACGAGCTGAAGAAGATCAAGGACACGCACGCCGACAAGACCGACATCCAGGTCGCCAGCGACGACTCGATCAAGTTCGAGATCCTCGTGAAGACCATGGATACGGCGCTGTCGGCGCGCTTCCCGGACATCTCACTCATCGACTCCGGCGGCGCCGGGATCTGACGAACGGAGCGAACACGCAATGCCTATCCATCCTCCGCACGCGCATCTCTACAAGTCGGTCAACCTCGAGTCGGCGAAAGCCAAGCTCGGGCACGCCGGCCGGAAGAGCCTGTACGCGCCGCTGAACCTGGTTTCGTACATCGACATGATGACGATGCTGGTTCTGTTCCTGCTGATGTCCTTCTCGGCGACGGGCGAGATCCTGTTCGTCCAGAAGAACATCGTGCTCCCCGACGCCCAGAACTGGACCGACCTCGAGCGGGCGCCCGTCATCGGCGTCAGCAAGGACGTCGTCACGCTGGACGGTTCGCAGGTGGCGACGGCCGACGAGTTGATGAAGGACTCGGCGACCGGCGATTTCAAGATCGCCGACCTGCACGACAAGCTGGTGACCCTGAAGAACAACTACAAGCTGCTTCACCCCAGCGAGGACTTCAACGGGATCGCCATCATCCAATCCGACAAGAACGTCGAGTTCAAGATGCTGAAGAAGATCATGTACTCGGCGGCCGTGGCCGGTTATCAGAACGTCAACTTCGCGGTCACCCCCAAGACCAAGGGCGGCGCAGCGCCGGCGCCCTAGTCTTCCCGCTCCGCACCCATCGAACAGCCGGGCGGCCGGTTCCCTTGGCGGGGGACCGGCCGTTCTGCTTTTTTGTGGCGTCCAGCGTGCCGCCCCTGGCGGGCGCCGCCGTCTCGCGCCGCCGGCGCCCGCCACACCGCGCCTGCCGGCGCCATTGCGTGATACGTTGAAGCCCCAAAAGGAGTATCCATGCGCATCCAGCTCACCGCCGCCCTCGCCGTGACTCTGGCTGTCGGAGCCGTTGCCTGCCAGGGCGACCCCAAC
Organism: Myxococcota bacterium; assembly: GCA_025934105.1. Taxonomy (GTDB): domain Bacteria; phylum Myxococcota_A; class Polyangia; order Fen-1088; family Fen-1088; genus JADGRB01. The sequence continues at coordinate 49,536 of JAICYS010000007.1, read as the reverse complement.
GATCCGATGACCTGGGCCAAGCAGCTCAAGGACCTCCGGAACCAGAAGGAAGCGCTGGACCACCTGGCCAACATGGACGTCGAGCGGGCCAGGCCCGCGGTGCCGGCGCTCATCGCTCTTTATCAGGACGGCAAGCGCCCCGAGTTTCTGGAGGCGCTGGCGCGCTATCAGGACCCGCGCACCAAGCCCATCATGATCGAGGCGCTGGACTACACCGACGACGACTTCGATCGGGCCACCATCGCCGCCGGCGTGCTCGGCGACATGAAGGCGACGGATGCCGTGCCGGCCCTCATCGCCGCCGCCGAAAAGCCGCTGCCGATCAAGTCGCGCGCCAACAGCGCGCGCGTGGCGGCCATCCGCGCGCTGGTCAAGATCGGCGACAAGCGGGCCGTGCCGACGCTGATGAAGATCCTGACCACCTCGGCCGACGAGCAGGACTTCCTGCTCAATCAGCGGGCCGCGCTGGGGCTGGCGGAGTTCAAGGACCCGCAGGCCATCCCGGCGTTGATCAAGGGTCTGTTCATGACCGGCCGCGGGACCGACATCTTTCAAGAGTGCCGCCTGGCCCTGGTCCGCACCGGCGCGCCCGCGGTCGATCCCCTCATCGACCTGATGCACGGCAAGAACGCGCAGGTCCAGGAGATGGCCACCCAGTACAAGTTCGACGAGGTCACCCCCGGCGTCATCCCGAAGAAGGCCGCCCTGATCCTGGGCGACCTGCGCGCCAAGAAGGCGGTGCCTTCGTTGATCGGGCTGCTGCACGAGAAGGCCAAGGGGTCCGAGCGCCGCTACGCCGTCATCGCGCTCGGCTACATCGCGACGCCGCCGGCCGTCGACGCCATCCTGGCCGACCTGAAGGACGTCAAGGTCGACCCGGCCGAGCGCGCCAGCGCCGCCGACGCCCTCTACCTCTCCGGCGACCGCCGCGCCGTCCCCACCCTCCTGGAGATCGCCAAGTCCGGCTATGTGAAGAGCCCCGAAGGCGAAGAGGCCTCGGACCTGCGCGCCAGCGCCGCGATCGCGCTGTCGCGGATCGCCGGTCCCGAGACCTACGACGCCTTCAAAGAGCTGGCCGACAAGGAGACGGCGGCGGCCGGTGTCTTCGGCATGGCCCTCGACCGGATGCAGGTCGCCAAGGAATGCAAGGACGACATCAACTGCTACGGCAAGACGTTGAAGGACCCGTCCTGGACCCGCGCCGAGAAGGCCGCGTTCGCCATCGCCTTCTCGGGGAACGCCAAGCAGGGCCTGCCGCTGCTGCTGGGCGCGATGCAGCCCATCACCGCGATGGCGCAAGACCGCTACCCGGTGCACCAGGCGATCCTCTTCGGCCTCACGCGCCTCGGCACCCGCGACTGCAAGGAGTGCATCGCCAAGCTGAACGCGCAGATCGCGAAGGACGAAAAGGCCGTGCGCCTGCCGGGCGCCCGCGACCTCCTCGGAGAGACGCGCGTTGCCGAGGCGATCATCGAGAACCAGGGCGCGGGGGACGTCGTGGCGGCGAACACCACCGCCGTCGCGGAAGAGGCGCCGGCGCCCGTCGCCAAGGCCAAGGCCGGGAAGGCCGGCAAAGCCAAACGCGGCAAAAAGAAGCATCGCTAGACTCTCGCCACGGGCCGCTGGGTTCAACGCGGTTCGTTTGACCGCCGGCCGCCGATCGGGCGGTCGGCTGCGCCGGACCTCCGGGCACCCGAGTCGCACCGGCCGTTGTTTGTCGGCCCGGCCGCGGACTGGCGGCGCTTGCGGCGGCCGGTTAGTTTGTCGGTGCTGTGCCAAAACGAGAGCGCGCGCCGATCGTGTTACGGCCGGGCCAGGGGCGGACCTACGACCTCGGGCGGGGGCGCGCGGTGTTCAAGGCCGACGGGGAGGAGACGCGGGGCCGCTACTCGATGTCGGAGTGGTGGCTCGACCCCTACACGCGCGGGCCGGGCGCGCACACGCACGACGAGGACGACGTCTTCTTCGTCATCGAAGGGACGATGAGCTTCTTCGTCGGCGGAAGCTGGGTGGACGCGCCGAAAGGGTCGGTCGTGATCGCGCCGGGGGGCACGCCGCACGACTTCCAGAACCGGACGGGCGAGCGGGCCGGAGCGCTGAACCTCTCGGTGCCCGGCGACTTCGAACCGGAGATGGCGGCGATCGCCGAGTGGTTCCGTGCGCGCCCGGCGGTCGAGTCGCAGACGGACAACGCGCCCGTCAGTTGATGTCGCCCCACGACCACGGGCCAGCGCGATCCGGCCCGTGCGGGCGCGATCGGGCTCGCGCTCGACGCGGCGGCGGCAAACCGGCGCGCTGCTCGCCGACAGGCTTCGACCGTTCCGGCGTGGACGGCGCGACCGACCGTTTCTGTGCGAAACTGCGCCACGCATGGGTCCGCTGACCAAGATCCCGACGGGGGTGCGTGGCCTGGATGAGGTTCTCCTCGGCGGCCTGGTTCGCGGGGCCTTCTATTTGGTGCAGGGCGATCCTGGTTCCGGGAAGACCACGCTGGCGCTGCAATACCTGCAAAGCCGCGCTAAGGCCGGCGAACGGTGCTTGTTCATCACGCTGACCGAGTCGCGCCGCGACCTGGCCAACATCGCCGAATCGCACGGCTGGTCGACGGACGGCCTCGACATTTGCGATCTGGTGCGCCCCGCCAGCTCCGTCGACGCGGAACCATCGATCTACCACCCCTCCGACACGGAGCTCGGCGACATCGTCAAAGCGGTCGCGGCCCAGGTCGACAAAATCAGCCCGTCGCAGGTCGTGTTCGACGGCGTGTCGGAGCTGCGGCTGGTGTCCGGCGATCCGCTGCGTTATCGCCGGCAACTGCTCTGGCTGAAAGAATTCTTCGCTCAAAAGAACGTGACGGCCCTGCTGCTGGACGATCGCTCGTCGCCGTTCGGCGGCATGCAACCGGAGAGCTTGGTCGGCGGCAATATCGTGCTCGAGCGGACGCTGCCCGAGTACGGCCGCGCTCGACGGCGCCTGTCGGTGACGAAGATCCGTGCCTCCAGCTTCCGCGAGGGGTATCACGAATACGACATCGTGACCGGCGGCATCATCGTCCATCCCCGAATCGTGGCGGCAGAGCACCACGACCGCTTCTCACCGCAACTGACGGCGAGCGGCATCAAGCACCTCGACGAGATGCTGGAGGGCGGCCTGGCCAGGGGCACGACCACCCTGCTGCTGGGCCCCGCGGGCGTCGGCAAGTCGACCGTCAGCATGCAGTACGTGGTCAACGCCCTGGTGTCGGGGCAGAGAGCGGCCGTCTACATCTTCGACGAGGTGCTGGGCACGCTCATCGAACGCTCGGAGAAGCTCTGCCTGCGCAAGGAGGGTGGCCTGCGCGGCTACATCAAAGAGGGATTGCTGCACGTCCAGCAGATCGACCCGGCCGAGATGACCGCGGGCGCCTTCGCCCAGGAGGTCCGGCGTGCCGTCGAGAGCGGCGCCAGCATCGTCGTGGTCGACAGCCTGAACGGCTACATGAACGCGATGCCCGAAGAGAAGTTCTTGACCACCCATCTGCACGACCTGTTCGCGTACCTCAATCAGAAGGGGGTCACGACCATCATGGTCGTGGCCCAGCACGGCCTCTTCATCGGCGCCAGCACCAGCGGCGACCTCGACGTCAGCTACCTGGCGGACACCGTGCTGTTGTTTCGCTACTTCGAGGCGCGCGCCGAGATTCACCAGGCCATCAGCGTCTTCAAGCACCGGACCGGCCCGCACGAAAGAAGCCTGCGCCAGCTCAAGCTGGATCGCACCGGCGTGCAGGTGGGCGACAAGCTGATCGACTTCAACGGAATCATCACTGGCGCGGCCAAGTACGAGGGGCAGGCGGAGATGCTCGTCGACCGGGCGCAGGACGAGCCGGCAAGTCGGTGATGCATGCACGATCCGACGGCGGAACACCGGGTGCTCGCGTTGCTGCCGAACGCCACCGACGCCGCACGCACCGTCGCGCTTCTGGGCGAGATCGGCATCCCCTGCTCCGCCTGTTCGGACCTGCACGAGTTGACGGGCGCCCTCGCCGAAGGGGCCGGCGCCGTGCTGATGACCGAGGAGTTCGTCCTGCGGGACACCGCCGGATCGCTCCGGCAAGCGCTGGGGACGCAGCCGGCCTGGTCGGCCGTCCCGCTGATCGTTCTGGCGCGTGAGACCACCGACGCGCGCGTCGACACCGCGCTGGTCGACGTGCTGGCGGACGTGACGCTGGTCGAGCGCCCGGTCCGACAGCGAACGTTGATCAGCGTGGTGCGATCGGCCCTGAGGGCGCGCCGGCACCAGTACGACATCCGCGACGCCCTGGTCGAGCGCAAGCGGGCCGCGGAAGAGCTGGCGCGGCAGGCTTCGCAACTTCGCGAGGCCGATCGCCGCAAGGACGAGTTCCTGGCCACGCTGGCGCACGAGCTGCGCAATCCGCTGGCGCCCATTCGGACCGGCCTCGACGTGTTGAAGCGAATGCCGAACAGCGAGGCGGCCAACCGGGCGCGCGACATGATGGACCGGCAGGTCGGCCAGATGGTGCGGCTCATCGACGACCTCATGGACGTCTCTCGCATCACGTTGGGCAAGGTGACGTTGAAGAAAGAGCGGCTGATGCTTCGAACCGTCATCGACGCCGCCGTCGAGACCAGCCGCCCGCTCATCGACGCCAACCACCACGCGCTGCTGGTGACCCTGCCCGACGAGGCGGTCTGGGTCGACGCCGACCGGACCCGGCTGGCGCAGGTGCTGGGCAACCTGCTCAACAACGCCGCGAAGTACACGCCCACGGGTGGGGACATCGAGATCGTGGCCGGGCGAGACGGTGACGAGGCGTTCGTGCGGATCAAAGACATCGGCATCGGCATCGCGCGGGAGAACATCTCCGAGGCGTTCGAGCTTTTCAGCCAGCTCAATCGCCCTTTGGACCGCCACCACGGCGGCCTGGGAATCGGCTTGGCGCTGGTCAAGAAGCTGATGGACATGCACGGCGGCAGCATCGCCGCCGAAAGCGGCGGAATCGGCCGAGGGACCACCTTCACGATCCGGCTTGCCGCCGCCGCTCGCCCCACCGACGCCGTGTCGGCGCTTGGGCCGGCCGCAGGGTCCGCGGGCGAGCCCCGGCGCATCCTGGTGGTGGATGACAACGTCGACGCGGCGGAGTCGCTCTCCATGCTGCTCGAATCGCTGGGGCATGAGATCCGCACCGCGCACACCGGTCCGGCCGCCCTCAAGGAGGCCCTGGATTTCGCCCCCGAGCTGGTGCTCTTGGACATCGGCCTGCCCGGATTGAGCGGCTACGAGGTGGCCAAGCGCTTTCGCGCGCACGAAAAGCTGGCGGCGGCGATCCTGGTCGCCGTGACGGGCTGGGGCAGCGACGAGGATCGGAAGAAGGCCTCGGAGGCCGGCTTCGACGTGCACCTCACGAAGCCGATCGAGATGACCGCCATCGAACGGGTGCTCGCCAAGGCGGCCACCCGGCACCTGTCCTGACGGCCGGTGGCGAGGGTCTCCCCGTCGCGAAACCGGCGGGGCGTCGCGCCGGCCGGGAATATCGGGTCCGGTTGGACGTTTGGCCCGGGTGGGTGATCGATTGACAGCCCTCGGCGCGGCCTCTCATAGTCCGGGCATGGGTGCCGACCGGTCGCCGCCAGCCGTGCCCGGCCGCGAGAGCGGGGATGCCGCGCCCGGCAGCGTGGCGCTGGACCAGGGCTGGCGCGCCTGGCTGGAGCGGCGGGAGGGCGGCGCGGTCCTGCGGGTCGACCATCCCCGGCAAGCCGGGCTGGCGGTCGAGATCGCGATGACGGCGGACGGGCCGGTGGTGCGCTTGACCGCGGCGGCGTTGGAGCTGAACGCCGCCACCACGATCGCGGCCCGCTGCGAGACCTTCACCGTCGAGGCCTCCGATCGGATCGAGCTGCGAGGCCGCCGCATCGAGCAGCAGGCTTCGGGGGCGCTCGTCGCCGAGGCGGCGGAGGTGGCGATCACGGCCAGGGATGCGGACGTGCAGATTCGGGCCAACGACGACGTGCGCGTGCACGGCGAGCAGGTCCTGCTCAACTGCGACGAAGACGCCGCGCTGCCCGATTGGCTGCCGCAGCCGGCGCCACCGGCGGCTCTCTTGCCGCGCCGGGACGCGGACGGGGATCTGGATCTGCCGGGCTCCGGGGCGTGACGGCGGTGGACCTCCTGAACGAGACGCCGTACGCGGCGCGCGTCCTCGGGCACCGTCCTTCTGAAGAGGCGGACGTGGTGTCGGCGCTCATCGTCAAAGCGACCTTCGAGCGGAACCAGGGCGGCCGCTGGACACCGGCGCCGCAACAACTGCCAATCATCGACGATAAGCTGGAAACGCCCTACGGCGTGTTTCACACGGATTGCTTCATGCGAAAGGAGGGCGTCGACATCTGCGTGCTGGGGACGGCTCGAATGGACCGCCCCGTCCGTCAGGCGCCGATCGAAGTCGCGGTCGGAACCCACCGCTGCGGGCTCCTGCTGTTCGGGGACCGGCGATGGATCCGCGCGGGGCGGCAGCTGGTGCCTTCCGCCCCGCTGCCGTTCCAGGAGATGCCGATCGCGTACAGCCGCGCCTACGGCGGCACGACCGAGCACGACTATGAAACGGTCGTCCATCCCGATAATCCGGTGGGGCGCGGCTACTACCTCTCGCCGGAAAAGGCCGAGGACCAGCCGCTGGCCAACATCGAATCGCCGGCGGACCCGCCGGTGCGGCAATGGACCGATCGGCCGAGCCCGGCGGGCTGGGCGCCCTACCCGTGCATGTGGGGCATTCGCGCCCGGGAGGGGGTCGAACCTCCCGCAGAGCCGCAGCCCGGCACCATCGGCCGGGTGAAGGCCCGCTTGAACAACAACGCGCACCCGGCCCTCATCCTGCCGGCGGTCGAGCCGGAAGCGGAGGTCAGGATTCGCGGCCTGCGCGGCGGCGAGATGGTGTTCCCGGTGCCGCCGCTGCAGTTGACCGCGGAGGTGGCGCTGAACGACGCTCGATTCGAGGCGCGCGGCGCGCCCGTCGACGGGATCTTCGTCTGGGCGGACAGCCAGCGCATCACGCTGACGCGCCGGTTTCATTTCAGCTACCCCTACCAACGTCGCCAGCGCCGAAACGTGCGGCTGCGCTGGACGGGCCCCTCGGGAGGTCTGTGATGCCGGTCGCGTGCAACGCGCTCAATTCATTTCAGCTGGTGGCCGGCTGCGACCTCCACAAGCAAATTCCGCCACCGCCGCCGGCCGGGCCGCTGCCGGCGCCACACGTGGTGGCGTACTGCATCGGGTGGGCCGGTCCAGACACGGGGAAGGCGTCCACCACCGTCAAGGCGGGCTGGGGACACGCGCTCGGCCGGCAACACGACATCGGCATGGGCCCGTATCACTTCGCGATGAACGCGCTGCTGCCGCTGGTCTGGCTGGGCGCCGGCAACAAGGCCGAATTCGGGTGCTCGACCATCTCCGTCGACGTGGGCGGATCCGCGCTGCGGATGGCGGTGGCGCTGATTCCGGGGGCGGGGCTGAATTTGCAGCTCGACTGCAACGAGCCCTGCCCCATGCCGACCAGCACCTGCGTCGCGTCGTTCAACACGGTGTACGGTGGGTTCTCGCTGGCCGACTGCCTGGCCGGCTTCGCGGCCATGATCGGGGACGTCGCCGTGACCTGGCTGTCGTCGAAGATCGCCGGCGGGATCCTCAAGGGCGCGGGGGCGCTGGTGACGGGTGTCTTGGCCGAGGTGGCCGGCGGCATCGAAGTCATGTTGATGGCCGGCCTGGCGTCGGTCGCGTTCCCGATCGCGTCCCAATATCTGAGCGGCGCCGCCAACCTGGTCGTCGGCTGGATGGTCGGCAGCCCGCTCGGCTACTCGTTCCCGTGGGCGCCCGGGAATGTCTACGGCGGCAAGCTGAACGACGCCGTCAACGACTGGATCTCGCCGCCCCCGCCGCCGCCCCCCGCGACGCCGGCCACGCCGCTGCCGGGGCCCGTCCGATGACGGCGGCGGCGGGACCAGCGCCGTCGCGTCGGGTGACGGCGGTCAACGTCACGGACCATCCGGCGGGCGGCTCTCAGATCGGCGTCGTCGGAAAACGGACGTATCTGATCCGGCACGGCCGGTGCGTCCCCGCCGATGAACAGGTGGCCCTGGTCGAGGCGCCGACCTACGACGACGATCGGGCGACGCTGCTCCACGACATGGACGTCGCGCTCAACCGGCGGATGACCGACGTCGTGCTGGTGGGCAAGGCGCGGGCGCCGCGGGCTCAATCGCGCAGCTTCGAGATCCGGATCCGGGCCGGCACCCTGGATCGCCGGCTGATGGTGTTCGGCGATCGCCGGTGCGCGCGGACCGCGGCCGGCCAGGTGCGGTTCTCCGAGCCCGACCCGGTCGACGAAGTCGATCTGGGCTGGGCGTCCGCCTACGGCGGGGTGGATCGCGTGGCGCTGGCCAAGCACGGCGATCCCCTCAAGGGCCTGAAAGAGGAGCTGCGCCAACCCTACAACGCGTGTTTCGGCCGCTTCGCCTATCCGCGCAATCGCGCCGGCAAGGGCTATCTGCTCGAGACGAGCGACCAAGGCCTGGAGGCCTGCGCGCTTCCCAACCTCGAGGACCCCTTCCGTCTGCTCGAGCCAGAGCGACTGGCCGTGCGCGAACCCGGCCGCTGGCCGGATGCTCCGTTGCCGGCGGGGCTGGGCTGGCTGTCCTACGGGTCCTTCCCGCGGTCGGCCATGCTCGGCGTTCCGCCCGCCTACGATCCCACCGCCTGCCCGCCGGATCGCTTCGTCGAGGTCAAGCTGGGCGTGCTGCAGACCAGATCGATCGCGCCCGTGATGCCGATGGCCGAACGGCTGGATCTGGCGGCCGCGCAGCAGTCGGCGGTGGGCATGCGGGCCGCCGAGGTCGGTCCGGGGACCGACCTCGAGGTGCAGAACTGCCACCCGCGCGAGACCGCCTGGCGTTTTCGACTGCCCGGCGACCTGCCCGTGTTTGCCTTGCAGATGCCGGGCGCACAGCCGGTGTCCCTGCGGCCGGCCATCCGTACGCTCTTGCTCGAACCAGAGCACGATCGGGTCTGCCTGGTCTGGGTGGCGGAGCATCAGGAGCCCACCCCGATCGGTCCGGGCAAAACCGCCCACATCAAGCACGGGGTCGAGTGGCGTGCCTAACCGAAGCCTGACATGGGCTGGGGCCACGATCCTCTGGCTGCTGTTGCCCGTCGCCTCCGCCGTCGCCTGGCACGTGGTCAGCGATCGGCTGATCTTGCAGGACAGCTGGCGGCGTTGGATTGCGGTCGGCGGGGCCGCGGTGGTCTACGCGGCGCTCGGGCTGTGGCTGTTCGGGTGGCGGGTCCCCGGCGGCGCGCGGGCCGGCTGGTTTTTGATCGCCTGGGCCCTCCTGGCCGGCTACTACGCCGGGCCGCTGGCGCTCGCCCTGGTCAACTCGGCGGCAGACCACTCGTCGCCCAGGACCGTCCTTCTGGAAGACGCCGGCGCGCGGCTCCGCGCCTTGACGCGGCTGCGTGCAATCGCTCCCGACCTCGCCGGCGTGACCTTCACCTGTTCTCGACGCGCTTGGCAGGCGGCGCGCACCGGCGATGGCCGCGGCGGCGTCCCCGCGGCCCTTCGCCGGGGCCGGCTGGGCATCCTCTGGGTGGCGCTCGACCCGACGCCACCGCCGGCCGGTCGGTGAGCATCGACGATCCGGCGCGCCGAGGCGGCCGAGGTCAGCGGCCGGGAAGCTTGCCCTTCAGCAGGTCGCCGAGCGTCCCCAGCCCCTGACCCGCGCCGGAGGCCCGGGTGGCGGCGGCGCGCCCTTCGGGGTCGACGGTCGCCTCACGCGCCGCCAGGCCCAGCGAGATCCGCCGCTTGTCCAAATCGAGCGCCAGAACCGCCACGTCCAGCGAGTCACCGACTTTGACGGCGTCGCGAGCGTGGCGCAGGTGGCGGTCGGCGCCCAGCTCGCTGATGTGCAGCAGGCCCTCGATGCCCGGCGCCACCTCGACGAACGCGCCGAACGGCTCGACCCGGGTCACGGCCCCGCGCACGATCGTCCCGGCCGGCAGCCTGGCCGCCGCGTCGGCCCACGGATCGCGCTCGAGCGCCTTCAGCGAGAACGAGACCTGCTCGGGGCGGCGGGGGTCGTCGCGCTTCTCGATGCGCATGACTTGAACGGTCACCGGCTGGCCGATGCTGAGGACGTCGGACGGGCGGGTGCCGCGCTGAAAACCGATCTCCGACGCCGGCAGCAGGCCCTCGATGCCGCCGACGTCGATGAAGGCGCCAAAATCCTTGAGCGCGACCACCACGCCCGACAGCACGGCCCCGACCACCAGCTTGCCGCGCGTCTCGGCCGCCCGTTCCTGCATCTCGTCTTCCAGCAGCGCCCGCCGCGACAGGACGACGTTCGGCCCGCGGCGATCGTCCTCGTAGCGGGTGACCCGAAACGTCAGCCGCTGGCCGACGTAGACCGACGGGTCGGCGACCGGCCGCAGCTCGATCTGCGAGACGGGGCAGAAGGCGCGCACGCCGTGCAGGTCGACCTCGAGGCCGCCCTTGTTCACGCCGGTGACCAGGCCCTCGACGGGCAAGCCGGTCTGGGTGGCGGTGGCCAGATCGGCGCGGCCCTCGCCGCCCGTGGCCGGACCGCGGCGCAGGTAGACGAAGCCCGGGCGGTCTCCCATTCCGACCACCCGCGCCTCGACGGTGGCGCCCACCGCGACGGTGAGCTTGCCCGCCTCGTCCTGAAGCTCGAGGGTGTCCAGCGTCCCCTCGCCGCCGCCCGCCAGCTCCAGGACGGTGACTTCCTGGCCGATCGAGACCACCTGGCCCTTGACGCGGTCGCCGAGCGCCAGCCGCGGCCGCCGGCCGGCGGAGCCTTGGTTTCGCTCCGATTCCGCCAGCATGGCGGCAAAGTCCTCCTCGGGCGGCTTGGAATCGCGGGGGTCGCTCATCCCGCCGTTGTAGCATCTGGCCGGCCCGCCGGAGGTCGAGAGCGCGCCTTTTCGCTCGCGCGAACACCCGCAGCAGGTTCAGGTTCCAGATCTCGCCCATAAATTCCAGGCATGTCTGCCATGCATCTTATTCACTGGATGACTGGAACTCGAATGACCACGATGGGGGCCATGGCCGACTCCACCACCGCTTCGACGTCCACACACCAAACGTTGTCCCTGGGGACGGGCGGCCCGCGCGTCTTCCCGCTGGCCCTCGGCTGCATGGGGATGGGCGCGGGCAGCTTCTACGGCGACGCCGACGAGGCGGAAGGAATCGCCACCATTCGCGCCGCTCTCGACGCCGGCGTCAACCTGATCGACACCGGCGACTTCTATGCCACGGGGAAGAACGAGCTGCTGGTCGGCAAGGCCCTGGCCGGCGGATGGCGCGACCGGGCGGTCGTCAGCGTGAAGTTCGGCGCGCTGCGCGGCCCGGACGGCGCGGTGCTGGGCTACGACGCGCGTCCGGCCGCCACCAAGAATTTCCTGGCCCACAGCCTGTCGCGACTGGGCGTCGACCACGTCGACATCTACCGGCCCGCCCGCCTGGACCCCGCCGTTCCGATCGAGGACACCGTCGGCGCCATCGCCGACATGGTCAAGGCCGGCTACGTCCGCTACATCGGCCTGTCGGAGGTCGGGCCCGAGACGATCCGGCGCGCCGCCCGCGTCCACCCGATCTGCGACCTGCAGATCGAATACTCGCTGATCAGCCGCGGGCCGGAGGCGGCGATCTTCCCGACGCTGCGCGAGCTGGGAATCGCGGCCACCGCGTATGGCGTGCTGTCGCGCGGCCTTCTGACCGGCAGCCGCCCCACGGGGGCGCGTGACTTTCGCGCCCACCTCCCCCGCTTCACCGGCGAGAACGCGCAAAAGAACGAGGCGCTCTCGCAGCGGCTGGCGGCCCTGGCGGCCGACAAGGGCGTCAAGCCCGCCCACCTGGCCATCGCCTGGGTCCGCGCGCGGGCGGCGGCGCAGGGGATCGCGATCGTGCCGACGCTGGGCTCGCGCACGCGCGCGCAGCTCGCCGACGCGCTGGCGGCGCTGGACGTGACGCTCGCGCCCGACGAGGTCGCCCAGCTCGAGGCCGCCGTCCCGGCCGGCCAGGTGGCGGGCACCCGCTACGGCGCCGCGCAGATGGACATGCTCGACAGCGAAAAGTAGCTCACGCGCGCGCGGTGGCCTCGAAGATGACGTCCCAGAACGGGGGCGAGACATCGTGTCCCATGCCCGGGATGATCTGCAGCCGCGCCCCCGGGATCGCGGACGCGACCTGCTGGGCGGCGGTGACCGAAAAGACCGGGTCGGCTTCCCCCTGAACGACGGTCACCGGCGCCGCCAGCTTGGACAGCAGCGGAGCGCGATCGGTGGCTGAAATGACCGCCAGCAGCTGCCGGAGAAAGCTCTGGCTGTCCCAGCCGTGGTCCCAGGTCCGTTCGGCGCGGCGGCAAATCCAGGTCAGGTCGGGCGGCGGGCTGGTGCTGCCCGTGTAGGTGTACATGACGACGTTCCATTCGACGAAGGCGGCGCGACTGGCCGGCAGGTCAGTGAGGAGAACGGGCATGGCGACTGGGCGTCTTGCCGCGGCCGCCCGCCGCATGACGGTCGCACGGCCCACCCCCTTCGCGTAAGCTGCTGCGCGTCCGATGACGCCCGCCATCGAAACCGCCGGCCTGGTCAAGACCTTCGGCGACACCCGCGCGCTGGATGGCGTCGATCTGGCCATCCGCGGCCGATCGATCTACGGCCTCCTCGGTCCGAACGGCGCCGGGAAGACCACCACCATCCGCGTGCTCTCGACGCTGGTCAAGCCGACCCGGGGGCGGGCGATGGTGCTGGGCCACGACGTGGTCGCCGACGCCGCGCTGGTCCGCCGCCAGGTCAGCTTGACGGGCCAGTACGCGTCGGTCGACGAGGATCTGACCGGCCACGAGAACCTGGTGCTGGTCAGCCGCTTGCTCGGCTTGTCGTGGCGCGACGCCAAGGCGCGCGCGTCGGAGCTGCTGGGCGCCTTCGAGCTGTCGGACGCCGCCGGCCATCAGGTGCGGACCTATTCGGGCGGGATGCGCCGCCGCATCGACATCGCGGCCAGCCTGGTGACGAGGCCCGAGATCTTGTTCCTGGACGAGCCGACCACCGGGCTCGATCCGCGCAGCCGCAACCAGGTGTGGGATCTGGTCCGGCGCGTCGCCTCCGACGGCACGACCGTGGTGCTGACGACGCAGTATTTGGAAGAGGCCGATCGGCTGGCCGAGCGGATGGCCGTCATCGACCACGGGCGCGTGATCGCCGAGGGAACCAGCCGCGACCTCAAGTCGTCGGTAGGCACCAACACGCTGCACTTCCACCTGGCGAACCCCGCCCAGCGCGGCGCAGCGCAGGCGATCGTCGCGGCGCTGGAGGGCGGGGGCACTGCGCCCGAGTCGGATCCGGGGGCCTTCGCGATCAAGGTGGCTGACGCCGCCGCCGCCGCCGAGCTGCTGGGTCGATTCGCGCGGGCTCAGATCCAGGTCCTGGACTTCTCGATCGGCGCGCCCAGCTTGGACGACGTCTTCTTCGCGCTGACCGGCCGTCCGGCCCAGAACGAGAGCGCGCCATGAGCACCAAGCCGATGGGCGGCCCGAACGACGCGCTGGTCATGCGGGGCCGCCCGAGTCCGGTCTCGGCGCTGGCGGCCACCGGCACGCTGGCCTGGCGCGCGATGCTGAAGATCAAGCACGTGCCCTTCCAGCTGTTCGACGTGACGGTCACGCCGATCATGTTCACGCTGCTCTTCACCTATGTCTTCGGCGGCGCGCTGGGCGGATCGCCTCGGTCGTACATCCAGTTCCTGTTGCCGGGCATCCTGGTGCAGACGATCGTGTTCATCACCGTCTATACCGGGGTGGGCCTCAACAGCGACATCCAGAAAGGCCTCTACGATCGATTCCGCTCGCTGCCGATCTGGCAGCCGGCGCCGATCCTGGGCGCGCTGGCGGGCGACCTGTTCCGCTACTCCGTCGCGGCGGCGTTGATCATCGTTTTGGGGGTGATCTTGGGCTTTCGTCCGGCCGGCGGGGCGCTGGGCGTGCTGCTGGCGTTCGGGCTGGTCCTGGTGTTCGCGTTCGCGCTGTCCTGGCTCTGGATCATCGTCGGCATGAAGGCCAAGACGCCCGAGTCGGTGATGACGGCCAGCTTCGCGTTCCTGATGCCGCTGACGTTCGCGAGCAACGTCTTCGTCGGGCTCGAGACGATGCCGGGCTGGCTGCGCGCGATCGTGCGGCACAACCCGGTCACCCACCTGACCACCGCCTCGCGCGGGCTCATGCATGGGCGTCCCGTGACGGGCGACGTGATCTGGGTGTTCGCGGAGGCGGCGGCGATCGTCCTGCTGGCGGCCCCGATCGCGCTGCGCCTCTATCACCGGGAGCGGTGAGGCGGCCGCCCGCCGCCAGGGCCGATCGGCCTATTGCCGCGAACGCCGCGCGGTGCATGATCGCCCGAAGGCGCGAAAGCGCGGATCCCGCCGGATCCGCGCGAGGAGGGCACGATGAAGCGTTTCGGCTGGCAGGCGGCTCGTTGGCTGGCGATCGTCGGAGCAGCGAGCGCGACATTGGCGACCGGGTGCGGCTCGGGGTCGTCCAGCCCGTCGGGAACCGGCGGGGCGCTGGCGACGGGCGGCAGCGTCGGCTCGATCGGCAGCGGCGGCGCCACCGCCACCGGCGGCACGTCCGCCGGCGGGCGCGGCGGAACGCCGGGCGCCGGCGGAGCCGGGCCGGCGCCAGGCGGCAACTCCGGCGCGGGCCACGGCGGCGTGGCCGGGCGATCCGGAACCGGCGACGCGACCGGGACCAGCGGCGCCAAGGGCGGCAGCTCGGGCGGCGGAGCGACCGGCGGAGCGTCGCCCAGCACCGGCTGCGGCCAGAGCCCGCCGGCCAGCATGCGCTACAGCATCGACGTCTCCGGCATGACCCGCGAGTACATCCTGTCGGTGCCCAGCAACTACGACCCGAACCATCCCTACCTGCTGATCTTCGCCTGGCACCCGTGGGGCGGCTCGGCCCAGCAGACCGCCGGAACCGGCAACAGCGGGTATTATGGGTTGAAAGGCTCGTCCAGCAACCAGGCCATCCTGGTCGCGCCCGAGGGCCTGGACTTCGGCGGGATGGGCCTCGGGTGGGGGAACACGAACGGGCAGGACATCGCGTTCCTGCAGGCGATGCTGGCTCTCTTCAAATCGCAGATGTGCATCGACCAGAACCGGATCTTTTCGGCCGGGTTCAGCTTCGGCGGCATGATGTCGAACGCGGTCGGGTGCGCCGGCCTGGCGCGCGCCGTCGCCCCCATGGCCGGCAACTCGACGGTGAGCGGCTGCTTGGCCGGCACCCAACCGGTCGCCTACATGGGGTTCCACGGCACCCACGACTCGGTGGTCGACATCTCGGGCGGCCGGACGGCGCGCGACATCTTCGTCAAGCGCAACGGGTGCAGCTCGCAGACGGTCCCGTCGTCGCCCAGCTGGTGCGACGGGATCGCGTCCAGCTACCAGCCCTGCACCTGCGTCGACTACCAGGGCTGCATGCCCGGCTACCCCGTGACCTGGTGCGAGTACAACGCCGACCACCAGCCGGCGCCCAACTCCGGCCCGACCCTCTGGAGCTTCTTCACGCAGTTTTGATCGCGGGGCCGACACGGGCGCCCTCCCCGCGCGCCCCAGGCTCGCGCAACGCGCGGGCCGCGCCCACCGGGCGGGGCGCCGCGGGGAACCCGAACGTCCGCGAGCGCCTGCTCGCGTCCGCCGAAGCGACCGAGATCAGGGGCCAGGTGTTCGGCGCCGCGGAACGCGCCGGATCCCGACGCGACTGCGGTCAGCGCGCGGGCCGCCGTCGAACGCCCTTGACGGCGTGGCAGCGGGCCTCGAGCGTGAACGGCCCGGCGCCCGCGCCCGGAAGACGCGCGCGCAGCCGGGCCTCCAGGGCCGCCCGGTCGGCGGCCGTCAGCGCGGCCAGCAGGTGACCGGCGCTGGGCGCGCCGAGCACGGTCTGCCAGTAGTCGTCGAAGCCGGAGAAAGCCCGCGCCACGGTGAACACCTGCGTTTCGATGCCGTCCAGCCCCGCCCGCGCCCAGAGGCCGCGCAGGACGGCGACGTCGGACACTTCCGGGTGGGGCGGCTTCGGGACCCGCACACCACCGGCCTTCAGCTCGGCTTGCAGGACGGCGTAAGGGAAGCCACCGCCCAGCATGTCCCAGGCATAGGCGCAGGCGATCCCCCCGTCGGGCGCGACCACGCGCGCCATTTCAGCCACGCCGCGCGCCGGCTCGGGAACGAAGAAGATCACCAGCGGCATGACGGCGGCGTCCAGCGATCCGTCGGCAAACGGCAACGCCAGGGCGTCGCCCCGGCGCAAGTCGGCGGACCGCAGCGCCGGCCGCGTCCGCGCGAACGCCAGTTGCGCCTCCGAGGGATCGACGCCGTGAATCGCGCCCGGCGCGCAACGTTCGACGAGCAGCTCGGTGAACGCGCCGTTGCCGCACCCCACGTCCAGCCAGCGCAGGCCCGGCGCCGGCGCCAGCCAGTCCAGGAACGCTTGGCCGGCCAGCCGGCTCCAGCGGCCCATGTAGCGTTCGTAAGCCGCCCCGTCGTTGAATGCGATCTCGCCGTTGCTCATGAACACACCTCGCGTCAGTCGTCGGCCAGCAGCACGACCCCCGTCGACGCGCCGGTGATGAGGGGCGCGGCCCGGCGTCCGGCTTCGGCAATTTCGATGGCCGGCGCCGCCGCGCGGCCGGCGGACCAGGTTCCGGGTCCCCAGAGCCGGCCGAATCGCACGATCAGCGTCGCCAGGCCGGAGCCCTCGGCGTCCTGCTCCAGCGCCGCGACCGCGGCCTGCGACTCCGGCGCGGTCGGAAACGCGATGCTCTCGACCACCAGGCGGCGCGCCCCGGCGGCGCGCGCCGCGGCCGTCACGTTCGGCGCCGCCTCGCGCCGGATCCGAGCGTTGCCGGGGCCCGGGCCGCCCGCCAGATCGGTCAAGAAGTTCACGACGACGTCGGGACGAAACGCCCGCGCCGCCTGATCGACGGCGGCCCGATCGTAGGCGTCGCAGACGATTCCGTCGACCCCCAGCGCCGCCAGCGCCGGCAGCTTGCCCGGCGCGCGGGTGGTGCCGGCGACGGCGTGCCCCTGCAGGTGCGGGACGGTGGCGCGCCCCAGCACCCCCGTGGCGCCGAAGATCAGGATGCGCATGCGCGCAGTCTGACATGGCCATGCGCCGCGCGTAACCGGCGCGCGCGGGCGGCGTAGTGAACGCGGGCGCCCGGAATGGCTCCGGGCGCGAATCTCTTGGAAGCGGAGGACAACGATGTCATTCAGGCGTTCACTCGCGTCACTGGTGGTGGGATCCGGGCTTTGGGCCGGGGCCCTGGCTGGAACGTCGCACGCGCAGCCCGGGGCCGATGCTCAGGTCTGCTCGCTGGGGTCGGCGGCGGCCGGGCAGCCGGGAACGTTGATCTGCAAGGATCTGCGCTCGGGTGCTCCGACGCAGAGCCTGCCGCTCGGCCCGACGGTGTCGGGCGCCGGCGCGATCGCTGGCAGCCTGGCCCGGCGCGACGACCGCGTGCTGGTGACGAATCAAGCCGAAGGCGCCATCCTGTTTCGCGTCGGGCACGGGTTCCTGGTGAACCCGCTGGTCCTCGACACCGACGGCGAAGGGTCGCTGTCGGGCGCGCTCGGCGAGCGGGGCGCGTACGTGCTGACCGGCAAGCGGCTGCGCTTCTATGCGCACGGGCAGACGACAGCCGCCAGCGCGCAACCGCTGCTGGTGGGCGACGGCTCGGCGGCGGCGGTGACCCTGACCCGGCGCTTCGCGTACGTTTCGGAGAAGAGCGGTTCGCTGGAGGCGTTCCCGCTGGCCGATGACGGGAGCCTGGGCCCGGCGGCGCCGGTGGCGGGTGTCTCGCCCGGCGTGATCGTGGGGATCACCGGGCTCGACCGGCTGGTGGTGGCGCCCATCGCGCACCTGGCCAGCAACGCCAACCAGTCCGAGATCGCCGTCGCCGAGGGGCGCGCCCAGGTCCAGCGCGTCGCCACCAAGGAGGTCGCCGCCTGCTGGGCCTCGAACGACGCCGGCGAGGTGTGTGTCGCGAACCCGGGCAGCATGACCGTCTCGTGCGGCCGGGCGGGCAGCGACGGCCTCGTCAGCTACACCGGGGCCGCGGCCAGCCTGCCGGGTGAATCCGTGTTCGACCTCGACATGCGGCAAGGGCTGGTGGTGCTGCAGGGCGTGCACGGCGGCGCGCCGGTCCTGCTGGCGTTTCAGCGGACGGCGGGGGATTTTCTGACGGCGCTCGGCGAGGTCCCGGTGGGGACGGCGACCGCGGCCGGCGCGCTGCTGCTGCCCGCGCTCTCACGCTGACCGGGATGGCGGGGGCGAGTCTCAGGTTGCCGACGGCGGCCGCGAGGCGCGAGCGGGGGCGGATCGAATCTGGCGGTCTCGACCGCCATGTCGAATCGCGCCGCCCGCGTCATCGGGTTCGCGGTGTCCGTGGCCCTCGGGTGTGGGTCGGTTTCGACCTTGGGGGGCCACGGCGGGTCCGGCGGCGGCGGAACGGGAGGCCTCGGCACCGGCGGGACCGCACCGGCGGCACGCCGGGAACCGGAACCGGCGGTGCTGGAGGCCGCGCAGCAACCGGTGCCGCCGGAGCCGGCGGTCAGGCGGGAACCGGTGGTCACGGCGGCGCGGGCGGGAACAAAGGGCGCGGCGGAGCCGGCGGCGCCCACGGCCGCGGCTGGGGCTCGATGGATTGCAGCGGCGCGATCTGTGCGGCCCCCGGGACCGAGGTGTGCGGCGGCGCGTGCCTGGACGTACAGCACCCTTGCGACACCGACGCCGACTGCCTGGCCGACGCATCCGCCCCCTCGATCTGCGAGACGGTTCCGTGCTCGTGTCCGACCGGCAAGGCATGCGTTCCCGGTTGCGTGACCCAGAGCGGCTGCCCCGAACAGGAACCCTCAAAGGGTTCCCTGGACCTCCCGCGACGACTCCGCTCGGCAAAGTCCAGCTCCGTCGAGGATCAGAACAGGAACCCTGAAAGGGTGGACCGGCGGCCGTATCCGGCGGTGACCCGCTGGCTGGCGGCCTTCGAAGCGCTGCCCGACCTCTTGCCGCTGCGCACCGACGGCGCGACCGGCGCGATGACGTTCGACGCCTATTTCACTCCGCGCGGCTGAGCCGGCCGCCGCCCGTCACTGGCACTCGGCCTGGACGTAGAGCCGCTTGACGGTGCCCACGCAGGGATCCGTGAAGGTCCCGTTGCTGGCGCTGACCGAGCACGAATTGAAGCCGACGCAGCTCGCGGTCACGTCCGGCGTGCTGGTGGTGGCGTTGCACGTGCCGATCGTGAAGTTGCCGCAGCTTCCGTTGGGGGTGCCGTAGCTGGCGAAATCGATGGCCATGATCTTCTGTCCGGTCGGGCAGCTCACGGTCACGACGCTGCCCTCGCCGGCCGTCCCGCAGACGACCACGTTCGAGCAGGCGATCGAGACGCTCGAGACCGCCAGCCCACCCATGGTGCCGGAGCCGTTGGTGACGACGCAGTTCTGGGTGGGCGAGCTGGGCGGCGTCAACACGGTCACGGCGTAGGGGCTGCCGCTGGCGACGCTGGTCGGGAAGACGAAGGTGCCGTTGGCGGTGACGGACAGGTTGTCGCCGCCGTTGTCTTGCAGGACCAACCCGCTGCCGTTCAGGCCGGAGATGTTGCCGCCCACCGCGTACTTGTTGTTCGCGCAGTCGACCGCCAGGGTCACGTCGCCCCCGGCGACCGTGCCGGCCGGCGACGTCACCGTGCAGGTCTGCCAGGGATTGGCCGGCTGCGAGAACACGGTGACCGCGTAGGTCAGGCCGCTGGCCACCGGGGTCGCGAAGGTGGACACGCCGTTCGACGCGATGGCCAGGTTGTCGCCGGCGTTGTCCTGCAACACCAGCCCCGAGCCGACCAGGTTCGTCACGTTGACGGAGACGTTGTAGTGGTTCGGCGAACACCGGATCTGCACCGACACGTTCGTGTTGCCGACCGTGCCGCTGCCGCCGGTCACGCTGCAGGTCTCCCACGGGTTGGTGGGCGAGGTCTTGACCGTCACGCTGTACGCGTCGCCGCTGAGCAGCGTCCCCGGGAACGCGAACGTCCCCGAGCCGGACAGCGCCAGATCGCTGCCGCCGTTGTTCTGCAGCACCAACCCGTCGCCGGTCAACCCGGTCACGGTGCCGCCGACCGCGTACGCGTTCGTCGAGCAGTTCACGCTGATGCTGGTCACCGGCGACGCGCCCACCGATCCGGTGTCGCCGGCCAGGGTGCAGGTCTGCGTGGGACCGCTGGGCTGCGTCTTGATGGTGACGGCGTAGGCGCCACCGCTCGGGACGGAGGTCGGGAACGTGAAGGTGCCGTTCGCGTCGACGACCACGTCGTCGCCTCCGTTGTCCTGCAGGGTCAGCCCGGTCCCGAGCAGGCCGCTCACCAGCCCGCCGACGGGGTACGTGTTGGTCGCGCAAGAGACGTCGACCGAGGTGACGTCCGCGCCGGCCACCGGGCCCGCGCCGTTGCCGACCGTGCAGGTCTGGGCGGGGTTGGTCGGTTGCCCGGTGACGGTCACCGCGTAGGCGGCGCCGCTGGCGAGGGGCGTCGTGAACACGAACGGTCCGTTCGCGCTCAACACCACCGTGTCCGTCCCGTTCTGCAGAGTGACCGCGCCGGAGAGGCCGCTCACCGTGCCCCCGATGCGGTAGTTGTTGGTCGTGCAGGTGACCGCGACGTTCGCGACGTCGCCGGCCGCCACGGTGCCCGAGCCGGCCGAGACCGCGCACGTCTGCCAGGGGTTGGCCGGCTGGGCCGCCACCGTCACGGCGTAGTCCTGCCCGCTCGCGATGCTGGAGGGGAACACGAACGTCCCGTCGGCCATGACCGTCAGGTCGTCACCGCCGTTGTTTCGAAGGGTCAACCCCATGCCCAAAAGGCCGCTGACGCTTCCACCCACCGCGTAGCTGTTGGTGGTGCAGTCCACCGCCACGTCCGACACGTTGGCGGCGGCGATGGTGCCCGAGCCGCTGCTCACCACGCAGGTCTGCGCCGGCCCGCTCGGCTGGCTGGCCACCGTCACGGCGTACGCCGACCCGTCGGACAACGTGCTCGCGAACGAGAACATGCCGTTGCTGCCGACAGGCAGCGTGGTCGCCCCGTTGTTCAACGACAGGGTCAGCCCGCTGCCGGTCAAGCCGGTGACGGCGCCGCTGATCGTGAACTGGTCGGTGGCGCAGTTGACGGTGATGGACGTGACAGCCGCCGCGCCGACGCTGCCGCTGCCGCCGCTCACCTGGCAGGTCTGGGCCGGGTTGGCCGGCTGCGCCGAGATGGTGACCGCGAACGTGCCGCCGCTCAGCACCGCCGTCGGGAAGGCAAACCCGCCGTTCTGCGTGATGGCCAGGTCGTTGCTGCCGCTGTGCAGTTTCAGGCCGGAGCCGAGGAGGCCGACCACCGAACCGCCCACCGAGAACGAGTTGGTCGCGCACTGGACGGCCACGTTCGACACGCCGGCGCCGGCGATGGTGCCGCTGCCGTTCGTGACGGTGCAGGTCTGGCTGGGCGACGACGGCTGCGTCAGCACCGTCACGCCGTAGGCGGCTCCGTCGGCGACCTGGGCCGCGAAGGTGAACGTGCCGTCCGCCGCGACCGACAGGTTGTCGCCCAGGTTGTCCTGCAGCACCAGACCGGCGCCCGCCAGTCCGCTGACCGTGCCGGCGACCGGGTAGGTGTTGGTGGCGCAGACCACCGCCACCGAGGCGACGTTGGCGTTGGCCACCGTGCCGGTCCCCTGGCTGACGGAGCAGACCTGCGCCGGCGCGGCCGGCTGCGTCTTGACGGTGACCGCGAAGGCCTGCCCGCTCGGCACCGGCGTGGCGAAGGCGAAGGACCCGTTGCCGGTGACCGAGAGATCATCGCCGCCGTTGTTCTCCAGAACCAGGCCGGTCCCGACCAGGCCGCTGATGGTTCCGCCCACCGCGTAGGTGCTGACGGCGCAGTTGATCGACACGCTGGTCACGTTGTCGGCGCCGACGGTTCCGGACCCGCCCGAGACATGGCAGGTCTGGGCCGGGCTGACCGGCTGCGTCTTGACGCTGACCGTATAGGCCGCGCCGCTCGAGACCGGGGCGGCGAAGGTGAACGCGCCACTGGCGGTCACCGCCAGGTCGTCGCCCAGGTTGTCCTGCAGCACCAGGCCCGAGCCGGTGAGGCCCGTGACCGTGCCGCCGACGGTGTAGCTGTTGGTCGTGCAGGCTACGGTCACGCTGGTCAGGTCGGCCGCCAGGGACGCCGACGTGCCGCCGGCCACCGTACAGGTCTGGGTCGGAGATGACGGCTGGTGGGCCACGCCGACCGACACGCTGCTCCCGGCCGCCAGCTTGTCGGCGAACGTGAAGGCGCCCGCGGCGGTCACCGACAGTTGATGGCCGGCCCCGTCCTGAAGCGTGAGGCCGGAGCCGACCAGGCCGGTCACCGTCCCGCCCACGGTGAAGGAGGCGGCGCCGCCCGCTCCCCCGCTTCCCGCCCCGCCATCATTTCCGGCCCCGCCCCCGCTTCCACCCAGTTCGCCCGTTCCGGCGGCTCCGGCCGACCCGCCGGTGCCGGTCAGCGCGGAGCCGCCACCCCCGGCCTGCCCCTGCCCGCCCGTGCCCAGGTGACCGCCCATCCCCTGCGCGCCCGACCCTCCATGTCCGCCCGACCCTCCGCCGCTGCCGCCCGTCCCCGGGTGCCCCGAAGGTGATGAATCTCCACACCCCGCGACCAACACCAGCGCTCCGGCGAAACAGACGGCGAGCTTGAACATATGTTGGGTGTCGGCACATCGCGGCAAAGCTTGAGGGGATGCGCGCTCATTTTTCGAGGACGACGGCCTCCCCGGTCTCGAGCAGCGACTTCAGGTTCGACAGGACCAGCGGCCAGCCGTCCGAGACGGCGTCGATGAGCCTGGAGCCGGGTCGGTCCATCTCGTGGGTGATGGTCAGCTTCACCGCGCGGCCCATCGGCTCCAGCTCCATCGTGCAGCGGCTCGGCCCCTCGGCCTTCAACTCGGGCTTCCACTCGTTCTGCCAGCGGATGACCATTCGCCGCGGCGGATCGATCTCCAAGAGCTCGCCCGTGTCGGTGATGCGGCCGTCCGCGTGGGCCAGCTTCCAGGGCGACCCCTTCTTCCAGCCGCACTCGACGGCGGCGCCCAGCCAGTACTGGCGCATGAAGGCCGGCTGGGTCAGCGCCTCCCAGAGCTTGGCCGGCGTGGTGCGGATGATGGTGACGTAGACGAAGTGGCTGCGCGGTTCGGTGCTCATGTCGTTCTCCTCGTTCGGGTTGATTCAGCGGTCGCTGCCGCCGTCGTCCTCTTCCAGACGGTGTTTGAGAGCGCGCAGCGCCTTGAGACGCGGCCGCTCGAACTTGCGGATCCAGCGGTCGTAGATCTCCTGCAGCGGAACGGGGTTGAGAAAGTGCAGCTTCTCGCGGCCGCGCCGCTGGACGGCCACCAGGTTCGCCGCCTCCAGCACGGCCAGGTGTTGCGTCACGCCCTGCCGGGTCATGTCCAGGTGCTGGCAAAGCTGGGTCAGCGTCTGGCCGTCATGGGCGTGCAGGCGATCCAGCAGCTTCCGCCGGCCGGCGTCGGCCAGCGCCTTGAACAGCAGGTCCGCATCGCTCATGGCCAGATTAATATGCAAGCAATCACTTGCCTGTCAACCGTCTTCCGCCTGCCCGCCGGAGTTGCTGGCACAATGGCGACATGCAGAGACGCTGGCTGTCGGTGGCCCCGGCCGTGCTCCTGGCCTGGGCGCTCGGGTGCGGCTCGGTCACGGCCACGACCGACGGGACCGGCGGCGCGCCCGCGTCGGGCGGCGCGACAGGCGCGTCCGGCGGCGCGGCGGGTGAAGCTGGAACGGGCGGGCTGGGCGCCGGCGGGCACGCCACCGGCGGCCATGGGTCAGCCGGCCACGAGGGGGCCGCCGGGCACGGCGGTGACGGAGCCGGCGGCTCGGCTGGCCACAAGGGCGCGGGCGGCAAGGGGGGCGCGGGCGGCAGCGCCGGCTCGGGTTCGCCGGCGGAGTGCGCGCAACCGTCCGACTGCGTCCTCCACGACGATTGCTGCTCGTGCGCGGCGGTCCCGAAGGACGAACCGGTCGCCACCTGCAACCTCGCCTGCTTCGCCTCTCAATGCGCGGCGCAGAAGCTGACCGCCGCCGACGTGAGCTGCGTGGCCGGGCGTTGCGTGCTGAACGTGAGCTGCAATGCCGCGCGCGTGGCCTGCACCGTCGCCGCGCCGGCCTGCGCAGCGGGGTCGCTGCCGGCGGTGAGCGGCACCTGCTACACGGGCGGCTGTCTGGCGGCCTCGCAATGCTCGGACGTCACCTCGTGCGACGCCTGCACCAGCGCGGGACTGGCGTGCGTGACCGACCAGCTCCAGGGCGGGCCGACCCACCACTGCGTCAGCGTGCCGGCGGGCTGCGGCGCCGCGCCCACCTGCGGCTGCCTGGGCGCCTGCACGGGCGCCTTCGAGTGCGTGGACCCCGCCGCCACCACGGCCGTCTGCCAGTGCCCAGCCTGCTGACGCCCTCAGCGGCGCAGGAGGCCGAACCGGCGCAGCAGCAGCACCAGCGCGGCCAGCACCAGCAGCGCGGTGAGCACGTTGCCGGCAATGCGGCGGCCCCGCGACACGGGACGGGCCGGCCGCTGCCCGGCGACACCGTGCGCCATGGACCGAAACCCGCCGCGCAACGAGCTCAGAGCTCCCCCGCTGCTCTTGCCGGCACGCCGGCGCCGCCGCCTGTGTCCCATGCGCCTGTTTTAGCACTGCGCGCCGGCGCCGGAGCGGCGCGAGTCCCGGGCTGACGAATCCGGACCCGAGCCGCCGCCCGGACGCCGCCGCCTCCGCTCATCCGGGCGGAGACTACGGCGCCGCACACTTCGTGATGGTCCAGGCGCAAACGCCTCCGCTCATTCGCGCGGAGACTACGGCGCCGCACACTTCGTGACGGTCCAGGCGCACAGCCCGTCGGCGTCGGGCGCGCAGGTCGGGCCCGCCGTGCTGCCGTCGGCGCAGATCATCGTCGGGCTGGCGGGAGCCGGCGTCGGGCACTTGTCGGGCGGGCACGGGTCGGCCGTGACCGGAACGCAGGCGCACACCGACGGCGAACCGTCGAACTTGCTGCCGACGGTGCAGAGCACGTTGTCGACGCAGGTGCAGATGCCCGGGCAGTCGGCGCCGCCCGCCGCCGGGTCGCACTTGTCGTTGGGGTCGTCCACGCACGTTCCCGCGCCCGGGCACGGGCCGCCCAACAGCCCGCCACAGGAGACCACGCATTGGCCCGCCTCGCAGTGCGAGCCGGCGGCGCACTTGACGCTGGCGCAGGGGTCGGTGGGCGGCGGGTTGCACGCGCAGGTCGGGCAGCCGCTGGCGTCGACGACGTTCCCGTACGGGCAATAGATGGCGCACACCGGCCCGCAAGCCGGCACGCAGGCGCAGACCGCCGGGTCGCTGTTGAACGTGCTGTCGGTGGTGCAGAGCTGGGTCTGCACGCACGAACAGATGCCGGGGCAGTCGGCGGCGCCCGCCGCCGGGTCGCACTTGTCGTGCGGGTCGTCGACACACGTTCCCGCGCCGGGGCACGGGCCGCCCAACAGCCCGCCACAGGAGACCACGCACTGGCCCGCCTCACAGTGCGACCGGCCGGCGCACTTGACGCTGGCGCACGGGTCGCCCGGGCAATCCGTGACGATGTCGTTCTTGTAGAACTGCGCCGACGCGCCGGGCTGGGCCGGGAACTTGATCAGCGCGTATGGCGTCGTGACCCGGTCGTCGACCACGCACAGCGGCCCCGGGGAGACGAGCTGCGTGATGGCCACCAAGCTCGGGCCGCTGCGCAGCAAGAACAGGAAGCTGGCCTGGTAACCGCCGGTCGGCTCGGTGCCGGCCGCGTAGAACATCACCCACTCGCGGGAAAAGTCGACCGCCGCGGGCGGCGCGTGCCCGAAGAACGACTGGTACCCGCGCGCGCTGCGGATCAGCGTCCGGGTCCTGCTGGCCGCCTGCTGGCCGACGTCGTCGGTGAACGTCTGGAAGGCGATGGTCGAAGCCGCGTCGGGCGGCGCGCCCAGCGCGCTGACGTCGCCGGCGACCTGCTGGACGTCGTCGCCGCCCGTCAGCCCCTCGCCGCAACCGAGCAGCGCGACAAGCGGCACTCCGACCAAAACGGAAAGGTTTCGAAAGGTGGCGTGGCAGAGCATCTGGTGACAGCGCATGAGTCCTCCATTCCGAACGCGGTCCGGAAGGAGCCGTCAGCAAACTTCGGGCCGACCGCGAGGCCAGGCGTCCCGGAGCCGCCCGCGCGCCGGCCCGCGCGAAACTCCGACGCAGCACCTCAGAAATCCGAGGTCCGGCGCGCCCGGGCACTCAGACGGCGCGCGCCGGCGACGCGTCACCTCCAGGGGGCGCGGCCAGCGGGCCCCGTCGCCCGACCTCGTGGATCCCGGGCGCGATCCGGCCGGCCGCTGCCTCGCGCCTCCGGGCCCACGACCGGGCGGGCGCGCCATGGAAGGCGCGCCGGGGGCACGCGCTACGTGCAGCTGATGCTGTACATGTGCAGGTGCGCGGGCGTGCCGGCCTCGGTCGACGTGACCGTGACGGAACCGCCGCCCTTCAACGTCGCCAGGTCCGCCGCCGCCAGCGTGATGGCGTGCATGTGTCCGAAGGTGACGCTGGTGTTGATGGTTTGATCCGCGGCGGCGTCCAGGTCGGCGGCCGGGACGGTCACGGTGTGGACGTGCCCGGTCGAATCGGCGACCTGCATCTCCGGCAGCGGATCCGTGCAGCCGGTGGCGGTCGGTCCCGCGCCCGCCGTTCCGCCGGTGCCCGTCGCGCCGCCGGAGCCCGTCGCGCCGCCGCTGGTGCCGCCGGTGCCGCCTCCGTAAGTCGAGCTGGAACAGGCGCCTGCCGCCGCGGCGCCGCCCAGCAGGGTCACGGTGAGGGTCAGGAAATCTTTTCGGGTCAACGCTTTTGAGTCCATCGGCTTTTGAAGTTGGCGGTCGGATGCACGATGCGCAAAGCAGCTTTTCGCCGCGCGCCGGCGCGGATTTCGGACCCGATGTCACAGCGGATCCCCCTACGTCGTCTCCCGTGGCGAGGAGGGTCCGATGCTGAAGTGGTTCATTCACCGGAAGCTGCGCGCCTTCGAACGGACGCACGGGTACGATGGCTCGTACATGCACGAGTTGCTGGAGACCGATCCGCTGGCGTTCTTCAAGTTCGCGCGGGCGACCAAGCTGTCCACCTACCGCAGGGACGTTCCGTACCAGGCCTACGCCGGCGCCGGGCTCACCTCGTCGGTGGCCGCGGACTGCGGTCCCTGCACGCAGCTGGGCGTCGGGTTCGCGCTGGCCGGCGGCATTTCGGCCGAAACCGTGGCGGCGATCCTCCGCGGCGACGACGCGGCCATGCCGGCGGACGCGGCGCTGGCGGCGCGGTTCGCGCGGGCGCTGCTGGCGCGAGACCCGGCGGTCGACCCGATTCGCGCCGAGGTCGTGCGGCGGTGGGGGCCGCGCGCGGTCCTGTCGCTCACCTACGCGGTGATGGCCGCGCAGCTCTACCCGACGCTGAAATACGCGATGGGGCACGGCCAGGCCTGCACGCGCGTGGTGGTGGCCGGACAGGCGGTGGCGCCGGCGCGCCGGCTGGCGGCGGGCCTGGTATGACCGCGGCCGTCGGTGACCTGGCGGACTTCGAGCGGCACCGCGCGTTTCTGGGCGGCCTCGCCTACCGCATGCTGGGCTCGGTCGCCGAGGCCGAGGACGTGGTCCAGGACGCGTTTCTGCGCTGGCGCGAGGTCGACCGCGCCGGCGTCGCCGAGCCGCGGGCGTACCTGGCCCGGGTGGTCTCGCGGCTCTGCCTCGATCGCATGAAGTCGGCCACCCACCGGCGCGAGACGTACGTGGGGATGTGGCTGCCCGAGCCGGTGGTGGCCGAGCCGGCGCAGAACCTGGCCGACGACCTGTCGGTGGCGCTGCTGCTGGCGCTGGAGCGGCTGTCTCCGCTGGAACGGGCGGCGTTCCTGTTGCACGACGTCTTCGACATGGACTACGCCGCGGTCGGCGAGGCGATCGAACGCAACGAAGCGGCTTGCCGGCAACTGGCCGCCCGCGCGCGCGAGAACATCCGCCAGGACCGGTCGCGCTACGCACTCAACGACAACGACGCGCGCAAGCTGGCCGACGCCTTCGTCGCGGCCGCGGCGACCGGCGACGTCGACGGCCTGGCGCGCCTGCTGGCCGACGACGCCGTGCTCTACTCCGACGGCGGCGGCAAGCGGGCGGCCGCGCTGAAACCGATCGTCGGCCGGGATCGCATCCGCCGGTTCTACGAGGGGCTGCGCAAGAAGAGCAGCGGCGCGTTCTCGGCCCGTCGGGCCGAGGCCGTGACGCTGAACGGGATACCGGGGTTCATCTTCGAGACGGCCGACGGCACCGAGACGCTGGCCTTCGACGTGGCGGGCGGGCTCATCGTGGCGCTGTACGCCGTGCGCAACCCGGACAAGGTGCGCCACTTGTCGTGACCGAGGCGGCGGGCAGTCCGCGCAGCAGGTTCTCCGCGATCTGCCGGTGCGCCCGCAGCGTCGGCTCCAGCGCCGCCAGCAGGTCCTGAAGCTGGGGATCCGTGACCCCCGTCCGAGATGCGTCGATCGTGCCGATGGCGCGGGCGTGCGCCTGCTGCATCAACTGGACGAACGCGCGGTCGAACTCGGTCCCGCCGAGCGCGCGCAGGCCATCGAGATGCGCGCGCGCCTCCTGGTCCTTCAGCCTCAGTCTTTCCGGCAGGTCGTCCAGCGACAGGCTGTTGTGCTGGGCGTACTCGGCCAGCGTGGCGTCCGCGTCGCGATGGTCGCTCTCCAGCATCCGTCCGTAGGCCTTCACGTCCGGCGCATTTCCTTTCGCCTGGGCCAGCTGGCCGGCCGCGATCTCGATCTCGTTCGTCTGGTGCAACTGAGCCACCAGCTCTCCCGGCCCAAGCGCCAGTCCCGCCGTCTGCGCCGAGGCCGTCGTCGCGCTGGTCGCGAACACCAGCGCGGCGGCGATGGCTGCTCTGGTCATGCCCCCACCTCCCCCTCAAAACACGGTAGCCCTCGGGGACCGGCACACCATCGGGCACGCCGCCGATCGCGCGGGTTCGCCGCCGCGACCCCGGTTTTTTCGAGGGCATTGGCAAGCGCCGGCCGTTCTTGTCAAGCGGCGCGTCTTGGCAGATGCTCCGTGCGGGCTGAATTTTCGGGGCATTTTTTCCGGCCCGAACGTTCATCTGGTCACGAAGTCGCGTCGTCTCGGCAGGAGGTCTCCATGGGCATCGGTCGAGCAGCACCCTCGCGGTCGTCGTTTTCCAATTGGGTTTCCTGGATGGCCGGAATGGCCGGCACGTTGGCCGTGGCCGGATGTGGCGGCGGCGGTGGCTCGCCCGCGCCCACGACGCAAAAACTCGTCATCCTGCACACGAACGACCTGCACTCGCACCTCATGGGCAAATCGCCCGAGGCGGACTACACGCCGGCCTCGGTCGGCGACGACCAGACCACCGGCGGCGTGGCCCGGCTGGCGACGGCCATCGCCAGCGCGCGAACCGACGCCGGGACCACGCCGGTGCTGTTGCTGGACGCCGGCGATTTCATGATGGGCTCGCTGTTCGAGATCGTCTCGACGCAGGCGGCGGCCGAGCTGTCGGTGATGCACGCGCTGGGATACGACGCCACCACCATCGGCAACCATGAGCTGGACTGGGGTCCCACCGGGCTGGCCGCCATCCTGAACGCCGCCCAGGCCGCCGGCGCGACGGTGCCGATCGTCTCCAGCAACATGAACTTCTCGGACAGCGATCCTCGGGACGACAGCCTCCAGGCGCTGGCCGACGGCGGCGTGATTCAACCGAAGATCGTCAAGACGGTCGGCAGCCTGAAGGTCGGCATCTTCGGCCTGCTGGGGAGCCAGGCCGCCGCGGTCACGCCGCAGGCCGCGCCCCTGACGTTCGAGGCCATCGCCACCGCCGCGGCCCGCATGGTCAGCGAGCTGCGCCAGACGGATCGGGTCGACCTGGTCATCGCGCTGTCGCACTCGGGGATCAACAGCGACGGCACGGGCGAGGACGCCGATCTGGCCATGGCCGTGCCCGGCATCGACGTGATCGTCAGCGGCCACACCCACGAGACGCTGGAACAGCCCAAGCAGATCGGCAGCACACTGATCGTCACGGCCGGCAAGTACGGCGAGTATCTCGGCAAGCTGCCCCTCTCGATCACCAAGCCGGCGACGCCGGGCACCCCGGCCACGGTCGCGATCGACGGGACGTACACGCTGGAGACGATCGACGATCAGATCCCCGGCGACGCGACTACCCAGACGGCCGTCGACGGGTACATCGGCGCGGTCGACCAGGCGCTGGCGGCGACCGGCCTCAGCTACAAGCTGCCGGTCGCCCAGACCTCGTTCGACCTGCCGCTGCCCGCCTTCGCGGAAGGCCCCACCGGCGACCTGGTCGCGGACGCGTACCGCGCCGCCGCGACCGCCGCGACCCCGACCGAACCGGCGGTGATGGGGTTCGAGGCCAACGGACAGATCCGCTCGGACATTCAGAAGGGCCAGACGGGGGTGATCTGGCTCGCCGATCTGTTCCGCGTGCTGCCCGACGGCATCGGGCCGGATCAGCAGCCCGGATTCCCGCTGGTCACCTATTACCTGAACGCGCAGGACGTCTTGTCGGGCCTCGAGTTCGACGCGGCCAGCGACGTCGTGCCGGACGACTTCTTCCTGCAGGTCTCGGGGCTGTCGATCACGTACGACATGACCAAGGCACCGTTCGCGCGCATCACCGGCGCCAGCCTGCAGACCGACTCGGGACCGGTGCCGCTGGACCCGACCGACACCGGCACGTGCTACAAGGTGGTCTCGACGAACTACGTGGCCGGGCTGCTGGGCCTCGTCCAGCAGCAGACGCTGGGCCTGCTGCAGGTCGTGCCGAAAGCGGCGGACTGCAAGACGGTCATCGATCCGACCACCAACTTCATCGACGATCCGAGCACCCCCGCGGTCGACGAGGTGAAGGACTGGCAGGCGCTGTTGGCGTACGTCTCCCAATTCCAGGACGTCGACGGCAACGGACTGCCCGACATCCCCACCACGTACCAGGCCGTCCAGGGCCGCATCGTCGGACAGTGATGCGGGCGGTGGCGGGAGCGGCGGCGGGCCTGGTGCTGGCGGTGGCGGCCTGCGCGCCGGACATCGGCCACGATCAGGTGCCCGCGGCGATGCAGTGGGACTCGGCGCCGCCGCGGGTGCCCAGCCCGTCGGGGCTGATCGTCAACTCGGTCACGCACACCATCGACTTCAGCCTGGTCGGCATCACCGTGCCGGCTGACTGCCAGGCGCCGGGGACGATGCCGCAGGCCCAGTGCGAGCTGGATCAGTGGCTGCAGACGCTGAACGGCTATCCGACCACCACGCCCGCCATGGCCCCGGCCAGCGCGCCGCTGGATCCCGCCACGCTGGCGCCGGGAACGAACGTGCTGGCGGTGACCGGCGCCGGAGCGGCGGCCACCGTCGACGTCGCGTTCGACGGCAGCAGCGGCTTCCTGGCCGTCGCGCCCCACCCGGCCTGGGAGCTGGGCACGACCACCTGGTTCGCCGTCCGCGGCTACGACGACGGCGTGCGGACGGCCAGCGGCGCGGAGGTGGTCGGCTCGCCCACCATGACGCTGCTCAAGCAGGACAGCCCGCTCGATTGCGAGGTGCTCGATCGCTCGTGTCCCGCCTACGACCTGCTGCTGTCGCAGGGGCTCAGCTCCGACGCGGCCGCCGCCACCGTCGCGCAGCTGGAGCAGGCGCGGGGCGCGTACCTGGCCGCCGGCGCCTGGGATCTGATGGCCGCGGCCGGCCTGCCCAAGCCCGAGGTGGCCGTGCTCTGGGGCTTCCCCACGCACACCAACTCGGTGGCCGAGTTGAGCCCGCCCGCGCTGGTCCCGCAGGTGGTCGCACCCAACGAGATTCACGTGGCCGTGCACGGCCCCATCGACCCGGCCACCGTCGTTCCCTACGTGGCCCGGCAGCAGTCCGGAACGATCGTGCTCATGGACCTGACCGCCGTCGCCCAGATGGACCTGGTGGCCGGTCTGCCCGCCATCGACGCGACGGTCGCGGGCGGCAGCATCGTGATCACCGGCCAGGCTCCGTTCCCGGCCGGGCACACCATCGGCCTGTTCTTCACCGACGGCCTCAAGGACCCGGGCGGCGACCCGCTGGTCGCCTCGCCGGTCTCGCTGCTGCTGACGCTGCAAGGGGCGCTGGTCGACTCGGCGGGGCACAGCAACGTCTCGGGCGTCTCCGACGGCGACGCCGCGACGCTGGAGGCGGGCCGCCAGCAGCTGGCGCCGCTGTTCGCCGACCACGCGCTGACGGGGCTGACCGGCATCACCCCCGGCACCGGCACCCGGCGCAGCAACCTGGTCTACTGCTTCGCCTTCCCGTTCGGAGGCCCGCCATGAAACGCGGACTGGCCCTGGCCGTCACGGCCGCCGCTGCCCTGGGCGGCGCGCGCGTCTGCCGCGCCAACGGGTTTCTCATCTACGACCTGTCGGGCGAGGCGATCGGCCGCGCCTCGGCGGTCAGCGCCTCCACCGACGAGCCGGCCGCCGTCTGGTTCAATCCGGCGGCGCTGGCGTTCATGGGACCGGCCGCCTCGGCGGGCGCCGTCTACGTCACCGCCAAGTCGCGCTTCTCGCCGGCGGGCGGCGGCGCCTCCACCGACAGCGAGCGCGGCAACTTCTTCCTGCCCACGGTCTTCGCCGCCGCGCCGGTCTCCGATCGGGTGGCGGTGGGGCTGGGCGTCTACACCGCCTTCGGCATCGGCATCACCTGGCCCAACCAGTGGGCCGGCCGCGAGGCGGCCATCGCCGCGTCGCTGCAGACGCTGGCCGTCAACCCGACGGTGGCGGTTCGGCTGGAACGCCGCCTCTCGGTGGCGGTGGGCTTCGACGCCGTCCGGGGCGCGGTCGACTTCAAGAATGGGCTGCCGGCGCTGGCCGGCGGGCAGGTCGAGCTGGGCGGCGGCACCTGGGGATACAGCTTCAACGCCGCCCTGCTGGTTCGCCCGCTGCCCAACCGGCTGCAGGCGGCCCTGACGTATCGCCGGCGCGTGAGGCTGAAGTTCGACGGCCAGGCCGACTTCGATCCCACCAACCCCGACTTCGCGCCCGCGCTGCCCGACCAGCCCGGGACGGCGACGATCACGCTGCCGGACGCGCTGACGGCGGGGGTGATGTTCCGGCCGCGCGAAGAGCTGCTGCTGGAGGCCGACCTCAACTACGTCCTGTGGAGCACCTACGATGAGGTCGACATCGCGTTCCAGACCGCGCCCGCGCACGTGCTTCGGCCCGACGGACACAACGCCTTCACCGCGCGCCTCGGCGGCGATTATCGGGTGGCGCTGCCGCGCGCCGAACTGCACCTGCGCGCCGGCTTCATCTTCGACCAGCAGGCGATCCCGTCCGAAGGGCTCGGCCCCGGACTGCCCGACGGCAACCGGCTGGACGGCACCGTCGGCCTCGGGTACACGCGCGGCCGCTTCACCGGCGATCTCGGCTACATGCTGGTCTACGTCCTCGACGCCGACTCGACCGGCGGCCGGGAGGGTCCGGTCGGCACGTACCACACCATCGCCCAGCTGGTCGGCCTCACCCTGCGCGCCCGCTGGCCGTGACGCTCAGATTCCGTGCTCGGCGACGACCGTGGTCGTGATGCCGCCCCGAACGTTGAACACGGCCTCGACGCGGGCCTGGCGGGGTTTCACGGCCGCCACCAGGTCGTCGAGGATCTTGTTGGTGACCGCCTCGTGGAAGGCGCCCGCGTCGCGGTAGGACCAGAGGTACAGCTTCCACGACTTGAGCTCGACGCACAGCTGGTCGGGGACGTAGTCGACGTGGATCACCGCGAAGTCGGGCTGGCCGGTCTTGGGGCAGAGGCAGGTGAACTCCGGGCACGCGAACTTGATGTGGTAGTCGCGGTCCGGCTTGGGGTTCGGGAACGTCTCCAAGGTCTGGCTGGGGCGGGTGCTCATCGAAGCCAAACAGGATATACGAATTGAAACCTCCATGCGGCTGGCCGGGATCGACATTCACGCTCCGCCTGAGTTGCTGGTTCCCATCCTGCTCCTGGCCTTGCTCCTGCTGGGCGCGCTGGCGGCGCGGGTCGCGCGCGCGCTGAGCGGCCGGTGGTTGGAGAGCCGTCCGGCCGTGGCGACGCCGGCCGCCTGCGCCGTCGTGGTCGGCGGCCTGATGTGGGTGCCGGACCTGGGGCTGCCGGGGCGCCTCGGCCGCTGGCTGAACGGCGCGCTGCTGATCGGGTTCGTGCTGGCCTGCGCGCTGGTGGTGTCGCGCATCGCCGTCGCGGCGGTCACCGAGTATGCGACCAAGCACCCGTCGATCAAGCCGGCCGTGGTCGTCGCGCGGGTGTCGGTTCGCCTGCTGGTCGGCGCCGTGGCGGTGATCACGGCGCTCGAGAGCCTGGGCGTCCCGGTGACGCCGCTCTTGACCACGCTCGGCGTCGGGTCGCTGGCGGTGGCGCTGGCGCTGCAAGACACGCTGGCCAACTTCTTCGCCGGCCTCTACCTGCTGGCCGATCGGCCGATCCGCAACGGCGACTACATCAAGATGAACGACGCGGGCGGCGTTGGCGGCGAGGGGTTCGTGGAGTCCATCGGCTGGCGGTCGTCGCGACTGCGGACGCTGGCCAGCAACACCATCATCGTCCCCAACACCAAGCTCTCGCAGGCGATCCTGACCAACTTCCACCTGCCCGCCGCGCCGGTCGGCATGGCGGTCAACGTGACGGTCGCGCACGACACGCCGGTGGCGAAGGTCGAAGCCACGCTGAACGACGAGCTGGCGCGCGCCCTGGCCGAGTTGCCGGCGCTGGTCGGCGGCAAGCCGGCCGCGCGCCTGGCCGACCTGACCGAGGCGGGTCAGGTCTGGGCCTGTGGCCTGGAGGTCCCCGAGGTGCAGGCGCAGGCCGCCGCCGGCCACGAAGTCCGCAAACGACTGGTCGTTCGCCTGCGCCGAGAGGGGATCCGGCTCGGTGTTCCGGGGCGCCTCGTTCACGAAGCGCCGACCGAAACACCGGCCGAAGCAACAGATGCGCGAGATCTCACATTGACAGCAGGGAAAGAGCCACGTTAGCCTGCTGACCTCCTTTCGGGGCTCAGCGCCCCTTCGGGATCCGACCCCGCGGATGGTCCTTCGTCTTTTTCCCCCCGCTGTCCGTCTCGCGCTTGCCACGACGTTGTTGCTCGCGGTCGGCCCGGCGGCCCGCGCCGCCACCGTCAAGGGCACCGTCAAGCTGCCCGAGGCGGAGCGTTCCACACGCCTCTACCAGGGTTACTGGCGGATCGAAAACGGCAACGTCCCGGTCCAGACCACCGGCGGCGCCAAGCTGGAGACGGCCGTCGTGCTGGAGAACGTCAACGGCGCGCACCCGCCGCCGGCCCGCACCGTGACCGTCGAGATCGGCGGCCTGGACGCCCGGCCGCGCCTGGTGGTGGTCGGTCCCGGGTCGGTCATCGAAATCAAGAATACCGGCAAGGTGAAGTTGAACCTGTCGACGCCCGCCACGCCGTCGGTGATGCCGCCCGAGCTGCTGCCGGCCGGGGCGATGCGCCGCCAGAAGTTCGACAGCCTGGGTGGGTTCGCGATTCGCGACGCCGACTACCCGCACATCATGGTGTCGGTCCTGGTGGTGGACTCGCCCTACTACGCGACCGTCGACGAAAGGGGCGCGTTCTCGATTCCCGGCGTTCCGGACGGCAAGGCCAACCTGAAGGTCTGGACCCGCGGCAAGTGGGCGGCCCAGCAAGAGGTCGACACGGGAGCGAAAGCGGATCTGACGGTGAAGGTCGGGGCCCCCGGAGAGAAAGAGCCGACCGAATAGCGCGACGAGGAGCCCATGTTCCTATCGAAGATCTGGTTCATCCTCATCGCCCTGGTCTCCGCCGTCGCCGGCACGTTTGCTCTCATCGCCCCCCGCCCCGCCGTACAAAAACTGGGGGCGCTGGAGGGGCAGCGGCTGGACCGCGCCGAGTACGCCGCCGAGCAGATGTTCAAGGTCGACGCCCACAAGTGGATCGACCGCGTCTCCAAGCTGGGGCGAGACGCCATCTTGTCGGAGTCGCTGGACGCCGCCTCGCGCGGCTCGGGTGAGTACGCGGTCATCCACCGGACCATCCAGGACCGCATCCGCACCCTGCTGCCGGACCTGTCGACGGGGGGCATCGACGAGATCGTCACCGTCGACAACAAGGGGCGCGTCATCGCGCGGGTGGGCGGCGACGACCAGAACGAGTACGGCGACTACATCGGCGGCATCGAAGTGGTGGCGGACGCCCTGCGCGGCTACCTGTCCGACGACGTCTGGGGCATCGGCGGCAAGCTCGAACGGGTGGCCGGCGCCCCGGTGCTGTCGAAGAGCAAGGACCGCATCGTGGGGGCGATCTACATCGCCGCCGAGACCGGGCCCGGGCTGGTGGCGCGGCTGAAGAAGAACCTGGACGTCGACGTGGCGCTGCTCCTGCACGGCAAGGTGGTGGCCTCGTCGCGGCCGGCCGCCACCCTCGAGGCGCTGCCGGATCTGATCGCGCAGCACGGCGCCGAGATCGCGTCGCTGAAGCGCACGCCGGCGTTGCCGCTCACCGCCGGTCAGGACAAGCTGCTGGTCGTGGCGGCCCCGTTCCCGGGGCAGGCCAGCGAGCAGCAGGCCTATTACGCGCTCATCGGCGTGCAGCCGGCCAAGACCGACCTCGGCGCGCTGCTCTCGAACGTGCGCGCCAGCGATCTGCGGTGGGGGAACTTCCCTTGGGTCGGCCTGGTCATCCTGACGTTCGCGATGATCGCCGTCGGCTTGGTCCTGCAACGGATCGAGGTCGAGGAGCCGCTGCGCAAGCTGCGTCGCGAGCTGCAGCGGCTGGCGGCCGGCGACATCCACAAGATCGACGACGGCAAGTACGCCGGGCGCATCGGTGGCCTGGCGCGCGACGTGAACGCCGCCGTCGAGCGGTTCACGCTGGCCCCCGGCGGCCGCCCCGAGATGGCCGGCAAGGACCTGAACGCGATCCTCGGTCCGTCGGGCGGCAGCACCTTCGACCTGCCGGCCAGCGGCACCGGATTCGGCTCGCCGCCACCGCCGCCGGCGTTCCCGCCGCCGCCGCCCGCCTTCACGGCGCCCCCGCCCCCGCCGGCGTTCCCGCCGCCACCGCCCGCCTTTCCCCCGCCGCTGCCCTCGCTGGCGCCGCCGCCCGCCCCGCAGCCGTTCTCGGCCGCCGCGGTGGCCGCCGCGGGAGGCGCCGTCTCGGCCGCTCCCGCCCTCAAGCCAGCCCCGTGGGCGACGTTGCCGGCCAGCGCGCTCGCCGAAGTGGACGAGAACGCGGCCGAGGCGGAAAAGCAGATGCCCGAGGGCGAGGCGACGCGCATCGTCCCCTACAACGAGCACGAAGAGGAAGAGGCCCACTTCCGGCACGTGTTCGACGACTTCGTCGCCACCAAGCGCCAGTGCGGCGAGCCGCTGGTCGGCCTCACGCAGGCCAAGTTCCTGGAGAAGCTTCGCGACAACAAGGCCGCCCTGGTCGGCAAGCACGGCTGCAAGACCGTCCGCTTCTCGGTCTACGTCAAGGACGGCAAGGCCGCGCTGAAGGCGACCCCCATCCGGGAGTAGCGGTCCGCCGCTTCTCGGCGCCCTGTGAAACGGCCGCGCGGAGAGTCGGCCGTTATTGCAGCAGCAGCTTGTCGGGGTTGGTCTCTTGCCCCGCCCCCGCCGCTTGCTGCGTCGGCGCCGTGCCGTCCACGAACACCTCGTCCAGCGTGCCGGTCTCCTGGCCCGGAGCCGCCAGCAGACCGGACGCCTTGTCGATGCGCTGAACCACCACGCCGGCCGGCTGCGTGAAGTCGCGCGTCGGCTTGCCGGCGGTGGCTTTCATCATGAAGTCGGCCCAGATCGGCGCCGCCGTCTTGCCGCCCGCCTCGCCGCGTCCGAGCTTCTTCATGTCGTCGAAGCCGACCCAGACCGCCGCCAGCAGATCGGGCGTGAAGCCGACGAACCAGGCGTCCCGCTGGCCGTTCGACGTGCCGGTCTTGCCGGCCGCCGGGCGGTGCAGCTTGGCCCCGACGGCGGTGCGCGCGGTCCCCTCGTCGATCACGCTGCGCATCAGCGACACCATCACGTAGGCCACCTCGGGCGGCAGGCCCGACTGCAACTGCGGCGCCGGCAGCTTCTGGTCGCCGATCCCCGTCACCAGCGACGACCGATCGACCTTGGCCGCCATCCCGCCGCTGGCGAACGTCGCGTAGGCGTTGGCCAGCTCCAGCGGCGTCACGGTCAGCGAGCCCAGCGCCAGCGACAGCCCGATGTCGGGCGGAATCGGCGACGTGATGCCGATCCGCGCCGCCACCGTGCGCACCTGGTCGATGCCGACCTCCGACAGGACCTTGATGGCCACCGTGTTGATCGAATCCGCCAGCGCCGTCCGGACGCGCACCGGGCCGCGGAACTCCTCTTTCTCGTAGTTTTGCGGCTTCCAGAGGTCGTACACCTCGGGCGCGTCGTTGATGATGGTGGCGGGCGTGATCTTGCGCGCCTCGATGGCCGCCGCGTAGACGATCGGCTTGAACGCCGAGCCCGGCTGCCGTTGCGCCCGCACGCTGCGGTCGAAGCCGCCGGCGTGAAAATCGTACCCCCCGACCAGCGCCAGGACCTGGTGCGTGGCCGGATCCATCACGACCATGGCCGCTTGCGGGCCCAGCTCCAGCGCCAGCGGCAGCCCGCCTTCGTCGGGGCGCGGCCGGTCGCCGGCCCAGCGCACGCGGACCAGGTCGCCGGGCTTGAAACGCGCCCCCAGCGGCTTGGGCCCTTTCGCGTAGCGCGTCTCGAGTGAAAAATCGACCATGCCGTCCTTGCCGTCGGGCGCGCCGACGTCGACGAACAGTCGCCCCCCTTTCGGGTTCCCGGCGTCCAGCTCCAGCCGGGTGACGATCCCCTCGATGATCTCCGAGTCGCGCACCCCTTTGGCGTGCGCGCGCGCCAGCTCGGCGTGGTGCTTGTCCAGGGCCTTGCCCGCCAGGTGGCCCGACGGCCCGCGGAACCCCTGGCGCGCGTCCACGTCCTCGAGCCCGCGCTCGAGCGACGTGCGCGCCAGCTCCTGCAGGCGGGCGTCCAGCGTGGTCGTGACCGTCAGGCCCTGCTCCAGCGCCTGGCGGTCGCCCAGCTTCTCCGCCAGCACGCCGCCCACGATGTCGACGGCCTCGGCCGCCACGCCGCGCGCCGACGCCGGCTCCCGCACCAGCCGGATGGGCTGGGCCGCCACGCGGTCGGCGGTGGCCCGGTCGATGTAGCCGTGCTCGGCCATCTGCCCCAGCACGTAGCGCTGGCGAGTCTTGGCGGCGTCCGGGTGCTTGCGCGGCGACAGGCGCTCCGGACTTTGCGGCAAGCCGGCCAGCAGCGCCGCCTCGGCCAGATCGATGTCGCGCACCGACTTGCCGAAGAAGTACCGAGCCGCCTCCTCGCAACCGTACCGGCCGTGGCCGTAATAGATCTGGTTCAGGTACAGCGCCAGCACCTCTTCCTTCGAGAGCTTCTGCGAGAGCTGGCGGGCCAGGATGATCTCCTGCACCTTGCGGCGCAGCGTCCGCTCGGGCGAGAGCACCAGGTTCTTGACCACCTGCTGCGTGATGGTGGACCCGCCCTGGGCGCGGCGTCCGCGCAGCACGTCCTCGACGAAGGCCCGCGCCATCCCGCGGTAGTCGAGCCCGCCGTGCTTGAAGTAATCGGCGTCCTCGGCCGACACCACCGCCTGCACCAGCACCTGCGGGATGGCGCTGTAGGGGACGACGGTGCGCTTCTCGGTCCCCATCTCGCCGATCGCCACGCCGGAGCGGTCCAGGATGCGGGTCACCTGCTTGGGCCGGTAGCTGTCGAGGCGCGACAGATCGGGCAGCTTGGGATCGCTGCCGTAGTAGCTGAAGATCCCGACCAGCGCCGCCACGCCCGCGAACAGCCCCAGCACCGCGATCGTCCCGGCGATCCGCGCCGCCCGCAGCCAGGCCGGCCGTCCCGCCCGCCCGGCCCGGGTCACGGTCCGCAGCCCCTTGCCGGATTTCTTCCGCCGGCGCTTGCCGGAGGCACGCGGATCGCGATCGTCGAGCGAAGGGCCGGGCGCCATCCGGTCAGTCTATCGCCCGAACCCTGCGGTTCAAGAAACCCTCGCGGCGGCGCGGCTCAGGACGGCGTCGGCGCCGCGCACCGACGCCGCGTAAAACCGCGCCCGCAGCGCCAGCACCGCCGCTTCGTCGAGGTCGCCGTCGCGCCCCAGCGCGCGCCGGCGCAGCGCGGCCGCGCGCGACACGATGAGGGCGGCCGCCACTGAAAGATTGAGACTCTGCGTCAGCCCGAACATCGGGACGCCGAAACGCACGTCGGCCGCCGCGATCGCATCCGCGGTCAGCCCCTCGTGCTCGTTGCCGACCATGACCGCCGCCGGACGCGAGAAGTCCAGCTCGTCCAGCGCGGCCGCCGCGCCGGGCACGGCGGCGTAGACCACGAACCCTTCGCTGCGCAAACCGACCAGCGCGGCGGGCAGGCTGCGGTGGCGCACGACGTCCAGCCACTTCTCGCAGCCCTGCGTGACCGTGCTGGAGAAACGAAAGCGTTCGACGGTCTCGATCACCTCGACCCGCTGGACGCCGAACGCCTCGGCGCTGCGCAGCACCGCCGCGCCGTTGTGGGGATCGTGCAGGTTCTCGATGACCAGCCGCAGCCCGCCCAGGCGCGTCGCCGCCGCCGCGTCCATGCGCGCGCGCCGCTCCTCCAGCAGCAGCGGCGACAGGCAAGCGCAGATCTCGGCGGGTCCCATCGGGGACGTGGTCATGGCGGCGCGCACCTTAGCATGCGGGATTTGTTGCGTTTTGCTCGATTCGACCGGCGCCGGCATCGCAAGCCGCGATGCTCCGGACCTCTCGGCATCGCGCTGGCCGGGGGGCTGGCCCTCATCGCGATCCTGGGCCGCGATCACCAACGCCTCGCCGATCCGGAACAGCGCCTCGATGCCGCCGGACGATGACCGAAGCGTGCGCGTCCGCCAACATCTGAGGGAAGCGCTCGTGCACCGCCGTCGAAATAGCGTCAACGCCGAGGCCGACAAGCCGCGCTGGACGCGAGGCGCGACGACGAGGAATACCCGCAGGTATTGTGAGGAGAAGCAACGAAGCGTCCGGCGCGGATCGTCGGCCGAACGTGACGCGATTTCGACGGCGGTGCACGAGATCGCCGGGAAAGGGCGTCACCGTCGTCGTCGAGCTGCCGGTTCAAGGGTAAGATGCGGGCATGGCGGCGCTTGAACGGGTCCACGACGCGCGAGAGCGCGCCATCGCGGTGTTGTCAGATGCCTTCGCGCAGGACGCGATGGACGTCGACGAGTTCGAGCGGCGCGTGACCCGGGTCCACACCACCGACTCGATCGCCGAGATCCAGGCGCTGCTGGCCGACCTGCCCAACGCGGCCTCGATCACGGCGCCCGCGTCCTCGGTGGCGCTGGTGCCGGCCGGCGACGCCGCCGAGGCGCCACCCC
Organism: Myxococcota bacterium; assembly: GCA_025934105.1. GTDB lineage: Bacteria > Myxococcota_A > Polyangia > Fen-1088 > Fen-1088 > JADGRB01. The sequence continues at coordinate 7,862 of JAICYS010000007.1, read as the reverse complement.
AGACGGTCTACGCGGTGTTCGGCGGCGTCGATCGGCGCGGCTCCTGGACGGTCCCGCGGCGGTTCAAGGTGGTGGCCATGATGGGCGGCGCCAACCTGGACCTGCGCGAGGCGCGGTTCCCGCGCGGCGTGATCGATCTCGAGGTCAAGGCCATCTTCGGCGGCGTCCAGATCCTGGTTCCGCCCGGCTTGGCCGTGGAGGTGCACGGCACCGCCGTCATGGGCGGCTTTCAAAACGTGAACCGGTCGCCCCCCACGCCCGATCCGGACGCGCCGCTCTTGCGGGTGCGCGGCATCGCGGTCATGGGCGGGGTCGACATCAGCATGCGGCTCCCCGGCGAGAGCGAGTGGCGGGCCCGGCGGCGCCAGCGTCTGGAAGAGCGCCGCCAGCGCCGCGCGCTGCCCGAAGTCCCCGACAACCGGTAGCCGTGGCCGCGTTTCCGGTGTTCGCCGCGGTGATGGCGATCGCCGCGCTGTTCAGCTTCATCAACGACCGCTGGATCAAGCTGCCCACCACCATCGGCGTGATGGTGCTGGCGCTGGCGGTCTCGGTCCCGCTCACGGTCGCGAACGCGCTGGGGCTGCCCCTCGGCGGCTGGGCCGAATCGGTGGCCGAGCGGCTGCAATTCCGCGACACGCTGCTGAACGTGGTCCTGGCGTTCCTGCTGTTCTCGGGCTCGCTGGAGGTCGACCTCGACGCCCTGTGGGGCGAGCGGCTGATCGTGGGCGTCCTGGCCACCGTCGGCGTGGTGGTCTCGACGGCGATCGTCACCGCGGTCACGGTGCTGATCGGGCGCGCGGTGGGGTTGCCGATCGGGATCGGCGCCGCGGCGCTGTTCGGCGCGCTCATCTCGCCCACCGATCCCATCGCGGTGCTGGCCATGCTGCGCTCGACCGGCGCGCCGAAGCGCCTCCAGGTCCAGATCGCCGGAGAGTCGCTGTTCAACGACGGGGTCGGCGTGGTGTTGTTCTTCGTCTTGGCGGGCGTGGCGGGCGGCAGGACGTCGGGCGCGGCCGAGGTCGCCCTGCTGCTGGCGCGCGAGGTGATCGGCGGGATCGCCCTTGGCCTGCTGTTCGGCTGGCTGACGTACCGGCTGCTGCGCACCGTCGACAACTACCAGGTCGAAGTCTTCCTGACCGTGGCGCTGGCCATGGGGGTGTACGCGCTGGCCTCCGCGCTGGGCTCGTCGGGGCCGCTGGCGGTGGTGGTCGCCGGGCTGCTGATCGGGAACACCGGCCGCGCGCGCGCCATGTCGGCGCACACCATCGAACACCTGGACACGTTCTGGGAGCTCATCGACGAGTTCTTGAACGTCGGCCTCTTCACCGTGCTCGGGTTCGAGGTGCTGATCATCCCCTTCGGGTGGCGCGTGCTGGCGGCCGGCGCGCTGGCCGTCCCCACCGTGCTCCTGGCCCGCTGGCTGAGCGTGGGCGGAACGCTGGTGGCCCTGTCCCGCAAGAGCTTCCCGCCGCGCGCGGTCCGCATCCTGACCTGGGGCGGCCTGCGCGGCGGGCTGGCGGTGGCGCTGGCGCTGGCCGTCGCCCCGGCGCTGCCCGCGCGCTCTTTGCTGCTGGCGATGACGTACATGGTGGTCGTCTTCTCGATCATCGTTCAGGGCCTGACGTTCCGGCGGCTGCTGCCGCCGGCGGCGTGATATCCAAGCGGGCATGTCGCTTCGAGGCCTGCGGTGGACAGCGCCGATTGCGGTCTTGGCCGCCGCCTGTGTGATCCCGCCGGGCCCCGCCACCATCCCCGCCTCGGGCGCCGCCGGTCAGCCGCGGGCCAGCATGACGTCGCCCCGCCGCAAGGGCGAGAACCCGTTCAAGGACGCGTACTGGGTGCTGGATCCCGAGTCGAACGCCCGGCGCACCGCCGACCAGTGGCGCGCCACCCGTCCCGCCGACGCCGCGGCCATGGACAAGATCGCCGGCCAGCCCTCGGCGGGGTGGATGGGCAACTGGTTCCCGCAGATCGAGACGGCGGTGAAGACCTACGTCTTGGTGCGCACGCGCGCCGGCGGCCTGCCGGTCATGATCCTCTACAACCTGCCTTACCGGGACTGCGGCGGCTACTCGGCGGGGGGCGCCGGCTCCGTCCAGGGGTACCACGCCTGGATCGACAAGGTGGCGAACGGGATCGGCTCGCGGCGCGCCGTCGTGGTGCTCGAGCCCGACGGGCTGCCGCTGCTCACCAAGTGCCTGTCGCCGGCCAAGCAGGCCGAGCGCATCGCCATGCTCCGCTACGCGGTCGAGAAGCTGACGGCCCTGCCCGGAACCGCCGTCTACCTCGACGCGGGCCACTCGGCCTGGGTGAAGGCCGCGGAGATGGCGCCGCGCCTGCAGGCGGCGGGGATCGCTCTGGCCGACGGTTTTTCGCTGAACGTCTCGAACTATCAAGCCACCGCCGACCTCCTGCGGTACGGGCACCAGCTCTCGGCCCTGCTGGGCGGCAAGCACTTCATCATCGACACCGGGCGGAACGGCAATGGGCCCCCCGCGGGCGTGTCCGGCGACGACGAGCGCGCCTGGTGCAACCCCGACGGCCGCGCGCTGGGCTCGCCGCCCACCACCAACACCGGCGACCCGCTCTGCGACGCGTTCTACTGGCTGAAGCCGCCCGGCGAGTCCGACGGCCGCTGCAACCACGGCCCGGCGGCGGGCGCCTGGTGGCCCGAAAAGGCGCTGGAGATGGCCCGCAACGCCCGGTGGTAGCCGCCGGCCGGGCGGCGGCCTACTCGCCGTAGCGCAGCCGGCCCAGGTCCTCGCCGAGGTCGATCTCCTCGACCACCTCGACGACCAGGTCTTGAAAGTCCTCGGGCGCCAGGCCCAGGCCCGCCCCGACCTCGCGCAGCTGCGCGTCCTCGGCGAAATCGATCTCGCCGTCGGCCGCGTGCACGGCGGCCACCAGCTCCAGCAGCCGCTGCTTCAGCGGCTTCGGATCGGCCGCGAACGCCGCCAGGACTCTGTCGCGGTCGAACGCCTTCGGGTCAAACTCGTCGACGCGAAAGTCGAGATCGATCGGCAAGCTCGGCACCTCCAGGATTTCGCGCAGCATCCGCTTCACCGCGCTCTTCTCCTCGCCCTCCAGCCGGTCGTCCGCGTACGCCGCGTCCATCAGCAGGTCGGCCACGAGCGGCAAGCGGTCAGGTCGATCCTTGAGCGCCACGGTCAGCCGACCACCCGTCCCGTCCGTCCCCATGTGAAGCAGCATGGGGATGGGCCGCCGCCACTCAAGTGGTGGGCGACGGGCGTCGATGTCGTTTCCATGGTGACCCGAGCTCTGGTCGCGGCGCTGTTGCTGGCCATCCCGTTCCTGGCGTCGGTGGCGGTGGTCCGCCGCGCCGGGCATCCCGACGTCGGCTGACCTCACGCGGCGCGCCGGCCGGCGACCCGGTTGCAAACGGTGTCGAAGGCGTTAATGTAGGCGCGCCATGCAGGAAGCCCCGTCGGCCAGCAATGGCGAAGCTCAGCCATCCGTGCTCTCGCAGTCGTGGGACGCGTGGGAAGAGTATTACCGTCAGGCGTCCATGCGCCGCCGCACCCGCGGCGGGCGCCGCCAGCTGCGTGACGAGAAACGCCGGCGCCGCCTGCGCGAGCGCATCGGCTTGGCCATCTCCGCCTTCGTCGTCGGCGGCATGACCTTGGTCTTCTACCTGGTGCTCACCCGGCACTAAAGAGGGCGCCCCTCAGCGCATCGGCCAGCGCGCGGAACGCGGCCGCTCGGTGCGAGAGACGGTTCTTCTGCTCCAGCGGCAATTCGGCCATCGTGCGCCCGAGGGCGGGCACCAGGAACAGCGGGTCGTAGCCGAACCCGCCGTCGCCGCGCGGGTCGGCCAGGATCTCCCCCTCGCAGCTTCCGGCGCGCGCCATCTCCAGGCCGCGCGCGGGGTCGACGTAGGCCGCCACGCACCGGTAGCGGGCGGTCCGCGGCGCCGGCGACGCGCGCAGCGCCGCCAGCAGCTTGGCGTTGTTGCGCGCGTCGTCGGCGCCCGGCCCGGCGTAGCGGGCCGAGTACACCCCCGGCGCGCCGCCCAGCGCGTCGACCTCCAGCCCCGAGTCGTCGGCCAGCGCCGGCAGGCCGGTGGCGGCCGCCGCCTGCCGCGCCTTCGCGAAGGCGTTGGCGTCGAATGTGTCGCCGTCCTCGCGCAACTCGGCCTGGGGCGCCAGATCGTCGATGGTCACCAGCTCCAGCCCCAACCCCGCCTCCGACAGCAACGGGACCAGCTCGCGCAGCTTGCCTCGGTTCCGGGTGGCGACGACGACCTTCACGGCCGGCCCCGGCCCAGCGCCTCCTGCTGGCGCGCGAACAGCGTCTTCATGGCGTTCGACGCCAGCGCCACCAGCGCCCCGTACTGCTCGGCGGAAAAGGCGTCCTTCTCGGCGGTGGCCTGAATCTCGACGAACCGGCCGTCGCCGGTCATGACGAAGTTGCAGTCGGCCTCGGCCTGCGAGTCTTCGGCGTAGGGCAAGTCGACGCGCGCCTCCCCGTCGATGATCCCGGCCGAGATGGCCGCCACCGGCTGGCGCAGCGGCTGCTTGGTGATCTTGCCGGCGCGCTGCAGCCGCCGCAACGCCAGCGCCAGCGCCACCCACCCGCCGGTGATGGCCGCCGTCCGCGTCCCGCCGTCGGCCTGAATCACGTCGCAGTCGATGGTGATCTGGCGCGGGCCCATGGCCTTGGTGTCGACGGCGGCCCGCAGCGAACGGCCGATCAGGCGCTGGATCTCCTGCCCGCGCCCGCCCCCGGCGCGCGACGAGCGCGTGTGCGTCGAGCGCGGCAGCATCGCGTATTCCGCGGTCACCCAGCCGCGCCCCTGCCCCTCGAGGAACCCCGGCACTTTCTCCTCGACCGACGCGGTGCAGATGACCTGCGTCTCGCCGAAGGCGATCAGCGCCGACCCCTCCGCGTAGCGGTTGCAATCGGGGGTGATCGAAATGGGGCGCAGTTCGTCCGGTCGACGTCCGTCGGGTCGCATGGCCCCACCATACGACGAACTCGCACGCCGCGCGCCGGTGTACGCGGCCGCGCACACTGTGGTGCGGGTGGCCCCTTGTGGCTCGTCGGAAAAACACTAGGAATACGTAATTCGGGAGGGCATGCTTGAGGGTGACAGTGCCCCGAGAGGTTCCCCCCCGGGCCCCCGCGACAGGCAGTCCTCCGATTCAACGCGCGAGCCGCCCGTGAACAGAGTGATCCCCAAAGTGATCGCCGCCGACGCCCGCGCCGGGACGACGGTCGGCAAGTACAAGCTGCACGAGATCGTCGGCCGCGGCGGGATGGGCGTGGTCTACCGCGCCGAGCACGTCTACATCGGCAAGGAAGTCGCCGTGAAGATCCTCCACGACGGCTACGGCGGCCGCGAGGAGTCGATCAAGCGCTTCTTGCGCGAGGCCCGCGCGGCCAGCCTGATCAACCACCCGAACATCGTCGACATCACCGACTTCGGCAAGTCCAGCGACGGGACGGTGTTCTTCGTGATGGAGTTCCTGCGCGGCGAGCCGCTGGACGCGCTCTTGCAGCGGGAGCGCCGGCTGGAGCTGCTGCGCGCCATCACCATCGTGAACCAGATCGCCGGGGCGCTGGCCGCCGCCCACGCCCAGGGGATCGTCCACCGCGACCTCAAGCCCGAGAACATCATGCTGACGCCGCGCGAAGGGCGGCGCGAGCTGATTCGCCAGATCAGCGACGAGAGCGGCACGCACACGGTGACCGAGCGGGAGAAGGGCTTCGACTTCGTCAAGATCCTGGATTTCGGCGTCGCCAAGGTGCGCGACCCGAACGTGGCCGAAGGGCGGGTCACGCAGCAGGGCGTGGTGTTCGGGACGCCCGAGTACATGGCGCCCGAGACCGCGCGCATCGGCGTCTCGGACCCGCGCACGGACATCTACGCGCTGGGCATCATCTTCTACGAGATCCTGACCGGCACGATCCCGTTCGCGGGCGAGACCGCCGTCGACGTCATGCTGAAGGTCGTCTCGGAGCCGGTCATGCCGCCGCGCCAGCGCGCGCCGGCCGCCGAGATCACGCCCGAGGCCGAGACGCTGATCATGAAGGCGCTGGCCAAGGACCCCCTCAAGCGGCACCAGTCGATGGAGGAGCTGCGGGACGAGCTGCAGCAGTGCTACGGGTCGGTTCGCTACCGGCGCTCGCTCGAGCGGAACGCCGCCCAGGCCGCCCCGGCGCGCCGCCCGTCGGGCCCGGTCGCCACCGCCGGCGCGCCGCCCGAACCGCCCCCGGTCCGCTTCGACGTCACCAACCCGAACCTGCAGGCCGCGCCCATCCTGCTGACGAAGAAGAAAGAGCGGCGCAAGACGCTGCCCATGGACCTGCGCAGCTCCGAGCAGGCGGAAGAGCCGCCGCCCCCGCCTCGCCCCAGCAGCCCAGCCGTCAAGGTGGTCGACCACGACGAATGGTCCGAGCCCGCCCTGCGCACGCCACCGGCCGCCAACCGCTCGGCGGACGAGTGGACCGACCTCGACATCGACACCTGATCGCCAGCCGATCAGGGCGCGCGCGGAACGCACTGCTTGTACGGCACGCCGCCCGGAGGTGCCGGCACCTCGCGGCAGGTCTCCTCTTCCGGGCAGTCCGGGTCCGCGTTGCAGGCGACGGCGGCCGCCATCCACCCTCCCGCCGCGACCACGGCGGCCAGGCCGATCGCCGCGCTGATGAAGCCCCCGCGCGCGAGCGCCGTCGCCGCGGACGGGTGAGCGCCCTCGATCCGTTCGCCGGCCGCCCAGCTCGCGCTGCCGGCCCCCACCACGATGGCGCCGACGGTGGCCAGCGTCCGCGCGCCGGCGTGCCGTCCCGCGCAACCGGCCAGGAGCGCGGCCAGCATCAGGGCGCGCGCGATCCCGGTCACACCGCCACTGCAAGAAATTGTACGTGGCGATCGATCTTCCATATCCTCGCCGGGTTCAGGCTATGCGAGTCCGCCACCGCAATCCACTCCTGGCGCTGCTGACGACGGCGGCGGTCGCGGCCACCGTCGTCGCAGCTTGGGCTTCGCCGGCGCGCGCGCAGGAGAACCTGCTGCACGGCCCCCACCCCTTCCTGAAGGACAACGCCCTGTCGTTGCACGTGCTGGTCGGCCAGGGGATGGGCGACACGCTCACCGGCGCCAAGCTGGCGATCGACTACGGGTACAAGCTGACCTCCGGCGTGGTCGCGCCCATCTGGTTGGACCTGCAGGTCAACTACGAACATTCCGGCTGCAACGCCGACACGACCAGCAACGGCGTTTGCGGGACCAACACCGGCGACATGATCGAGACCATGGCCGGCGCGCGCTGGACGTTCGCCACGCCCATCCCGCTGGTTCCGTATCTGAAGAGCGCCGTCGGCTTGCTGTTCGCGTTTCCGAACGGCGCCTCGGACGCCGTCGGCCTGGGCGCGCGCGTGGTGGGCGGCGCGAACTACTTCTTCTTCGACTGGCTGGGCCTGGGCGCGCAGGTCGGATTCTCCGTCGGCCGCATCGACTACGACGCCACCTTCAAGGGCAGCCACAACTACGCCACCCTGGATTTCGGCGGCGGCGTCGAGTTCCAGTTCTAGGGCACCGGCGACGTCGGTGCACTAGCCGCCCGCCTCCCCGCCTGCCTGCTCAGCCAGCCGTCAGACGCTCGATCTCGTCGACGGCCTTGGGGGTCGCGACCGTCAGGTTCTCGTAGCCGGTCTCCGTGACCAGCAGGTCGTCTTCGATGCGGACGCCCAGGCCCCGGTAGTCGGCCGGCGCCGCCACGCCCTCGCCCACGTAGAGGCCCGGCTCGATGGTCAGCACCATCCCGGGCGCCAGCGGTCGGGCGGCGCCGTTTTCGGAATAGAAGCCGACGTCGTGGACGTCCAGACCCAGCCAGTGGCTG
>JAICYS010000105.1 GCA_025934105.1 Myxococcota bacterium | reverse complement strand
CGGCTGCACCGGGGCGACGGCCGGCTCGGCGCGCGCCGGCTCGGGCGCGGGCGGCGCGGTGGCCGGCAGCGGCGGCGAACTCGGGGGCCGGGGAGGCGGAAGCGGTGTCTCCCGAGCCGCCTCCAGGGCGGCTGCCGCCGCCATCTGCGACCGCTTGAACTGCGTGTGCACGCGGAACGTGTACACCGCCGCCATCAACGAGATCGCCATCAGGCCCACCAGTCCCAAGATCAGCGCCGGCCGCTGGCGCGGCGAGCGGCCGGTCATGTTCGCGGTGGTGCCGAACCGGGCGGAGGCGGGCTGCGCGGGGACGGTGGCGGTGCCGGGCGGCGACGAGGTGCCGGAGATCTCGCGGATGGTCGGGCTCGACGCGCGGAGGTGGGGCGGCACCGGGGTCGAGGGGCCGCCGGTCGCCCCCAGCACCCCCTCCAGCACCTCGCGGAACGCGGCGGCGTTCGGATAGCGCAGGTCGCGGTCCTTCTCGAGCCCGCGCAGGACGACGTCGTCGACGATCTTGGGCAAGCGCAGGTCGGGGCGGCGGCGGGTGGGGGGCAGCGGCGCCTCCACCAGGTGCCGGCTCACGATGGCCACCGGCGAGTCGGCCCGGAACGGGATGTCACCGGTCACGAGCTGGTACAGGATTACGGCCACCGAATACAGATCGGCCCGTCCATCGATGGACTCGGCGCGCGCCTGCTCGGGCGACATGTACTCGGGCGTGCCGCACACCAGGCCCTGGATGGTCAGCATCGCGGCGCGGTCGTCTTTACCGTCGTCCAGCGTCGCCTTGGCGATGCCGAAGTCGCAGACTTTGACGAAATCGCGCTCGTCGCGCCTCGAGATCAGCATGATGTTGCTGGGCTTGAGGTCGCGGTGGATGACGCCCTGGGCGTGCGCCTCTTCCAGCGCGGACAGGACCTGCGAGGTGATCCGCACCACCCGCGACAGAGCCAGCGGGAACTCGTCCCGGATCACCTGGGCCAGATCGCGCCCGGCCAGCAGCTCCATCGCGATGTAGAGCGTGCCGTCGTGGTCCTGCCCCGAATCGATGATCTGAATCGAGTTCGGGTGGTTGAGCAGCGAGGCGCTCTTGGCCTCGCGCTTGAAGCGCGCGACCAGCTTCTCGTCGCTCATGAGGTGCGGGTGCAGCACCTTGACCGCGACCGGCTTGCCCAGCGAGAGCTGCTCGGCCCGGTACACGTTCCCCATCGCCCCGCTGCCGATGAGGCCGTCGATCCGGAAATTGCCGGCGACGGTCCGGCCCAGCATGGGGTCGAGCTCGGATAGCGTCGGCTTCTGGTCCTGGGCCACGGTCATCGACCTACGAGGCGGGTCGATGATACATCAGCAAAGACATTTTGCGTCGGGCGTCCCCGACGGTGGCGCTCAGTCGCCCAGGCAGATGCCCAGGTCGCGGGCGGTCTGGACCGTGTCGGAGTCCAGCGGCACCGTCTTCATGACGGCGATCGCCTCTTCCATCAGCACGGGGACCATGTGCGGCGGGTGGTAGGCGACGATGTGGCCGAACTTCCCCTGTTCGACCATGCGGACGGCGGCGGCGCCGAACCGCAGCGCCAGCAGTCGGTCGCGGTGCGTGGGGCTTCCGCCGCGCTGCAGGTGGCCCAGCACCAGCGAGCGGGTCTCGAACCCGGTCCGCTCGCCCAGATAGTGGCCAATCTTTTCGGCCAGGCCGCCCAGTCGGACTTCGCGCCCCAGCTCCTGGCCGATGGTGCTGATGCTGCCGTCCTTGGGATGCGCGCCTTCGGCCACGACGACGATGCAGTACCGCCGGCCCGACGCGTAGCGCTGCCTGATCCGCTCGACAACCTTGTCCATGTCGTACGGGATCTCGGGCAGCAGGACGACGTGGGCGTTGCCCGCCACCCCGGCGTGCATCGCGATCCAGCCGGCGTACCGCCCCATGACCTCCACGACCATGATGCGCTCGTGGGATTCGGCGGTGCTGTGCAGCCGGTCGATGGCCTCGGTGGCCACCGTCACGGCCGTGTCGAACCCGAAGGTCGCCTGGGTACAGGACAGATCGTTGTCGATGGTCTTCGGCACCCCGACGATCGGCATGCCCTTCTCGATGAAGCGCGTGGCGATCCGGAAGGCGCCGTCGCCGCCGATGGCGATCAGGGCGTCGGCGCCGATCTCTCGGAAGCGGCGCATGATTTCGTCCGAGACGTCGATGGTCGTTTTCTTGCCGTCGCGTTCGGTGATGAACTCGAAGGGATGGCCCTTGTTCACCGTGCCGAGGATGGTCCCGCCGAGGTGAGCGATGCCGCGCACCTTGTCGCGGGTGAGCTCGATGAGGCCCTCCTGCGGCGATTCGAGGAGACCGTGATACCCCCGCCGAATTCCGGTGACCCGCCACCCTCGACGAAGCGCCGACAACGTGACCGCCCGGATGACGGCGTTCAGGCCGGGAGCATCGCCTCCCCCGGTGTTGACGAGAATGTACATGTCTTACAGGCCATATCCCGCCTCGCGGAATATGGCAACAAGGATGAGAAGCCGCCGGCCGCCCCGGCCCCCGCGCCACGGCGGCAGGCCGCCCGCGGCCCCGAAGTTTGCCTTTACTCGTGCTTGGCCAGGCCGAGCTGGGCGCGGAGGGCTTCCAGCTGGGTGGCCAGCTCGGCGGCGGCGGTCACGGCCGAGTAGGTCTGCTCCTCCAGCCGCCGCTCGGTGCGGTTCTGGACGCGAAGCTGGCGGAGCTGCCAGTCCAGCCGGGCCTGACTGTCGTCGGACAGCGAGAGCTCGGTCCGCTCGTAGAACGGGTTGGTGCAGCTCTCACCGCGGACCACGGCCACCGGGTGGGTGCGCAACACGTCTCTGACACGCTCGGCCGGGACCACCGATCGCGGGTAGCGGCAGAGGGCGGCGAACGGCAGCCGCGCAAACGCGTCGTTGATCTGCGCCTCGTACCAGACGATGCGCCGCCAATCTTCGCCCGCGGGCTCGTAGACCAGCTCGCCGGTGGCGTAAAGGCCGCTGAAACCGTCGGCCACGGCGTCCCGCACTTGCTGCTCGATGTGATCGAGAACGAGCTGCGGATGGAACGCGCCGTCCTTCAGGTAGGCGTCTTCGCGGGTCGAGAACAAGACACTGCGGCGGGAGAGCGCGCGCGACACGCAGATGCCGGCCGCTTCGAGGGGGCCGCCCAGCTCGGCCAGCTCGTCGGGCGTGCCGACGAACAGGCATCGCTTGCCGCGTGTCAGGCCTTCGATCAGGAAGGACGCGACAGCCTCGAGCTTTTCGGAATCGGTTTCGAACGGGAGGCAAACGTGGCGGCCTCGGTGAACGTCGTCGTAACCAGCGTGCGGGACTGTCATTGCGTCATCGGTTGTTCCAGCGCCAGTTTACACGTGTGGACAAATTGCGGCAGCAATTTTGTCAGGACGAGGTCGCTTCAACCGGCAAAAGCAACGCCGCTGGAAGCATGGAAAACGCGGCGCCAACTGGCAACGTCCGCGCGCCGGATTGTTCATCGATCGCCACCGTCGTGTTCCCGATGACGTCGCGATATGTGCCAGTGGCCACGCCGCCGGGAAGCACGATGCGCGTGTCCTCCCACACGTTCGCGCCGACGGGCGGCCCCGACGCGCCCAAATTTGCGAAGAACCGGCCGACCGCCGCGATCGCCGCCACGCCGTCGGCGACGCGCGCGAAGGCGACCACGTGGCGTGCCCGCGCGCCCCTGACCTCGAGCGGCACGTAGCTGCCGCCGGCGAAGACCGCCCGGTGCGCGCGGCGCGCGGCCAGGGCGCGTGACGTGACCAGCAGCTTCAGCCACCCGTCGGCCGGAGCGGCCAGCGCCTGCTGGACGGCCTGCTCGATGGCGGCGGCGCCACCAGCGGTCGCCTCGGCCAGCCGGCCGAGCAGCGCGCGGCGCGTCGCATAGTCGACCGGGCGCCGGTTGTCGGGATCCACCAGCGAAAAATCCCAGAGCTCGGTCCCCTGGTAGAAATCGGGAACGCCCGGCGCCGTGATCTTGAGCAGCACCTGCGACAGCGCGTTGTAAAGGCCGGGCAGCGCGATCCGCGACAGGAACTGGCGCAGGTCGGCCAGGAACGGGTTGTCGCCGTGGCGCAGCTCCATGATGCGCGCCAGGAATTGCTGGCAGGCCTTCTCGTAGGGCTCGTTGACGTTCACCCAGCTGGTGTGGACCTTGCCCTCGCGCAGCGCCTTGGTCAGGTAGCCGCTGACCCGTTCGGTCAGCACCTGGTGGGCGGCCTCGTCCAGATCGCCGGCCAGCGCGTCCAGCGGCCAGACGCCGACCAGCGTCTGGTAGATGAGGTACTCCTCGTTGCTGCCCGGGATGGGCGTCTCCTCGACGCGGGATTTGGCCCGCCGGTTCAGCCGCTCCCACCGTCGGAGGGCGCCCAGCCACTCGCGCGGCATCTCGGACAGCACGTCCAGCCGCGCCCGCGTGTCTTCGCCGCGCTTCGTGTCGTGCGTGGAGGTGGCCGACAGGCCGGCCGGCCAGCGCTCGCGCCGGCGCGCGCAGAACGCGTGGAAGTGCTGCGCGTCGACGATGCCGGTGGTCGGCCGCCCGCCGACCTCGTTCAACGACGCCAGCGGATAGTAGCGGTAGAACACCGTGTCCTCGAGCCCCTTGGCCATCACCGGGCCGGTGAGCTGCTGGATCCGCAGCACCAGATCGCGGCGTTCGGCGCGGTCGGCGTCGGAGATCCCTTCCGGGTCGCGCAACAGCAAGAGGTCGCCGATGAAGTCGAAGATCGACTCGCTGGTCGACCGGTTGCGCCGCTTCGCTTCACGCAGCGCGCGCAGGATGTGCAGCGTGTCGCCCGGGCTGATCTCGCGGGTGTCGCTCTCGGCGTAGGTCCGGTAGACGGGGAAGCAGGCGATCACCTCGCCCAGCGCCAGGTGCAGCGTGCTGGCCGTGAAGTCGCGCGACCAGCGGTGCTGTTCGGAGATGCGGTCCAGGCGCCGGGCCAGCACGTAGAGCTCGCTGGACATGGCCGTCCGCAGGATCAGCTTCTTGGCGCGGTAGAGCATGTCGTCGAAGGTGCCGGTGACCTCGCGCAGCCGCTGGTAGGAGCGATCGATGACCCGGAAGCCGGCCGGGTCGACGAACAGGCCGTTGATGGCGTTGGCCGCCTCGTAGCCGGTGGTGCCGTGGATCGGCCAGTCGCTGGGCAGCTCTTCGGCGCCGGTCAGGATCTTCTCGACGATCACGTAGATGCGGCGCGGGTCGTTGCCGGGCGGCGGCGCGGCCGGCTCGCCCTCGTGCGGCCGCTGCAGGTCCTGAAGGTAGCGGAGGGGATCCCACAGGCCGTCGACGTGATCGATGCGCAGGCCCGTGATCTTCCCGTCGCGCAGGAGCTCGAACGCCTTGGCGTGAACCGCCTCCAGCACCTTCGGCTCTTCGACGCGGATGGCGGCCAGATCGTTGATGTCGAAGAAGCGGCGATAGTTGATCTCTTCGGCGGCGACGCCCCAGTACGACAGCCGGTACGCCTGCTCGGCCAGCAACCCCTCCAGCGCGTCGAAGCTCCGGGCGTTCCCCTTCTCGCCGTTGATGGCCTTGAGGCTGCGTTCGAGCGCGTCGCGCACGGCGGCGCTGGTCGACACCAGCGCGTCGATGCGCCGCTTGACGATCTCTTTTTCTCGCTGGCGCTCCCGGATTCGATCCGAGTCGGTCTCGAGCCGCGTCGGCAAGTTCTTGGTCGCCGTGACGATGCTCTCCAGCTCGAGGAGGTCGGGGTGGTCGTCGGGGTGGGTGCGGCGCAGGTCGGCCACCATCGGCTCGAGGAGCGGCAGGATGGTGCGGGGCCCGATCGGGTAGCGCGACTGGAAGTACTGCGCGAAAAAGCCGCCCCCTTCGTAGCCGATCGCGATCTCCTGGTTTTCGAGGACGCGACCGTACTGAGCGCCCAGGACCGGCAGCAAGACCTTCTCGTCCAGTTCCGGCTTGGGCGGGTGCCAGTCGACGTCGAAGAACGTCGCGTAGGGCGAGCTGCGCCCGTTCTCGAGCACATCGTTCCACCAGTGGTTCTCCGAGGTGGCGATGCACATGTGGTTCGGGACCACGTCCAGCACCATCCCCATTCCGCGCTGGCGCAGCTCCGCCGCCAGCGCGTCGAGGTCGCCCTCGGTGCCGAGCTCGGGGTTGAGGTGGCTGTGATCGACGACGTCGTAGCCGTGCACGCTGCCGGGGCGCGCGGCGAGGATCGGCGACGCGTAGACGTCGGTGATCCCGAGCGCGTCCAGGTAGTCGACGAGCGCGGTGGCATCGCGAAACGTGAAGTCCTTGTTGAACTGCAGCCGGTAGGTGGCGGCGGGGATGCGAAGGGGGGTCATCGGGCGCTCCGCAACGTAACCGCCCGGGAACCGAAAGCAAGCGCCGGGCCGTGCCGCCGGCCACCTCGGCGGATCAGCGGACGCTGGGGGGCAGGGGCTGGTCGCCGTCGCCGCCCGGGGGCGGCGCGATGTCGCGGGCGGACGTGTCGTCGGTGGGCGCCGCCGGCTGGATGCTGAACCCCGGCGGAGCCGACGGGGCGGCGAGCGCCGGCGCGGCCGCGGGCGGCGGCGCGCTGGGCGCCACCAGGAACGGGTTGGCGCGCTGCCGCGCCGGCACGGGCCTGGTCTCTGACCGGTCGGCGGATGACGGCGGTGAAGAAGACGGGGAGAGCTCGACGCTGCCCGGGTGATCGGCGACGTCGGGCCCCGAGGTGCGCGGTTGGTGGTGCCGCTCGCGGCGAGGGCGATCGGCCGGGCGATCGCTGGCCACGTCGGGGGCCGCCGGCCGTTCGCGCGCGGTCGCGTTGGGCGCGGCCGCCGGAGGCGTCGTCGCTTGGGGCGGCGCCGTCCGCGCCGGTTCCGGCGGCGTCGGGGCGGCCGGCCGGGCTTCGTTGGCGGTGGGGGCCGGCGCGGGCCTGTGGTGCAGCGCTCGGCTGACCGCCGCCGCGATCTCGGGGATGCGGCGGTAGGCGCCGGTGACCGCGAGCAGAACGGCCGCCACGCCCAGGACCACGCCGAACGCCGCCAGCCCGCGATGCTGGCGCGGGACCTCGTCGATCGAGCCGATCGGTTCCCAGTCGTAGCGAGACGCGGGCGCCGCCGCCGGCTCGCGCAGGAGCGGCGTGTTCGCCGGCGCGTGAGCGGCGGGCGCGGGCGCCGCGGC
Source organism: Myxococcota bacterium (assembly GCA_025934105.1). Classification (GTDB taxonomy): domain Bacteria; phylum Myxococcota_A; class Polyangia; order Fen-1088; family Fen-1088; genus JADGRB01. The sequence continues at coordinate 11,312 of JAICYS010000105.1, read as the reverse complement.
CGGCGGAAGCGCCACCGGGCCGGGCGTCCGGATCGGCGGAGGCTCGTCGGTGACCAGCGCCGGCGCCGTGGCCTCGACCGCGATCGAGACCGGGGGCGGCGTCACCGCGCGCGCGGCCGCCACCGGCACCAGCGGGCGGACCACGGGGGTGGGGGTCAGCGCGGCCGGCTCCGCCCCCGGTGGAGGCGGCGGAGCCGCGATCAGCGTGGCGCTGAGATCGACGGCGGCTCCCCCCTCGGCCGGCAAGCGCGACAGCGTCTGCTCGGAGGCCGCCTCGAACGCGCGCGCCATCTCCAGCATCCCCGGCCAGCGCTGGCCGGGGTCCTTGGCCATCGCCCGGTCGAGGACGGCTTGCAGCGCGCGCGTGTCCCAGGTGGCGGGCACGTACCGGGCCAGCGGCGGCGGGTTCTGGTGCACCACCTGATAGAGGAGCGACGCGATGTCGGACCCGCTGAACGGATCGTGGCCGGTCAACATCCGGTAGGCGATCGCCCCCAGCGCGAACTGATCGGTCCGGCCGTCGATGAGGTGGGTGGCCCCGCGTGCCTGCTCGGGCGACATGTACGGCGGCGTCCCCAGCACGTCGGTCGGGGTGGACAGCAGCGTCCCGGCCGCCCGCACCTTCGAGATGCCGAAATCCAGCACCTTGATCAGCTCGTCGGGCTGGCCGTCCACCGTGACCAGGAAGATGTTGGCCGGCTTGAGATCGCGGTGAACGATGCCGTGCGCGTGGGCGGCGGCCAGCGCCGAGGCGACCGAGTCGACGATGCGCACCGCGAACGGCAGGGCCAGCGGCCCGGTGTCGTTGAGGCGCGTCTCGAGGTCGCGCCCCTCCAGGAACTCCATCACGAAGTAGGGCCGCCCGTCGGGGGTGGTGTTGAAGTCGAAGATCTGCACCACGTTCGGGTGGCGCAGCTCCGACATCACCTCGGCTTCACGGCAGAAGCGCGCGAAGGCCTCGCGGTGCCCGGTCAGCTCGGGCAGCAGGATCTTGACGGCGAAGCGGCCGGGCAGGCGCGCGTGCGTCGCCTCGAACACCTCGCCCATCCCGCCGCGGCTGATGCGCCGGCCCAGCAGGTACGTGTCGGCGAGCAGAACGCCACCAGCCCAGCTCCCGCGGTCGGACGAAACCACCACCACGGGGCAAAGGTAACGCGCCTCTCGCGATCGAGGAAGAGTTCCGAACGCGGCGGCTATCGATGATCGTCGAACACGATGACCGGCTTCACATCCGTCGGGCCGCGGACCAGCGCCTCGTGCCAGCGGGTGGCCGGGACGCGGCGCGACACGATCTGCTCCAGCCAGGCGCGCTCCGCGCGGGTGAGGGCGGTCACCGCCGCCCGGTAGTGGCGCAGGTTGGCGTTGACCACGCCGAACACGACGTTGTTCTCCAGCACCATCTGCTTGTTGAGCGCGGTCAGGTTGACCGGGATGGTGCGGGTCCCCGACGAGACGCCCGTCAGGCAGACGATGCCGTCGGGCGGCGCCGCTTCCAGCACGTCGAAGACCAGCTCGCCGGCGCCCGTGCACTCGAGCGCGATGTCGGCGGCTGGAATCTTCTTGAGGTCGCCCGTGTGATACGTCGCGCCCAGCGCGGCGACCAGCCCCGGCTTCGGTCCGTCGGTGACGCGATCGAGCACGTGCACCTCCAGGCCGCGCTGCCGCCCCAGCAGCGCCGCCAGCAGCCCGATCGGGCCGGCCCCGGTGATGAGCACGCGCCGGGGCGTCCAGACGGCGCGCGCGCCGATGCGATCGATCTGCTCCCAGGCCTTGGCGACGATCGTCGTCGGTTCGACCAGGACGCCCAGGTCTCCGACGGCGGGCGGGACCGGGACCGCGAACTTCGGCTCCAGCAGGTAGCGCTCGGCGGCGTATCCGTCGCGGCCGCTGATGCCCCGCTCGGTGTAGCGGCCGTTCTGGCACATGTCCCATTCGCCGGCGGCGCAGCTGGGGCAGGGGACGGGATCGGGGCGGCGGACCACGCCCACCACCAGCTCGCCCGGGGAAAATCCGCTGCCGTCGGGGGCGCGCCGTACCCGTCCCAGATTCTCGTGGCCCAGTACCAGGCGCTCGCGCCCGGGCGGCGGCTGGCCGTAGGCGCCGCTCAGGATTTCCAGATCCGTCCCGCAGACGCCGATGGCGATGGCGTCGACGAGCAGCATGGTCGGATCCTCGGGCGGTTCGGGGAGATCTTCCAGCCGGGCGCTGTCGGCGAGGCCCGGCTGCGTGGTGATGGCGCGCATGGCGCCAATGTAACCCCGACCTTGCGAAGCGCCCCCCGCGGTCGCTAAATACCGGCCATGACCTTCCTGCCCCGGGCTTCTCGTTTGCTCTCCGTCGGCTTGGGCGTGGTGGCGTTGCTCGGGTGCGATCGGCTGGCGTCGCGTCTGTCCGACAACGCCTCGCAAAAGCCGGCGCCCGCGACGCCCGCCCAGGCGCCGGCCGCGGCCGAGACGCCGTCGGCATCGGGTCCGGCCCTGCAGCCCGGCAACCAGGTGACGCCCAAGACCCAGATGCCCAACGAGGCGCGCGTGCTGTCGACGGCGTTCGCGTCGGTGGCCAAGGCGCTGCGCCCGTCGGTGGTGCGCATCGACGTCGAGATCGGCGGCTCGCGCGTCGCCCAGGCCGACGAGGACCAGCAGATGGCGCCGTTCCTGCGCCGCTTCTTCCAGTTCGGCCCCGGGATGCCGGAGCCGTCGCCCGGCCCGCAGCGGGGGACCGGCTCGGGCGTCGTCATGGACACGCGCGGCGACATCGTCACCAACCGGCACGTGGTCTCCGGCGCCACGCGGGTGAAGGTGACCTTCTCGGACGGGCGCGAGTTTCCGGCCAAGACGCTGGGCATGGATCCCGAGACCGACGTGGCCGTGATTCGCCTCGACAACCCCCCGCGCGATCTGGTGGCGGCGCGGCTGGGAAATTCGGACGCGCTGGAGGTGGGCGAGTGGGTGCTGGCCGTGGGCAGCCCGCTGGGGCTGGATCAGACGGTCACGGCCGGGATCGTCAGCGGCAAGGGGAAGGTGGGTCGACACGTCCAGATGTCGGGCGGGCGGGTGCGCCGGTACATCCAGACCGACGCCAAGATCAACCCGGGCAACTCGGGCGGGCCGCTGGTGAACCTGTCGGCCGAGGTGGTCGGCATCAACACGCTCATCAACACCGGGCCGGGCGGCGCCTACGGGTTCGCGATTCCGATCAATCAGGTGCGGCACGTGGCCGAGTCGTTGATCAAGGAGGGACGCGTCCGCTACGCGTACATGGGTGTGCTGGTCGGCGATCCCAACGACGGCGAGCCGGCGGCCAAGGGGCTGCCGGTGGGCGTCGGGGCGCAGGTGACCCAGGTGACCCCGGCCAGTCCGGCGGCGCACGCCGGGCTGCGCGCCGGCGACGTCATCATCGACATCGACGGCAAGAAGATCGACGGCGCCGGCGACGTCATCGACACCGTCTCGAACAAGGCGATCGGCACGAAGGTGACCGTCGGTGTGTTTCGCGACGGCCAGCGGCAGGCGTTCGAGGTGACGCTGGGCGAGCTGCCCTCGCCCGAGGCGCGCAACGGGTCGGCCGGCAACCTGGGGCTGGGGCTGCAGACGCTGACGCCGCAGCTGGCCGAGTCGCTGGGCCTGGATCCCAACACCCGGGGCGCCGTGGTGGCCGAAGTGGTGCCGGGCGGCGCCGCCGCGGCCGCCGGCGTGAGCGAAGGCGACGTGATCCTGGAGGTCGATCGGCAGCGGGTGGCCAGCGCCGAAGACGCGGCCGCCGCGCTGTCGGCGCCGCGCCGGGGCGGGCACCTGGTCCGGCTGCGCACCGCCAACGGCCTCAAGTACATCACGCTCGGCGCCCGGTGATCGCGCCCGCCGCGGCCGCGCTGCTGGCGCTGGCGCATCCGCCGGCCTGGGCGCCGTGGCCGCTGGCCGCGGAGCGCTTTCCGTCGCCCGGCGCGGCCGTCTCCGCGCTGGTCGAGGGCGCGACCGGCGTGGTCGCCTTCGGAGAGCTGCACCAGACCGCCAAGACGGCGTCGATCCGATCGACGCTGGCCCGCTTCACCGACGAGGTGCTGCCGGCGATCGCGCCGCGGGCCGCGCATCTGATCGTCGAGACCTGGGTGTCGCGCGGGACCTGCGGCGAAGCCGAAAAGCGCGTCACCGCCGAGGTCGCGCGCACGACAGAGCGGCCGCCCGAAACCGAAAACGAGATCGTCCGCCTGCTTCGCCGCGCCAAGGCGCTGGGGGTCGCGCCGCACGTGCTGGACGTCGACTGCCACGAGTACCAGGCGCTGCAGGCCGGCGGGCGGGTCGACTACGACCGCTTGCTGAGGTTGACCGGGGCGCACCTGCAGCGGGCCATCGAGCAGGCGCTGGCGCTGCCCCGGCCGGCTGGCCGGCCGCTGATCCTGGTCTACGGCGGGGCGCTGCACAACGACCTGCGGCCGGCGGCGTCGCTGGCCGCCTACAGCTTCGGCCCGGCCATCGACGCCTGGACCGCGGGCAACTACCGCGAGATCGATCTTTACGTCCCGGAGCTGGTCGACGCCCTGGCGGCGCTGCGCCTCGAGCCGTGGTACCGGGTCTGGAAGGCCGTCACGCCGCCCGGCGGCACGCTGGTGATCCGCCGCGGGCCGCGGTCGGCCGTCGTGCTGTTCCCGCGTCAGCGGTAGTCGATCTTGGCGATGGTCAGCTCGCGCAGGCCGGCGTGCCAGCGGGCGGTCACCGTGTCGCCCAGCGCCTTGCCGAGGAGCGCGCGCCCGACCGGCGACTTCCACGAGATGTCGCCGGCCGCGCCGTCCGACTCGTCGACGCCGACGATCCGGTAGACGGCGGTGTCCCCGTCTTCGTCCTCGACGGTCACGGTGGCGCCGAAGAATACCCGATCCCGCCTGGGCTGCGCCGCCGGGTCGACGATCTGGACGTTGTCGAGGCGCTTGGACAGAAACCGCAGGCGGCCGTCGATCTGGCGGAGCTGCCGCTTGCGATAAATGTACTCGGCGTTCTCGGACCGGTCGCCTTCGGCGGCGGCGTCGGACAGGGCGCCCACCACCTCGGGGCGCTTGACGGTGCGCAGGTAGGTCAGCTCGTCAGCCAATCGCTTGAACCCGGCCGGCGTGATGTAGTTGGTCTCGCTGTCGGTCGGTTTGGCTTTGAGCGGCTTGGCGGGCACCGGCGCAGCGTAGCGCGATCCGCGCCGCTTCGGCCGTGGTATAGGGAAGGCCTCCGATGTCGACTCGAAAGATCGCCGTCCTGACCAGCGGGGGCGACGCGCCCGGGATGAACGCCGCCATTCGCGCGGTGGTTCGAACCGGGATCGCGAAGGGCTGGGAGGTCTTCGGCGTCCGCAACGGCTATTCCGGGCTGGTGGAAGGGCAGATCGATCCGCTGGGCGCGCGCGACGTGGGCAACATCTTGCAGCGCGGCGGCACGTTCCTGGGCAGCGCGCGCCTGCCGGGCTTCAAGGACGAGCCCGTGCGCGCCACCGGGTTGGCCAACCTGTCGGACCGGGGCATCGACGGGCTGGTGGTCATCGGGGGCAACGGCTCGCAGACGGGCGCGCTGGCGCTGTCACGCGCCGGGCTGCCGGTGGTCGGGGTGGCGTCCACCATCGACAACGACCTGGCCGGCACCGAGATCACCATCGGCGTCGACACGGCGCTGAACATCGCGCTCGAGGCGATCGATCGGCTGCGGGTGACGGCCTCGTCGCACAAGCGCGCGTTCCTGGTCGAAGTCATGGGCCGCAACTGCGGCTACCTGGCGCTCATGGCCGGGATCGCGGGCGGCGCCGACTCGGTCGTGATCCCGGAGGCCGACACCGAGCCGGAGGTGATCGCGCAGATCCTGCAAGCGGCCTGGACGCGCGGCAAGCCGCACGCGCTGGTGGTCGTCGCCGAAGGGGCGCGCCACAACGCCGTCAAGCTGGCCCAGCACTTCGAGCGTGAAAAAGGGCGCCTGGGCTTCGACCTGCGCGTGACGACGCTGGGGCACGTCCAGCGCGGCGGCGAGCCGGGCGCTTTCGATCGCCTGCTGGCCACCCGGCTGGCGGCGGCGGCGACGGACTGCCTGGAGCGCGGCGAGCACGGCCGCCTGATGGGCCTGTGGCAGGGGCAGATCCGGACCACGCCGCTCGACGAGATCGTCGGTCAGACCAAGCCGCTGGACCTCAGCCTGCTGAAGCTTCAAAAGGTCCTGGCGCAATGACCAGCCCCCTCCGGGGGCATTCATGAACCGGAGGCTCAGCGACCGCGCGGTCGCGTGTCTGGTCATCCTGGCCGGGCTGGCGCTGTACGTGCCGTTCGCGGGCACCTACGGCCTGTGGGATCCCTGGGAGACGCACTACGCGGAGGTGGCCCGGCAGATGACCAGCCGGGGCGACTACATCAGCCTGTGGTGGCCGGGGTCGCCGCGCGATCCGGACGTCTTCTGGTCGAAGCCCGTGCTGTCGTTCTGGCTGATGAGCCTGACCATGCGCCTCTTCGGAATCGGCCTGCCCGGCAATCCGGCGGGCGAGATGGCGCTGGGGCAGCGGGCCGAGTGGGCGGCGCGCCTGCCGTTCTGCCTGGCGGGCGTGGTCGGCATCTACGGCGTCTACCTGCTGGCCTCGCGCCTGGTTTCGCGGCGGGCCGGCCTGGTGTCGGCCGCCGTGGTCGCGACCGCGCCCATGTACAGCCTGGTGGCGCGCCAGGCGATGACCGACATGGCCTTCGTGGGGCCGATGGCGCTGGCGCTGGCGCTGGGGGCGCTGGCGCTCTACCCGACGGAGGAGCCGGAGCCGGACCTGCCGCGGCGGGGCCGGGGGTGGCGCAGTTGGCCGCACCACCCGCTGTTCTACGGCACGCTGATCTTCTTCGCCGTCAGCGTCATCCCGCAGCTGATCGTCAATTCGGTGCAGCTCCGGCTCGACGTTCCGTGGGGCGGCCGGGTGTTCGTGCTTTACGGCGTGGTCCCGATGATTCCTTACGTCATCGGGTTCGCGGCGGTCGTCATCCTGGCGGCCCGCCTGCGGCGGCGCGGGCCGCTCTATCTGATCCTGGCGGCCATCTTGTGCGGCCTGTCCGTGCTGGCCAAGGGGCTGGCCGGATTGGGGTTGCCGGTCATCGTGTTCGCCATGTTCCTGCTGTTCGGCGGCGGCTGGGCCCGGGCGCGGCAGGCGCGGCTGGGATTGGGGCTGCTGGCGGCGACGCTCGCGTTCGCGGTGGTGGCCGTGCCCTGGCACCACGCCATGCTGATCCGCTACGGCGCGCCGTTCTGGAACGAGCTCTTCGGCGACAACCACTGGCGGCGCATGATGATCGGCCGCCACGGCGATCGCGGCAGCTTCGAGTACTTCCTGCGCGAACTCGGCTATGGCCTGTGGCCGTGGGTGGCGCTGGCGCCGGCGGCGCTGGGATGGGCGGCCCTGCGGGCGCGGCGCGGCGCCGGGCAGGACGAGATCCGGAAGGAGGCGGCGCTGCGGCTGGGCGCGATCTGGTTCGTGTCGGCCTACGCGCTGGTCTCGGTGTCGATGACCAAGTTCCACCATTACGTGCTGCCCGCCATCCCGGGGCTGGCGATCGTGATCGGCGCGTTCGTCGACGATCTGCTGGCGCGGCGGGCGGTGCGGACGGCGGCCGTGACGGCGGTGATCGGCCTGCCGCTGCTGCTGCTGGTGACACTGGGGCTGGCCGACGCCCCGCACGCCGCCGAGAAGTTCCTCTGGCTGTTCTCGTACGACTACATCCAGAGCCCGCTCGGCCGGGCCTGGCCGGCGGCGCTGGATTTTCGCGGCGCGCTGGTGCTGTTCGCCGTGCTGTTCGCGGTGGGGACGGTGCTGCTGGCAGTCCCGCGCGCGCGGCGGGCCGCCGTCTGGACGCTGCCGCTGGCCGCCGTCGCATTCACCTATTTCGTGCTGGACGACGTCATGCCCAAGGTGGCGCCGTACTGGTCCCAAAAGGGGCCGATCGCGGCCTACTATCGGCTGCGGCGCTCGCCCGACGAGCGGTTGATCGCTTACATGCTCTACTGGCGCGGCGAGACGTTCTACACGTCGAACGAGATCTACGACGGGCCGATGGACGAGCGGACGGTGTTCGACCAGGAAGGCGCCGACGACCGGCTCAAGGCGTGGCTGCAGCGCCACCGGGGCCGGCGGCTGTTCTTTCTCTTCGAGCGCTACCAGCAGGCGCGTATCCGCGAAGACCTGCCGCCGGAGGCGCGGGCCTCGTTCCGGGTCATGGACGAGCTGAACAACAAGTTTTCGCTGGCGCAGGCCGACCTTTGACGCCGACACGTCTTACGATGGGTAGCCCATGATCGACGCGGAAGCCGAGGCGCGGCGGGCCCGGTTCGTGGAACGGGGCGGGACGCTCCCGTCGGGCGGCGACGCGCGCGCGCTGCTGGACGCCATCTGTGGCAGCGGCGAGTTTCTGCCCGACCTGCTGATGGCGGACGTGGCCGGCTTCGCCGCGCTGGCCGCCGACCCGTACCTGCGCCGGGAAAAGCCGGGCGACCTGATCGCGCGTGAGGTGCGGGCCGCCGCCGAGCCGGCGACGGACTTCGCCGACCTGCAGCGGCGGCTGCGGCGCGTCCGCCGGGCCGAGATGCTGCGCCTCGGCGCGCGGGAGCTGGGGTGGGGGACGACCGAGGAGGTGGCGCGTGAGCTGTCGGCCTTCGCCGACGTCTGCCTGGACGTGGCGGTGGCCCATTGCGACGCCGCGCTGACCCGCGAGATGGGCGCGCCGCGCGCCGACAGCGGCGCGCCCGGGCGGTTCGTGGTGATCGCGATGGGCAAGCTGGGCGGCGAGGAGCTGAACTTCTCGTCGGACGTCGACGTCTGTTACTTCTATTCGACCGACGCGGGGAGCGCCGGCGACCACACGTTGCACGGCTATTACGCCGAGCTGGCGCGCCGGGTGACCTCGGCCATCGAGCAGCCGACCGCCGACGGGATGATCTTCCGGGTGGACCTGCGGCTGCGGCCGGAGGGGCGCAGCGGCCCGATCGTCAACGCGCTGCCCGCCGCCGAGCGCTATTACGAGACGTTCGGCCGGACCTGGGAGCGGCAGGCCTGGCTGCGGGCCCGGCCCTGCGCCGGCGACCGGGCGCTGGGCGACGAGCTGCTGTCGACCCTGGAGCCGTTCGTCTTCCCGCGCCGGATCGAGCCGCGCATGATCGAGGAGGTGCGCGGGCTGCGCGCGCTGTTCCGCGATCCGGCCGATTCGTCGGGCGCGCTGGGCGAGACCGGCTTCGACGTGAAGCTGGGCTCGGGCGGCATCCGCGACGTCGAGATGGTCGTCCAGGCGCTGCAGCTCCTGCACGCGGGCAAGCGGCCGGATCTCCGCGAGCGGAACACGCCGCGCGCGCTCCCGCGGCTGGTGGTGGCCGGCCTGCTGGGCGCGCGCGAGGCGCAGACGCTGCTGGACGCGTACCGCTTGTGGCGCCGGCTGGAACATCGGGTGCAGGTGGCCACCGGCGCCCAGCGGCACCGCCTGCCGGCCGACGACCAGGCGCGGGCCCGGTTCGCCCGCGCGCTCGGCTACGCGGACCTGGCCTCCTTCGACGCCGAGGTGGCGGCCACGCGGGCGGCCGTCGAAGCCATCGCGGCCACGCTGGGCGAGGCGCCGCCCGAAGCCCACCTCGAGGCCGCCCGGCTGCTGGACCCGATGCGCGATCGCGCCGAGCGCGAGCGGCGCGCGCGCCAGGCCGGGTTCCGCGACCTCGACACCGTGGCCGACACGCTGGAGCTGGTGGGCGCGCGCATGCCGGTCCCGTTCCTCGAGGAGGCGATCGCGTCGCCGGATCCGGATCGCGCGCTGGCGCACTTTCGCGACCTGGCCCTGCGCGGCTCGGTCGGCTTGATGGCGCTCCTGCGCGACCATCCGCGGCTCGTGCGGATGCTGGGGACGCTCTTCGGGACCAGCGATCGGCTGGCCGATCTGCTGGTGCGCCACCCGGAGATGTGGGAGCCGTTCCTGGAGGGGCTGGGGGCCCGGGTGCGCGGGCGCGCGGCGATGGCCGAGGAGCTGGCCCACAGGCTGGCCGCCGCCGAGGACGAGGAGCAGCGCCTGCGCGAGATGCGCCTCTTCCAGACCGAGGAGATCCTGCGCATCGGCCTGCACGACGTGGCCGGCAGCCTGGAGGCGGGCGAGGTCTGCGGGCAGCTGACGGACCTGGCCGAGGTCTGCCTGGCCGCGGCGATCGAGACGGCGTTGCCGGCCCTGACCGCGCGCCTCGGCAGGCCGCGCACGGCGCTGACGGTGCTGGCGCTGGGGAGCTTCGGCGCGCGCGAGATGCGCTACGGGTCCGATCTGGATTTGGTGTTTCTCTTCGGCGACGACGGAGAGAGCGAGACGGGCATCGACCACCGCGAGTGGTTCGCTCGGGCCTCGCAGCGGTTCATCGCCGCCGTCGAGGCGATGTTCGAGGAAGGGCGCCTCTACGTCGTCGACACGCGCCTGCGTCCGTCCGGCGAACAGGGGCTGCTGGTCACGTCCTGGCGGTCGTTCGCGCGCTACCACCGCGAGGAGGCCGCCGCCTGGGAGCGGGTGGCGCTCTTGCGGGCCCGCGCGGTCTGGAGCGGGGAGGGGCCCGACGAGCGGCGCGCCCGCGACCGCGAGCTGGAGGGGCTGGCGTTCGACCTGCCGTTCGAGGACGCGGCCTTTCGCGCCGAGCTGCGCCGCCTGCGCAGCCGCGTCGAGCGAGAGCGCGGCAAGGTGCCGGAAGGCTCGCGCCACCTGCACTTCGACCCGGGCGGCATCATGGACCTCGAGCTGCTGGCGGCGCTGGGCCAGCTGCGGCACGCGGCCGACCCGCAACTGCGCACCACGTCGACGATGGACGTGCTGGCCCGCCTGGTGGACCTGGGCTGGCCGGCCACGCTGGCCGACGACTACGCGGCCTTGCGGCGGGTCGCGCTGCGGCTGCGGCTGCTCATCGATCGCCCGCAGGCCGTGATCTCGCCGCGCGATCTCACGCCGCTGGCCCGCAGCTTCGGGACCAGCGCCGAGGTGCTGGCGGCCGACCTGGACGCGCGGATGGCGCGGGTGCGGGCCCTGTTCGCCAGGTCCTTCTGAGACGGCCGCCCCCGACCCGGGGCGGCTGCGGGGCCGCCGAGGTCGCGAGCCCGTCCCCGGGCGCCTGCGGGCCCTCTCGCGCGGGTGCGGCCTCACGGGCGCGCCGGCGGCCCCGTCGCGCGCCGCGGCTACTCTTCGGCGTCTACCTCCGACGCGATGCCGTGAAGGCGCAGCTTCTCCCAGAGATTCTTGCGCGAAATTCCCAGGATCTCGGCGGCCTTCATCTTCTTGCCGTTGGCCTGGGCCAGCGCGCGCAGCAGGTATTCGTGCT
>JAICYS010000293.1 GCA_025934105.1 Myxococcota bacterium | reverse complement strand
CTGTGCCTGTCGCCATCACGCCGCCTGTGCCTGTCGCCATCACGCCGCCTGTGCCTGTCGCCATCACGCCGCCTGTGCCTGTCGCCGTCACGCCGCCGGTGCCGAACGGGCCGCTTCCGCCGGCGCCGCCACTGCCGCGGCCACCGGTTCCCACGCCGCCCGATCCGGACGCGCCGCCCGTGAGGACCACGGCCCCGCCCGTCCCGACACCGCCACCGGCGGCTTCCGGGCCTTGGCCGGCGTCGTCGGGAGCTTCCATCCCGCGGTTCGCGCAGCCATGCAGCAGCAACACCAGGCCGCCGACCAGCAGGCCGGGCAGCAGAACGAAGCGAGAGGTCGTCGATTTTGTCATGCGGCGGGAAAAGGCCGAGCCGCTCGCGCGGCAGCCGGCCCAATCTTCCCCCAGGTTGGGCAAAAGTGGCGCTCGATTTTCGCGCTCGAACCGCGCCGCGCCTCGTCCGCGGCGCGACGGTGGCGACGAGCGTGGCGCCTCAAGGCTCCGCTGCGAACGGCCCACCTCGGCGACGCGTGCGCCGCCGGGCGAGCACTGCCGCCATCACCAGCAGCAACAGTCCACCGCCGGGCCGCCCACCGGCGCTGGCGCAGGAACATCCGCTGCTCGCGTCGTCGGCGCCCGGGGTGCCGCCGCTCTGGCCGCCGGTGCCGGACGGTTGCCCGCCGCTGCCGGACCCCGTCGTTCCACCGAAACCAGGCGCGCCGCCCGAGGCGCTGCTCCCGCCCGCGGCCGTCATGCCACCGGTCCCGGTCGTTCCCCCCGTCCCGGTGGCGCCGCCCGCGGCGCGGCCGCCTTGTCCGGTGGCGTCCCGTCCGCCGGCACCGCCGGACGCGGTGGCGCCGCCGGCCCCGCGCGCCCCGGCCTCGCCGCCGCTGCCGCTGATTCCACCGGCCGCGCCGCTCCCGCCGGCGCCCGCCGCGGTCCCTCCGGTCGCGCCGAACTCGAACGCGCCCAGGTCGGGCGCCTTGCCGACGTAGGCGAACCCGAGGTCGGTCCCCTTGTCGATGAGGTCGCTCTTGGCGGCCAGCCGCAGGAAGGGGAGCACCGGCAGGCTGCCGTCCGCCTGCCGGGCGCTGGCCATGCCGGCGAAGCAGGTCATGTCGTCGGGCGGACAGCACGGGGTGCCGCCCGCGCGAAACGCTTCCGGACAGGAGGCCGGCGGCTTGAACGCCACGCTCTGGAAATCGGCGTCGCTGACCGTCACGCCCAGGCTGGCGTCCCAGGAATTGAACATGTCGCTGATCGGCCCGCCGTTGGTCATGTCGGTGGTCACCGCGTGCCCGTTGCTGCTGTAGGCCAGGTTGTTGCGCAGGATGCCGACCGACGTGGTGGTGGTCCCGTCGAGACCCAGCATGTCCACGTCGGCGCCGTTGTTGAAAGAGGTGTTGTTGTAAAAATAGGGCGACACGATCTCGTGGTTGGCGTAGAGGCCGCTGGCCTTGTTGTAGAACGAGACGTTGAACCGGACCACGTGCTGGGGCGTCGGCGTCGGCACGTTGGCCTGCGGGTCGCCGTAACCGCCCCCCTTGAAGCCGTTGCCGTTCCCCGCCGACAGCGAGACCGGCGCCCCGTTGCTGACCGCGTCCGGCTTGTAGCCCGAGTACCAGGCCCACGAATTCTCGACCGTGCAGGCCTCGGTGGCGTTGATGAAGTCCCACCCGTCGTCGGTGTTCCACCAGGCCCGGCAGCCGCGGAAGGCGTTCCCGGTGTCGCCCGCCCGGTTCGGGTGGCAGCCGAAGCCGTCGGCGCTCTGACCGTCGCCGTTCGAGGTCATGGTGTCCTCGTTCTCGTGCGAGTCGCAATTCAGGAACAGGTTGTTGCTGCCGCGCTGGATGAAGAAGCCGGGGCCGTTGTTGTGGTGGGCGTCCAGCATCTCGAAGACGTTGTTGCTGCCGCCGTCGACGTAGAAGCACCACGATTCGTGGTTGAGGTTGTTGAGCTGCAGCGTCCCCGTGAACTCCAGCCCCTTGACGTGCAGCCAGCTCGCCTGCACGCGCACGCCCGTCTGGCGGCAGTTGTATTTGCTGGTGTCGGTGATGCCCGAGAAGTCGAACACCGGCTTTTCGCCGGGGTAGGCGAAGTAGTTGATCGGGTTGCCGGAGGTGCCGCTCTTGTTGAGGATCACGGCGTTCACGGTGGCCGACGTGCTGCCGCCGCAGTTCGTCGTGGCCGCGGAGTACTTGTAGCGGCCGCCCCGGAAGTACACCGTGTCGCCCGGCGCCGCCACGCTCTGGGCGTGGCCCCAGGACAGGAACGGCGCCGCCATCGTGCCGGCGTTCGAGTCATCGCCGGTGGGCGCGACGTAGTAGGTGCTGGCGGCCGCCGCCCCGCGCGAGGCGAAAAGCGCGCCGGCCAGCGAAGCCACCCAAAGACAGAGGCGGGGCGAGGGCATCACTCCAGGCTAGGGGCGCCCCCGCGGAAATTGGCACATGGGGGGCGCCTCAGTGCGCGGCCAGCCAGCTCTGGACCAGCATTCCGAAGTCGGTGAGCTGCGTCAAATTGGCGTCCTTGAACAGGCTGGGCGTCCACGCGTTGTCGGCCACCCAGGCGGTCCAACTCGCCCCGTCGCCGTCGACCACGCTTTCAAAGCTGGTCCCCCAGCTGGCCGACGTCGTGTAGTCCACTCGGTTGCCGCTGCCAACCGTGTAGCCCCACTCGGTGATGAAGACCGGGGCCTTGGCGACGGCGGTCGAAAGCTGCTGCATGAACGTCCCGTTCCAGTTCTGCGGATAGACGTGCGCGGTGTACATCAGGTTGGTGCCGTTGGGCGGGTTGCTGGCGGCGTCGCCGGGATGCTGGTCGTAGCTGGTCGACGGGACGACGATGATGTTGTCGGGGGCGCCGGCGCGGATGGTGTCGATCCACCCCTGCGCGATCGGCTTCAGCTGAGACCAGCTGGCGTTGAGGTCCATCGGCTCGTTGAACGCTTCGTAGATGACGTTCGGATAGCTGGCGAATTGCGGCGCCACCTTGGTCCAGAAGGTGGTCGCGTCGGCGGCCGAGGTGCCCGTGGTGGCGTTGTCGATCTGATGGTAGTCGATGATCACGTAAAGGCCCTTGCTGCTGGCGTAGTCGACGGCCGGCTTGAGCACCGTCGAGACGTACTGGTCGGCGGTGGCGGGCGCCTGCGGCGTGCAGCTGGTGCCCGGACCGGTGCCGACCGGGTAGGGCAGCGGCGAACAGTAGGGTGAATTGCCGTTGTAGTTGATCTTCGGGTAGATGGGAAAGCGGACGACGTTCCCCAGCACGCCCGCCGCGTCGATCTGGTCGATGCGGTCTCCGACCGACGACTGGTACGTGTAGACCGAGCCGAGGTCGATGAGCGAGGTGCCGCGCAGGACGACGGTCTTGCCCGACGGATCTTGCAGCTTGTTGCCCACCACCGTCAGCGCCGGAGGGCCGCTGGTCGGGCCGGAGGGGCCGCCGGTCCCTCCCGTGCCGCCGCCGGTGGTTCCCCCCGTCGCGTTGCACGACGGGCCGGTGGTGCAGGGCTGGTCGTTGCCGCTGCCGCAAGCGCCGATCAGGCCGGCCGCCAGTGCCAAGGTCAGATAAGCAAGCTTCTGCATCGAGGGTCCTCCCAAAAGTGGCCGCTACCCTACCTCAATTACGCAGCCCGCGCGCCGGGCAGGGCGCTTCTCCGACGTGCCGCGTCCGCTACCAGGCGCCGTCGGTGAACGTGACGGTCGCGCCCGCGGGGACGGTGAAATCGAAGGTGCCCTGCGCGCGCCAGGCGATCGTCACCGGCGCGGGCGACGCGCCCGGATTGAAGGCCACCACGGCCAGGGTGCCGTCCGGGTTCAAGAAGCCCAGGGCGGTCACGCCGCCGCCGCCCGGCGTCGCGGTGGCGGCCAGCCGGTGCGCCCCGGGCGCGATGAACTTCGAGAATTGCCCCAGCTCGTCGTGGTTGATCGTCGCCGTCGCGGTGCCGGCGGCCGGGTCGATCGTGACGAGCCCGGTGCACCCGTCGCAGCCGTGCCCCTGCTTGGGCTGGCCGTTCGGGTCGAGCGCCAGGTTCCACAGGAGGACGCCGCTCGCCCAGTTGGCCAGCGCCGCCATGACCTGCGGCGTCGTCTCGCCGGCGATGCCGGTCGGACCAGTCGAGCACTCGGTGACGTAGAGCGGCTGTTCCGGGTGCTGGTCGTGCATCGCGCTCATGCCGTCGAGCCCGCCGTAGCAATGCCAGGCGGTCCCCCCCAGGGCCGCCGCCGCCGGGCTGGACCACAGCGTCTGCGCGAACGAAGGGTAGGCCCCGGTGTCGTCTCCGCCCAGGATCTTCACGTCGGAGAGGCCCGCCGCCTGCAGGGCCGGCGCCAGCGCGTCCGCGATGAAGCCGGCCTCGGCGTCGGGCGACAGATACATCCCCGGGTAGCTGTCGGGCGCGATGCTCGGCTCGTTTTGGGGCGTGACCGCCCAGACCGGAACCCCCTTGCTGCGATAGTCCAGCAAGAAATGGGCGAAGTACTGGGCCAGCGGCGCGGCGGCCCCGTCCCGCAGCGTGCCGGTCTGGCCGCCGGTGGTGCCCAGCATGCTGCCGTTCGTCTTCATCCAGGCGGGCGGGCTCCAGGGATTCGCCACCAGCTTCAGACCGGGCGCGACGGCCAGGGCTTCCCGGATGACCGGCAGGACGTACCCGTCGTCGACCGCCGTGCTGAACGAGGCCAGCGTCGGGTCGCCGCCGGGGGCGTCGTCGTACGAGTAGCTGCAGGCGCAGGCCGTGAAGTCCGACGCGCCCATCGGGATCCGCATGAACGCCAGCCCGATCCCGTCCGGCCGGCCGAACAGGTCGCGCATCACGCGGGCGCGCGCGGCGGGGTCGAGCCCCTTCCACAGCAGCGACGCGGAGCTGTCGGTGAACGCGGCGCCGAAGCCGTCGATGGCTTGCAGCGGCGTGTTCTCGTCGAAGGCGACGCTGGCCGCGCCGCCTGGGCGCGGGTGGACGTCCGACTGCCGCGCGAGGCGCGCCGGCCCGTCGGGCGTCGTCATCCAGACGTGCACGTCCAAGCTCGACGGAGGCGCCTCGCAGCCCATCAGCGCCAGCGCGGCCAACCCGGCCCTGGTCGAGGATCGGCGGCCCCGCAGCGGACGTGCCATCCGCCCGGTCGGGGCCGCCAGGGTGACGTCAGACATCCGCGTAACTGTACGTGCGCTGGCGGTTTTGATCTGCTTCCGCTCTTCCGATCCCGCGAGACGGTCATTATCAAGATCAGGGTGCATGGACCCCTCCCACCGTATGCGGCCTCACCGGCCGGTCGAGTCGCAATGGCTGCGTCCGCATCGCCGGGAGGCGCACGGTCTGCGCGACCAACAGCGCGGGACCGCCGGTGCCGCCTCGGTCGGTCCGTGGCACGGTGACTGCAAGACTCAGCCGGAAGAGGCCACCATGAAGCTGCATGAGACAGGAGCAAACCCATCATGAGCGTGCCGATGGTCGCCACGGAAATCCTTTACGACCGCCGTCCTGTCCCGACGGAGCCCGAGCCCCAGCGCAAGCCGGTGCCGCTGACCGTCATCCACGAGATGTTGTTGATGCTGGACAGCCTGACCATCGCCGGCCAGCGCCACCTCATGGAAAAGGTCGTTCGGTTCGTCGAGGATCAGCTGCCGCGGGTGCGCGCCAGCCTGGGCCGTCGCAACCTCGGCGCCATCGAATCTCTGGTCAAGCAGCTGCGCCGGGAGTCCGACCGGCTGGTCCCGGACGTGTCGGCGTTCAGCCGGGGTGCCGAGACCCTGCTCGCCCTGCTGGTCGCCCTCGAATAGAATCGGCGCTTCCAGCGCCGTGAAACAGTCCGCTTCGCTCCGCGCCACACCGCAAGAGGCACACCTGACCGGCCGGGGCGGCTGGCTGCGCGCGGCCGTCCTGGGAGCCAACGACGGCATCGTCTCGACCTCGAGCCTGGTGATCGGCGTGGCCTCCGCGTCGGCTCCGCGCGGGTCGGTCGTGGTGGCGGGAATCGCCGGCCTGGTCGCCGGGGCTCTGTCCATGGCGGCCGGCGAGTACGTCTCGGTCAGCTCCCAGCGCGACGTCGAGAAGGCCGACATCGAGATCGAACGCCGTCAGCTCCAGGAGAACCCGGACGTCGAGATGGCGGAGCTGATCGACATCTACGTCCACCGCGGACTGGAGCCCGCACTGGCGCAGAAGGTGGCGGAGCAGCTCAGCGCGCGCGACCGCCTGCAGGCGCACCGGCGCGACGAGCTGGGCCTGCACGAGGCGACGCGCGCGCGGCCGCTTCAGGCGGCGCTGGTGTCGGCCGGCAGCTTCGGGTCGCTGGCCGTCTTCCCGATCGTGGGCTTCGCGGCGGCGCCGGCCGGCTGGCGGGTGGCCGTCGTGGCGGCCGTGTCGCTGGCCGCGCTGGCCGCGATGGGGGCGCTG
>JAICYS010000378.1 GCA_025934105.1 Myxococcota bacterium | reverse complement strand
GGGGCAACTGGCGCAGCGGATCGGGCCCAACGCGCACCCGTGGCAGACGTTCCTGACCAACTCCGGGACCGAGGCGGTCGAGGCGGCGCTGAAGCTGGCCCGCAGCCACACCAAACGCCCCAACGTCATCGCGTTTCGCGGCGGCTTTCACGGCCGGACACTGGGCGCGCTGTCGCTGACCGCCAGCAAGGCCAAGTACCGGCGCGGCTTCGGCCCGCTTCTGCCGGGCGTCTTCCACGCGACCTACGGAGACGCCGGCAGCGTCGCCGAGCTGTTCGCCACCACCTGCCCGCCCGAGGACGTGGCCGCCCTGGTCGTCGAGCCGGTGCTGGGCGAAGGCGGGTACATCGTGCCGCCGCCGGCCTTCTTGCGCGAGCTGCGGGCGCTGACCGAGCGGCACGGGATCCTGCTGGTCTTCGACGAAGTTCAAAGCGGGATGGGCCGGACCGGCAAGATGTTCGCCGCCGAGCACACCGGCGTCGTCCCCGACGTCCTGCTCCTGGCCAAGGGGATCGCGTCCGGCATGCCGCTGGGCGCGATGATGGCCCGGCGCGACGTCATGACCTGGGGACCCGGGACGCACGGCTCGACGATCGCCGGCAACCCGGTGGCCATCGCCGCCGGGATGGCCACCCTGGACCTGCTGGACAAGACCCTGGTCGACAACGCGGCCCGCGTGGGCACCCATTTGCAGGCGCGGCTCGGCGAACGGCTGGCCGGCTCGCCGCGGGTCACCGAGGTGCGCGGCGTGGGCCTGATGATCGGCGTCGAGCTGGCGTCCCACGAACTGTCGGAGGCGGTGGCGCAGCTCTGTTTTCGGCGCGGCCTGCTGGTGCTGGAGTGCGGTCAAAAGGCCATTCGGATCTCGCCCCCGCTCATCTTGAGCGAGGCACAGGCCGACACCATCGCCGAGGTGTTCGCGCGGGCAGTGGCCGACGCCCAGCCCGCATGAGCGACCTCGCCCGCCAGCAAGCCGATCGGGTCTTTTACACCTGGAGCGCGCAGGCCTCCGCCGTGCCGCTGGAGATCGTCGGCGGCGAAGGCGCTCGCTTCACGACGGCCGACGGCGCGCGCTGGTGGGACCTGGGGAGCATGGTCTGGAACGCGCCGCTCGGGCACGGTCACCCGCGCATGAAAGCGGCGCTGGCCGAAGCGGCCGCGCGCGGGCTGCTGGTCACCCCGTCGGCGGTGTTCCCCGACAAGGCGCGGGCCGCCGCGCTGCTGGCCGAGGTCACGCCGCCCGGGCTGGAGAAGACCTTCTTCTGCCTGTCCGGCGCCGAGGCGAACGAGAACGCCGTGAAGATGGCCCGCCTGGTCACCGGGCGGAACAAGATCGTGGCGCGCAGCCGCAGCTACCACGGGGCCACCTTGGCCATGCTGTCGCTGTCGGGCGATCCGCGGCGCGAGCCGTTCGAACCGGGGCTGCCGGGCGTGGTCCGCATGGGCGATCCCTATTGTTTCCGCTGCCCGTGGGGAAAAGAGCCGGCCAGCTGCGCGCACGAGTGCGCCGGGGATCTGGAGGTGGTGCTGTCGCGCGAGGGGCCCCAGACCGTCGCGGCGGTGATCCTGGAGGGGATCGTCGGCGCGAACGGCGTGTTCACGCCGCCGCCCGGGTACTGGCGGAAGATCCGCGAGATCTGCGATCGTCACGGGGTCTTGCTGATCGCCGACGAGGTGCTCTCGGGCTTCGGCCGCACCGGCCGCTGGTTCGCCGTCGACCACGACGGCGTCACGCCCGATCTGATGACCATGGCCAAGGGGATCACCGGCGGGTACGCCCCGGGCGGCGCGGTGATCGTCACCGAGCGGATCGCGCGGCACTTCGACGACCACGTGCTGGTCTGCGGGCTGACCAGCTACGCGCACCCGCTGGTCTGCGCGGCCATGGTGGCAGCCATCGAGACGCTGCGCGACGAAGGCCTGGTCCAGCGCGCCGCCGCGCTGGAGCCGCGCATGCGCGCCGGGCTGCGCGAGCTGGCCCGCACGCGGCCGGCGATCGCCGAGGCGCGCGGGCTGGGGCTGTTGTGGGCGCTGGAGCTGTGCGTTCCCGGACCGGGCGGCGTCCGGGGACGCGACCCGCTGCCGGCCTCCACCATGGCCAAGATCGCGGCGGCGCTGCGGCGGCATCACCTCCACCTCCACAAGCGCGACAACCTGATCTATCTGGCGCCGCCGCTGGTGATCGCCGAGGCCGAGCTGGACGAGGCGCTGGGGCAGCTGGGGCGCGCGCTGGACGAGGGGCTCTCGTGACCGCCGCGGCGCGCGCGCCGGGCGACAAGCTCTACGCCGGCGTGGGCGAGGCGCTGTCGGGCCTGCTGCGCGACGGGATGTCGATCATGTCGGGCGGCTTCGGCCTGTGCGGCAACGCGGAGGCCTGCATCGAGGCCATCGCCGCCAGCGGCGTGAAGAACCTGACCATCATCAGCAACAACTGCGGCAACCAGGGGCAGGGCCTGGCCGTGCTGCTGCAGAACCGCCAGGTGGCCAAGGTGATCTGCAGCTTCGTCGGCGGCAATCCCGACCTGGCCGACCAGTACCTGTCCGGCAAGGTGCAGGTCGAGCTGGTCCCGCAGGGGACCTTCGCCGAACGGATCCGCGCCGGCGGCGCCGGCATCGCCGGCTTCTACACGCCCACGGGCGTGGGGACCGTGATCGCCGACGGCAAGGAGGTCCGCGAGATCGACGGCAAGCGTTACTTGCTGGAGCGGCCCCTGCGGGCCGACCTGGCCATCGTGCGGGCGGCGCTGACCGATCGCTACGGGAACCTGCGCTTTTACCGGACCGCGCGAAACTTCAACCCGCTGATGGCGACCGCGGCCACCGTCACCGTCGTCGAGGCGGACCGGATCGTCCCGAAGGGCGCCATCGATCCCGACGACGTCCACCTGCCGGGGCTGTACGTGAAGCGGATCGTCGTCGTGCCGGAGCACAAGAACGTCATCGAGCACCGCAAGACCCGCCCGTCGGGGACACCGGCGCGGATCTCCGACGCCGCGCGCACGCGGCCCGGCCGGGCATGAGCTGGACGCGCGAACAGATGCTGCGGCGGGCGGCGGCCGAGGTGCAGCCGGGGCAGATCGTCAACCTCGGCATCGGCATGCCGACGGAGATTGCGAACTACATCCCGCCCGACCTGGGCGTCATGCTGCAGTCCGAAAATGGGCTCTTGGGGATGGGCCCCTACCCGACCGATGACGAGGTCGACGCGCGCCTGGTCAACGCCGGGAAAGAGACCGTGACGGCCGTGCCCGGGGCCAGCCTGTTCGATTCGGCGGCCTCCTTCGCCATGATCCGGGGCGGCCACGTCGACCTGGCCATCCTGGGCGGGTTGGAGGTGGCGTGCAACGGCGACCTCGCCAACTGGACGGTTCCGGGGCGGCTGATCACCGGGATGGGCGGCGCGATGGACCTGGCCGCCGGCGCGCGCCGCCTGGTCGTGCTCCAGAGCCACGCCGCCAAGGACGGCAAACCCAAGCTGGTCTCGCGGCTGACCCTGCCGGCCACGGCTCTCGGCTGCGTCCAGCGCGTCATCACCGACCTGGGGATCTTCGACGTCGGCGGCGACTGCTTCATCTGCGTCGCCAAGGCCGAGGGCGTCCACCGGCAGACGATCGTCGCCTCGACGGGCGCGCCGGTGCTGTTCACGACCGCCGCCTCCGGCGGGTAGGACGGGCGTTGCCGTAAGTCAACGGTGAGCGGCAGCGAACCATGCCCGACGACGTGCCGCCCGGAGGCGGCCTAGGACGGGCGTTGCCGCAAGGC
>JAICYS010000240.1 GCA_025934105.1 Myxococcota bacterium | reverse complement strand
GCCAGGCCGGCCAGCGCCAGCACCAGCCGGATCACGTCGCCAGTCCCGCCGGTGGCCGGGTGGCCGCCCGCGCGCAGACCGCGACCAGCACCAGCGCGCCGCCGGCCGCCACGCCCGGCAGCGGCCAGGGCGCCGCGATGCCGAGCCACCCCAGCGCGGCCGCCGCCGACAGCGCCCGGGACCATCCCTGCCGCATCACCGTGGAGGCCAGCCGCGGGGCCAGGGGCAGCGCGACCACCAGCCCCATGATCCAGCCCGCCGGCGAGGCCAGCACCGACGCGATGGCCGCAGCCCAGAACAGCCAGGCGCCGTCCCCGCCCACCGCCGCCGCCCGCCGGGCGCAGACCGCCAGGAACCCGAACAGCGCCAGGAACGGGACCAGCGCGGAGGCGCGCGTCGGCGCCTCCGGGGCCAGCAGGCGGGGCAGGCTGGCCGCCGTCGGCACGTCCCACAGCGCCAGCGCGTACGTCCGCCCCTCGACGGTGGCGCTGTTCGGGTCGGGCTGCTCCGGCAGGCGGTCCGGCGGCAGCAACATCGCCTCGGTCCCGCCTTCGCCGAACAGCGCCGCGCGGGGGGCGACGTCCCCGACGTATTCGCGCAGGCGGCCCGGCCCGTCGACCGCCAACGTCAGCGCGGCGAGGATCAACAGGCCACCCAGCGTCGCCGCCGCCAGGCGAACCCGTCCGAGGGCCGCCATCACCAGCGCGACGCCCGCCAGGGCCGGCTTGATCGCGATGGCCGCCGCCAGCGCCAGCCCCGCCGGCCAGACCCGGTCGCGCCAGCGCCAGGCGACCGCCAGCAGCAGGAGCAGCGCCAGATCGATCTGCCCGCGTTCCAGGTGCTGCCACAGTGGAAAGAAGGGCACGCTCGCCAGCAACCAGACGGCGCGCGCCGGCCCGGGCGCGCCCACCCAGGCCGCGCCCGCCCAGGCCGCGATCATCGCCAGCGCGAAGGCGACCTTCGCGGCGCGAAACGGGATGGCCGCCAGCGGGCGAAACAGGTCGGCGACCAGCGGCGGGTAGAGGAACCGGCTGTGCCGGAACAGCGCCACGCCGTCCCACAGGCGCGGGTCCACGACGGCCTGGTTCACGTATGGGTCGAGTCCCGCCCGGCGCGCCGCCCCGGCGGCCCGGTAGGCGGCGAAGTCCTGTTGCAGGCAGCTCGCCGCGCTGGCGAGGCCGACCGCCGCGACGGCGGCGACCGCCAGCGCGGGCAGCGCGCGCATCGTGGTCAGCGCGAGACGCCGAACGCGGCCAGCGCCGCCTGGTCGTCGCGCTCGAAGGCTGCCTCGGCCTCCAGGCTGACGCCGTCGCGGCCCAGCGTGGCCACCGCCAGCGTGCGCGCGCCCAGCCGATAGGCCAGCGTCGCGTCGCGGGCTTCGGGGTCACCGGAGACGTCGATGCGGTCCCAGCGCTCCGCGTGCCCGACGTAGCTGACCGTCACGTCCCACTGCGTGCTCCAGAAGAACGGGGGCGACGAAAACGGCGTGTCGCGCCCCAGGATGTTCAGCGCCGCCACCTTGCCCATTCGCTGGGCGACGACCCAGTGCTCGATGCGCGCCGATTCGCCGGTCGGCCCGTAGGGGAAACGCGCGATGTCGCCGGCCGCGAACACGCCCGCGGCGCTGGTGCGGAGGCGATCGTCGACGACCACGCCGCGATCGACGGTCAGGCCGGCGGCCTGCGCCAGCGCCAGGTTCGGGCGCACGCCCACGCCCAGCACCACCAGATCCGCGGCCAGGCGCGCGCCGCCGGTCAGCCGCACGCCGTCGTCCTCGATGGCGGCCACGTGCTCGCCCAGGTGGAAGCGGACGCCGTTCTTCTCGTGCGTCGCCTTGAGGACGCCGCCGATCTGGGGCCCCATCGTGCGCGCGAAGGGCACCACCTCCGGGGCGACCACGTCGACCGAGAGGTTGCGCGTCCGCAGCGAGGCCGCCACCTCCATTCCGATGAAGCTGGCCCCGACGACGACCACGCGCGTGGCGCGGGCCGCCGCCGCGATGATGGCCCGGCAATCGCCCAGCGTGCGCAGCGTGTGCACGTGCGGCTTGTCGGCGCCCGGCACCGGCGGGCGGATCGCGTCGGCCCCGGTTGCCAGCAGCAATGCGTCCCAGGAGACCTCCCGCCCGTCCGCCAGCGTCAGCCGCTTGCCGGCGGGATCGACGGCGGTCACCCGCGCCCCCAGCGCCAGCGCGATCTTCTGCTCGCCGAAGAACGACGGCTGCCGCAGCGGAATCCACTCTTCGGGGGCGTTGCCGGCCAGGTAGTCCTTCGACAGGTTGGGGCGGTCGACCGGCGGTGACTCGTCGGCGCCGAACAGCAGGATCTCGCCGTCGTACCCCTCGCGCCGCAGCGTCTCGGCGGCCGATTCGCCGGCCGCGCCCGCGCCCACGATGGCCACCGTGCGCACCGCGAACTCGCGCCGCAACGACACCGGCTCGCCCCGCCGCGCGCCCACCCGCACCGTGCCGCCCGACCGCTCGACGTCGTAGCAGGGCAGGGGATTGAGCGCCGGCGCGCGCAAGACGGCGCCGGTGCGCAGATCGAAGCAGGCGTGGTGCCAGGGGCAACGGATGGTCCGCTCGCCGACTCGCCCCTCCGCGAGCGGACCGCCGTAATGGGTGCAGGTGGCGCCGATGGCGAACACCTCGCCGTCCTGCTGGACCAGCAGGACGGCCTCGCCGTTGGCGTGCCCCAGCAACTGACCGCTTGCTAGCTCGGATTCGGCGACCCCGGCGGCCAGGTCAGGGCCCGAGAGCTTGACGTCTCCACCCATGCGGCAACGCTAGAGTCGCAGGCCGCGAGCGGCCTGGCAAGCGACTACTGCCGGAGCGACCGCCGTCCGGTAGCGGGGGTCTCGCGCCGGCCGTTGGTCTTGTGGGAATCGGTCTCGGCGCTGGACCCGCCGGAGCCAGCCGACGGGCCGGCCTGGTTGCCGCCGAACGCGGCTTGGGCGTTGCGCCGCGCTTCAATCAATTCGGCCTCGGCCTGCAACCAATCGTCGGTCTCGTGCCCAGCCGCGGAACCACGCTGCAGGTAAAGTTCGTATGCACGCTGAGAGATCTCTTCGTCGCTGGGACGCCCGTCCGCGCCCGCTGACTTGGACTTCGCCATTTCACCCTCCGGGCGTGGAAAATAAGCACCTCGCCGAGGGTCGCAAGTGACCCTCTACCAACTCGAAGCCGCTTGTGTAAGAGTGCGCCGCATGGCCCCCGCCTTTACGTCCCGCACCCGGGTCGGAGCGCCGCTGGCGCTGGTTTGTGCGTTTCTCGCCGTCATGGTCGCGACCCCGTGGTCATCCGCTGTCGCCGCCGAGGACACGGAAGAGCCGAAGGCGATCACGACCGAGCCCTCGTCCTCGGCACAGGCCGAAGACACCGACAAGCCCAACGACAAGTCGCTGCTGGCCCGCAAGCCGGCCGACGACGCGGTCGCGAAGAAGGCGGCCGAGGACAATCAACCCTTCTACGACAAGTGGCAGTTCTGGGCGGTGGCCGGCGGGATCGTGGCGGGTGGCCTGCTGGCCTACTTCGGCGGCAAGGCGCTTTACCACTCGATCAACGGCGGCGACGTCCGCCCGTGCAACATGTCCACCTTCATGGCCGGCTGCATTGGCCAGGGGGAGCCCCGATGAAGCCCTGGCTGGCACTCTCCGTCATGGCCGGCACCCTCGCGGCGGCGGGCTGCAACACGTACCACTACTACGACATCGACATTAAGTTCGGAACCATCACCGAGCCGGAGGCGGGGGTCCTGCAACTCTGCCAGCTCGACGTGTCGGGCGCCGCCTCTCACTCGGCCAGCCTGCCGTCTTCCAGCATCGGCGACCCCACCACGGTCTGCCCGATCGCGCACAACTGGCCCGACCTGGGCCGGTTCGAGTTCGCGACGTTCGCCGATTCGGGCTCGATCACGTTCACGATCAAGGCCTACAAGGACACCGCTCGGACCGACGACAACCTCTGCACGACCGGCAGCTTGACGATGACGGCTACCAGCCAGATCACGCAGCAGGGAACGATGACGATGGGCGCGTTCGACGACACGAAGTGTCCCAACAACGTCGTGCCGCCGCTGGGCACGAACCCGTAGGCTCGCACCCCCGACGGCACGCTCAGTCGAGCGTGTCGTCGATCTGAACGCCGTCGCCCAGCTCGGTCACCAGGTACTGTCGCAGGCGCTTCTTCAGGCGCTCTTCGATCTGCCGCACCCGCTCGCGCGTCACGCCGAAGCGCTCGGCGATCTGCACCAGGGTGGCGGGCTCGTCGTTCAAGAGCCGGTCGCGGAAGATCTCCAGGTCGCGGTCTCGCAGCGTCGCCCCGAAGGCGTGCAGCTTGTCTTTCAGGATGGACCCGAACTCGCCGGCCTCCACCTGTAGGTCGGGCCGCGAGGACGGGGCCGCCCGGACGAAGTCTCCCTGCGTGCGGTCACCCTGCTCGTCGGAGCGCATCGGCGCGTCCAGCGACGTCTCGGCCGCGTTCAGCCGGCGCTCCATCTCGATCACCTCTTGTTCGGTGACGTCGAGGGCGGCGGCCAGGTGCTTGGCTTCCACCTGGAACCCCTGCTTTTCCAGCTTCTCGCGCTCCTTGCGGAGGTTGAAGAACAGCTTGCGCTGGGCCTGCGTCGTCCCGACCTTCACCAGGCGCCAGTTGGCCAGGATGAACTTCAGGATGTAGGCCCGGATCCACCAGGAGGCGTACGACGACAGCTTCACCCCGCGGTACGGGTCATACTTCTGGACCGCGTGAATGAGGCCGATGTTGCCCTCCTGGATGAGGTCGAGGATGTTGCGGTGGGCCCGCCGGTATTCCTGCGCGATCTTGACGACCAGCCGCAGGTTCGCGGTGATGAGCCGCGCGGCCAGCGCCTGCTCCGCCGTCTGGGCGTAGCGAACGGCGACCTCATGCTCCTCTTCGCGGGTCATCAGGGGATAACGCCGGAGCTCGTGGAGATAAGCGCCGATGGTCGAGTAGTCGGTGGGGACCGGCTCGGCCTCGACCGCGACCTCCGGCGAGCCGGCCGCCTCGACCTCCGGCCCGGGCTCGATCGGCAGGCCGGCCAGGTCGGAGATCGGGGTGGCGCCTTCCGCTGCCAGCTCCATCTCCGGGTTTTCGGCTGCCGCTTCCGGCTCACCGCCATCCTCACGTTCGACCGCCTTCAGATGGCGGGACTTGGCGGCTGCCGCGCGAAGAAGAGCACCCGCCTCCGAAGCGCGCCGGCGGCGCGCACTGTTACGCTTGGTTTGAGTCGTCGCGATGCTGAGCATGCCGCCCATCATCGCAAGGCCCATGCCACCGCGCGGCTCGTGGCAGCCGCGAAATCAAAGGGGTTATCGTCCCCTCCGCCGCAGGTGGTTACGATCCAGTAGCGTTACTGCCGAGGCTCTCCATTACCACGTAACCATCTCCACCCATGGTGTCTAGGGACTCGGCAGACGGATCAGCGCCCAGCATCGTAATGGTCGGTACGTCCAAAGACGTCGTCGTGGTATCGGATGAAGAAATAGAGAGAGACGACCCCCAGCACGGCGGCGGACGCGAACGAGATGTTGGCCGCGAGCGCCAGATGCCGCTTTTGCTCGAGATCGTCCACGGCCTGCTGCCGGGTCGACCCGCTCGGCTGAAGCTGGGACAGCTCGCCCAGGAATCCGCCCGCGGCCAGGGCGGCCGCGCCGGCGATCGCCGTTCCGTACGCCGCGTACGACGGCCAGGTCCGGCGGCGCGGGAGATTGTCGGGGGTCAAACGGATCTGAAGCTCCTCGCCCGGGCGAACCTCGACCCGCGACATCCAGGGGAACCGCCCGTCCGCCTCGACCCGGACCGCGTGCGGTCCCGCCATCAGCGTGCCCGAGAGAAGCGGCGTGACGCCGAGGTAAGCGTTGTCGATCGATACGCGCGCGGCCACCGGGTCGGAGGCCACCTGGATCTTGCCCGGCTCGACGTGCGGCCGAAACAGCTCGCCCGAGGCCTCTTGGACGGCGCGGATCAGGTCCTCGACGCCCCCTTCGACCAGCCGGAAAACCCGGCTCTCGACCTTGCCTTGCTCGACGTTGTTCAAGTTGAGGTTGAACAGGAACTGCTTGCCGCGCGTCCCGACGGTGCCGGCCACGATCCGCCGGACCCCCAGCGACACTCCGGCCCGGCCCAGGCAGGAGATGTCGTCCAGGCACTCCTGCGCGCGCCGGTCGTTCTCGACGCCCAGCCGAGCTCGGAATTCCTCCTTGCCCGCGATCTCGAACCCGCCGTGCCGCGCGACGTAGGCGATCAGGACCTCGGTCAGGTTGTCGGCCAGCTCGGCATCCTTTTCGGTGCTTCCCAGCACCAGCACGGCGATCTTCTCGCCGGCGCGCGCCGGACGGGCCGCGCAGACGCCCAGCCAGGCGACCGCCAGGACGGCCATCGAGCGCTTCACGGCGCGACCTCCGCGCAGACGTTCCCGCCCCCCGACACCATCGGGTCGGGGTGGCACAGCTTGGACTGGCACTGGCCGTCGGCCGTGCAGGCCGCGCCGCCCGGTTGCAGCGGCTGGCAGACGCCGAGGCCGCTGCAGAAGGATTGACCGGCCGTCCAGCGATCGGCCGCGCAGTCGTCGTCGGTCTGGCAGAGCGTCGTGCAGCGGCCGAGGACCGGCGGAGAAGCCGTCAGGTCCGCTCCGCGGCAGCTCAGGTCGCCCACGCAGTTCGCGCTGGTCTGGCACGGGTAGGCGAAGAACCCCGGAAAGCAGCCGGCGGCCGGCGTGCCCGCCGGCGTGTAAAACGGCAGGCAGGTGTGGCCGACGCCGGCGCGCGGGCCGCAGCCGTTGCTGGCGTCGCAAGCGCGCAGGCAGGTCCCCAGCTCTTTCGGCGAGGTGGGGGGCGACGTGAAGAAGCAGGTGGTCCCCACGTCGCGCTGGCAATCGTCGTCGGTGTGGCACGAGTTGCCGCGGTAGGCGTCGGGCATCTCGCAGTGGCCGCTCTTGCCGCCGACGCCGACCCCGATGGCGCAGAAGAACGTCCCCTGGTTGCTGTCGAAGATGCTGCACTCGTCGTCGCGGTCGCAGCCGATGGTGCAGAGCTTGAGCCCCTGGTCCGGGGTGGGATCCTCGTCGCTGTGACAGGTGCCGACCAGGCAGTCGATGTCCGACTGGCAGATGAACCCCAGCAGCCCCGGGATGCAGATGGGCGGATTCGCCGGGCCCGAGATCTTCTGGAAGCAGACGTGGTTCGGCGGGCAGTTCCCCTGGGCGTCGCAGTTCGGGACGCAGATGTCGGGAGCGTGAGCCGACGCAGGGACCAGCAGCGGCAGGCAGGACTGGCCCGGCGAACAGGCCGAGGCGCCGCTCTGGCAGTCCTTCTGCAGGCAATAAAGGTGGTCGGCGTGCATGGTCTGGTTCTTGGCGTAGAGGTTGCTCAGGAACGTCGACGCGCAGGTCGAGCGGACCGGGTCGGTGCAGTCCGTGTCGGCGGTGCACGGGGTCATGGTCGTGCAGACCCCTTCCTGGCTGGTCACGTCGGTGCGCAGGCAGCCGAGCTGGGTGTTGCCGCACGGGCCGCTCTTGTCCGAGGCCGCCGACGGGTCGCAGGACGCCAGCTCGGCGCCGCCCTCCACACAGACGTTGCCGTCGGGCAGGGTCATCGGGGTGCTGCCGCAGCCGGGCGCGCAGAAGTCGGTGCCGTCGAGCAGGCTGCCCGGATAGCAAGTCATGGCGGTCCCGTGGTCGTCCTTGCCGCACCCGGAATCGCGCGCCGACGGATCGCAGGCGAACACGCGGGCGTCGAAGGCGGCCTGATCGACCTTGCAGCCGGTCGGCGCGGCACACGCCAGCGCGAGGGCCGCCCAGACGCCGGCCGGCAAGCGGCGGCCCCCCCCGAGCGGCCGGGTCACTTGATCATGCTCTTCACGAAGGGCGCGTCGGAGCCGTTGGGCGCCAGCTCGAGATACTTCTTGTAGTTGTCGTTGGCTTCGCGCGCCCGACCGGCGCGCATGTAGCACTTGCCCAGGAACTTGTAGGCGGCCGCGAGGCGCGGGTCGAGGCGCTTGGCCTCTTCGCCGCGCGCGCAGGCCTCCGAGAACTCGCCCTGTCCGAGGAGCTTGTC
>JAICYS010000125.1 GCA_025934105.1 Myxococcota bacterium | reverse complement strand
CGCGACGTCGCCATCATCGCCGACGAGTACGACGACCGCATCGCCGCGCGCTACGGCGGCCAGACCATGCCGGAGCTGCTGGAAGAGAGCGTGGTCGAGCACTTTCGCTCGGCTCACGGCAAGGATCACTTCAAGGCCTGATCGGAAAGGGCCGAGGAACAGGGCGAGGGCGCGTCGGTGACGGGCGCGAAGAACAACATTCTGGAAGCGGTCGGCGGGACGCCGATCGTCAAGCTGCAGAAGCTGGCGCGCCACGTGGCCGCCGACATCTACGTCAAGTGTGAGTACCTGAACCCGGGCGGGTCGATGAAGGACCGGGTGGCGCGCAACATCGTGACCGACGCCGAGCGCCGCGGCCTGCTGGGCCCGGGCGGGACGATCGTGGAGGCGACCAGCGGCAACACCGGAATGGGGCTGGCGCTGGTGGCGGCGCTGCGCGGCTACGCCTGCGTGTTCGTCATGCCCGACAAGATGTCGCCCGAGAAGGTGGCCGGCCTGCGGGCGTTCGGCGCGCGGGTCGTCATCTGTCCGACCGCCGTCGAGCCGGAGGACCCGCGCAGCTACTACCAGACGGCCAAGCGGATCGTCGCCGAGACGCCGGGCGCGTTCTACGCCAACCAGTACCACAACCCCGCCAACCCGGACGCGCACTACACGTCGACCGCGCCGGAAATCTGGGAGCAGACCAACGGCGAAGTCGACGTGTTCGTGGCCGGCATGGGGACGGGCGGCACGATCTCGGGGTGCGGCCGCTACTTCAAAGAGAAGAAGCCGGACTTCCGTCTGGTGGGCGTCGACCCGGTTGGCTCGCTCTACTACGAGTACGTGAAGACCGGCCGCATGACCCGGCCGTTCTCGTATTACGTCGAGGGAATCGGCGAGGACTTCCTGCCCACCACCATGAACCTGCAGCTGGTCGACGAGATCATGCGCGTCGACGACAAAGAGTGCTTCCTCATGACCCGCGAGCTGGTGCGCCAGGAGGGGCTGTTCGTGGGCGGCAGCTCGGGCGCGGCGGTGGCGGGCGCCATCAAGTACGCCGAGGCGACCAGGCGCAAGGAGAACATCCTGGTGCTGCTCCCCGACGGCGCGCAGAAGTACCTGTCCAAAATCTTCGACGACAAGTGGATGCGCGAGAACGGCTTCCTCGACGAGCCGGACCCGCTGGGGACGGTGGGGGAGCTGCTCCGCCGCAAGAAGCAGCGGCCGCTCATCAGCGCCAAGAAGGGCGAATCGGTGCGCGACGTGATCGCGGCCATGCGCGACACCGGGTTTTCGCAGCTGCCCGTCCTGGAAGCGAGCGGCGGGCGGCTGGCCGGCATCGTCGCCGAATCGGACCTGCTGGACTTCCTGGTCAAGGGCGAGGGGGGGCTGGAAGCGTCCATCGACGCCCTGGTCGAGTCCGACTATGCGACGGTGTCGCCGGCCACGCGCATCGCCCTTTTGCGCAATATCTTCAACGACGCCAAGATGGTGGTCGTCGAGAGCGGCGACGAGATCGTCGGTGTGATCACGAAGATCGACCTCATCGAGTACCTGGCCGAGCGGCGGACATGAAGAGGCCGTCGCGGGGTGGGGCGGCGTCGCGGGCCGCGCGGACGCCGGCGCGGATGGGCCGAAGCCGTTCCGCGCCGGGGCCGTCGGGCGCCAGGCGGGGCCCTGCGAACATCGAGACGCTGGCCATTCACGCCGGCCAGGCGCCCGAGCCGGTGACCGGCGCGGTCATGACGCCCGTCTTCCTGACCTCCACGTACGCGCAGGACGGGCCGGGCGGCCACAAGGGCTTCGAGTATTCGCGGACGCAGAACCCCACGCGGTTCGCGCTGGAGGCCAACCTGGCCGCCCTGGAAGGCGGGGCGTGGGGCCTGGCGTTCAACGCCGGCGTGGCCGCCTCGACGGCGGTGCTGGCCACGCTGAACGCCGGCGATCACGTGGTCGCCGGCGACGACGTCTACGGCGGAACCTACCGCCTGTTCGACAAGGTCTTCCGCCGCTTGGGCGTGACGTTCACCTACGTCGACGCGCGCGAGGCCGGCGCCGTCGCGGCCGCGCTGGGCCCGGCCACCAAGCTCTGCTGGATCGAGACGCCCACCAATCCGCTCCTGCGCCTGGCCGACATCCGCGCCGTCGCCAAGGTGTGCGCGGCCCGCGGCGTGCGTCTCTGCGTCGACAACACCTTCATGTCGCCCTACTTCCAGCGCCCGCTGGACCTGGGCGCCGACCTGGTCGTGCACTCCACCACGAAATACCTGAACGGCCACTCGGACGTGGTCGGCGGCGCCGTGGTCGGCCGCGACCCGGAGCTGCGGGCCCGTCTGGCCTTCGTTCAGAACTCGATGGGCGGCAGCCAGCCGGCCTTCGACAGCTTCCTGGTCCTGCGCGGCACCAAGACCCTGGCGGTGCGGATGGAGCGCCACCAGCAGAACGCGCTGGCCGTGGCGCGCTGGCTCGAGCGCCGGCGCGACGTCGAAGCCGTCATCTACCCCGGCCTGAAATCACACCCGCAGCACGCGCTGGCCCGCCGCCAGATGAGCGGCTTCGGCGGCATGGTCAGCTTCACCTTCGGCAACGGGCGCGGCGCGCTGGGCAAGGCCCGCCGCTTCCTCGAGCGCCTGAAGGTGTTCACCTGCGCCGAATCGCTGGGCGGCGTCGAGTCCCTGGCCGAGCACCCCGCCATCATGACCCACGCCTCGATCCCGGCCGACCGCCGCCGCGCCCTGGGCATCAGCGACGGCCTGGTGCGCCTCTCCGTCGGCATCGAACACGCCGACGACCTCCTCGCCGACCTCGACCAGGCGATGCACTAGTGCACCGCCGTCGAAATAGCGTCAACGCCGAGGCCGACAAGCCGCGCTGGACGCGAGGCGCGACGACGAGGAATACCGGTTGGTATTGTGAGGAGAAGCAACGAAGCGTCCGGCGCGGATCGTCGGCCGAACGTGACGCTATTTCGACGGCCGATGCGCGAGCAGCCTAGGGCGAGTTGCCCGGCCCAACGTGCGCGGAGCTACAGGCTGAGGCCACGAAAAGTCCGCCGTTCTGCAGGTAGGTCGTGCACGAGGCGTTATGCAGGTGCAGTCGGCCATTCGAGGGATCGTACGTCCAACCCGTCTGTGGGTCGGGCGCCACCGAGGTGTGAAAAGCGACCGTCACCTGCAGAACCTGGTTGGCTTCTTCGGCCGACAAGACCGGGGAGACAGTCCCGGAGCAGAGCACGCTCGCCATGACCGAATCGAGGGCGGCGTTCAGGCTCGCGTAGGCGCTGGCGAAAAGAACTGAGCTGCCGGCGCCGGCAACCTGTCCCAGGCAATCGCTGACGTTCTGGCCCAACCGAATCACGAAGGGAAAGTGGCCGGTGTCGCTCCAGATGCCGTACGCCATCTGGCCGGCCCATCCGCAATCGTCGACAGGAGCCTTGGCGCAGTTCCCCGAAGGTAGCCCGTCTGTCACGAGCAAAACGTATCGCTGGTTGCTGGGGACACTCGCGCCGGCGAGGACCTGCTGGGCCTTCGTCAGCGCGGCGCCGATCGGGCGGCTGTCGCTGCTGGTCAGACACGACAGAGAATTGCCGCCCCCGGGAGGGCAGTCGTACGCCGGGTTGCTGAAGTCAGAATACCCTCTGACCGCTGTGGACGGACTCGCGCAGCACCCGGGTTGCGCCGAGCAGCCGGTGTCCAGGTTCGGGAAGTTCAGGGACGAGAACAGAATGGGCGGATGGGAGTTCTTGCCGGGGCTGTAGAGTCCAACGTACGAGCTCAGCGTCTGAACCGCGGCCTGCCACTGGGATTCGCCCGCGTCGAACGGCTGATTCATGTCTGTCGACCGGTCGAGCGCGATGACGATCGCCGGCATGTCGGGTGTGAACGTCACCGGCGGCCCCGAGGAGCCGGGGCAATGGCCGTCGGGGGCGCCCCCGGCGTCCGTTCTGCCGCCGCTTCCACCGCGGCCGCCCGTTCCGCCTTTGCCGGCCGCGGCGGCGAGGCCCGCGTCGGGCGCCGGTTCGTAGAGGTGCAGCGTCTGCCGGCACCCGGTCAGCGCGAGGAACGCGGTGGCGAGGGCGAGGCTGCGCATGCCCGCCTCAGCGGGCGTTCTCGCCGGCCAGGCGCGCCAGGCATTCGGCGCGGTGGGCGGTGGCGGCCTCGACAGCGTCGCGCGGCCGCGTGGCGCCGATCGCCAGTTGGTACATGTTGACGGCGTGGCGGCAGTCGCCGCGCGCCCGATAAAGATCACCCGCCAGGCGCGCGATCTCGGCGCGGCGCTCGCTGTCGGGACGCCGGCGCAAAAACTCGCTGGCCTCGGCCAGCGCGCCGTCCCCGTCGCCCGACTTGGCCAGCGTCTCGATGATCGACACGTCCGCCTCGACCCGCAGGATGCCGTCGGGGTAGGCGCTGCGGTAGTGCCGCCAGGCGGCGACCGCGGCGGCCGGCTGCCCCATGTTCTCGTTCAGGACCTTGCCGATCTCGTACGAGGCATTCTCGGCCGACGGCCCGATTCCCTGCGCCAGGGTCCGGTACAGCGCCAGCGCGCGCGCCGGATCGCCCGCCGACAGCGCCGCCCGCGCGGCGACGGCCGGGTCTCGCGAGGCTTCCGCGCGATCGCCCTCGTCCCCGGCGCCGCCCGGCGACGCCAGCGCGACCGATCGGCGATGCCCGCTGCGGTGCGCGTGGGCCAGCAGCGACGGGACGATGAACCCCGACGGCCGGGGCCCGGGCGCGGTGGGCGCCGCGGCGGCGTGCTGGCTGGCGGCTTCGGGCGGTGGGCTGTTCCAGCGTTCGCCTGGCGTCAGCCGCGCCAGCCGCCGCTGCGTCGCGGCCTCCCAGACCTCGACGATGCCCTCGTCGACGTCGACCAGCACCGACGAATCCGCGACCGAGATCCCGAACCGGGTGCCGACCACGACCACCCGGTATCCCTCGGCGTGCACGACGAACGGATGGCCCGGCTGGCGGTGCGGAACGCTGAACCGGACCTCACCGGCCTCGACCCGCGGCGCGCCGTCGTCGATGCGCATGACGCCCGACCGGCCGATCACCGCCTCGACGCCCCCCTCCAGCATCAGCCGGCGGGCGCCCGGTCCGACCACGCTCTCGGCGTGCGCGGTCACCCTGGCCCTGGCGGCCGCCGAGCGGTCGGCGGCGCGCGGCCAGAGCCAGACGGCGGCCACGATGCCCAGCACCGCCGTGCTGGCGACGCCGCCCGCGAACCAGAAGCCGCGCATGCCGGCGCGCCGGGGCGGCTCGGGCGGGTTGGCCACCGCCGCCCACCCGCGGCGCAGCGTCACGTCGTCGGGGCCGCGCAGCGCCGCCTCGTCCAGCGCGCGGCGCAGCTCGGCCGAGACGTGGTCCGGACCGTCGGGCCAGCGGCTCTGAGGGGTCACTTGGCCCTCCGCTTGGCCATCGCCATCAGCTCGGCGCGGGCGTAGTGCAGGCGCGACCAGGCGGTGTTCTCGGGGCAATCGGCGATCTTGGCGATCTCCTCGATCGGAACCCCTTCGATCTCGAACAGGACCAGCACCAGCCGCTTCTTGGGCGACAGCTTGCTGATCATCTCGTCCAGGATCTGCAGGCGCTCGCTCCGTTCGGACGGATCGGGCGCGGGCGGCGGCGGCGGCTCTCGGACCAGCAGCGTGGACAGCAGGCCCCGCACCCTCCGCCGCCGCGCGGTCCGGCCCGCATGACGCACGGCGATCCGATAGATCCAGGTCGACAGGCGCGCCTCGCCGCGGAATCGGCTCAGGCTGCGGTAGACGGCGACGAAGACCTCCTGGCAAGCGTCCTCGCGCTCTTCGCGCGGCACGCCAAACGCCGACAGGAACCGGTGAACGATCGGCGCATAACGATCGTAGAGCCCCCGCCAAGCGGCCGAATCGCCGCGCCGGCAGCGGGTCACCAGGTCGAGATCGGCTTGGGGACCACCGCCCGTTTGAACCGCGCGAATCAGGCCTGGGGTGTTCACGTTACCTCTGTTCCCATTAGTGACCCGTCCCCCCAACCTTCATCAGTGGAACCAAACACCCAATTCTAGTGCAAGCTCGGCCCGAAATCGGGGCAGGTCAAAAATGTGCTGTGCATTCGCGTCATTGCCGACGACCACCTGATACGGTTCGGCCAGCGCCCCGGACGCGACCGGTCGAAAGAAAAATTCGCGGCCGACCGGAATCGTCCAGCCGAGCCGGGCGGTCGCGGCGGGCGGCGCCACCAAGCGCGTCCTGGTGGACGAACCATACGGATAGCCGACGACAGTGACGTTCAACTCGACGCCCAGGCCCGGCTCCAGCCGCCCCAATCCAATGGGAAGCGCCAGGTAAGCGTCCATCGCCACGGGCACCTGCAGGACGCTGGCCTTTCCGCCGGCCACCGGGGGGGTATCCGGATTCCGGGCAGCGACGGAAAATCGCAGCCCCACCCGCCGGCCGAAGCGCGCCCGTTCCAGCGCCAGGGCCAGCGACCCCGCGACGTGGCGGGGCCCCCGGTCGCCGAGCTCGCCGGCCGCCCCGGCCGCGATCCACCAGGCGGGTGGGCGAAGAGGCTCGGAACGCGCCTCCGGCGGGCGGGGCTCCGCGAGGCGCGGGGCGGGCAGAGCAGAGACCGAGGAGCTGTTTTTTCCCCGAGCCGGCGGCGGCGGGGGCGGCGGCGCTGGAGGCGGTTGCGCCTTCGGGGGCGGCGTCTTCGGCGGCGGCGGGGCAGG
Organism: Myxococcota bacterium; assembly: GCA_025934105.1. Classification (GTDB taxonomy): domain Bacteria; phylum Myxococcota_A; class Polyangia; order Fen-1088; family Fen-1088; genus JADGRB01. Next base: position 9,446 of record JAICYS010000125.1, on the reverse strand, counting down.
CGGCGGGGGCGGCGGGACCTCGTAGCCGACCTCGTGCCAGTAGCGGTCGACGATCAGCGCGGCCGTCTCGGCCAGCGCCGCGCAGTCGGCGCCCTTGGGCCGCGGCGCCGTCTCGGGCGCCACCCGCCGGCGCAGCAGCGCGCCGCCGTCCGGGTCGCTGAGGTCGACGCGCAGCGTGCCCCCGCCGTCGATGGTCACCGACAGGCGCAGCACGCCCGGTCCGGGCGGACTCCCCAGCCGCAGCACCATGCCCGGCAGGTGCGCGGTCACCGCCTCGCTCACCTGCCGCGGCGACGGACAGCCGTCGTCCGCGCCGGCCGGCATCAAGATCGCGATGGCGGTCGCGGATGCAAGGGCGACGAGCACCCCGGCATTATCTCAGGGACGCGTCGACGTGTGCGACAACTCGCGCGATCCCCGTCGCGAATGCCTCCGGTGCGGGGAGCAGGCTGACGATCAGGAAGGCGCCCCCGCGCATCTCGAAGAAGTAGCCGGGGTGAACCAGGACGCCGGCCCGCCGCGCCAGCCCGACGGCCCACTCGGCGTCCGTCCGGCTGGCCGGGACCCGCAAAATTGCCGACCAGCCGCCCTCGGCAGGCAGGACCGAACAGGGCGAGCCGGCCGGAAGCGCCGCCGCCAGCACCGCCCGGTTGACCGCTAGCCGCTCGGCGATCGCGGCCCGGATCCCCGCGCCGGCTTGCAAAAGCTCGGGCAACGCCCGCTGCACCGGCGTGGAGACCGAGAGGTATGTGTCCGCGATCAGCTCCAGCGCCTGGAGCGCGCGCTCGGCCTCGCCGCCGCCGACCGCGATCCAGCCCACTTTGAGCTGTGGCAATCCGCACGCCTTCGACAGGCCGCCCAGGCTGAACACCGCCGGCGCCGTGCGGGCGGCGGCGGCCGCGCAGGTCACGCGTTCGGGGTCGCCGCCGAACGGATACGGGGCGAACACCTCGTCGGAGATCAAGGCCAGGCCGGCGGCGCCGCAGAATGCCTCCAGCCGGGCGAGCTCACGCTGCTTCAGGTACGAGCCGGTCGGGTTGTTGGGGTTCACGACGATGACCGCGCGCGCCCTATGACCCGCCCGGGCCGCGGCGGCCGCTGCTTCTTCCAAGCTGGCGAGGTCCAGGTGCCACTCCCCGTCGAACGCCAGCCGGTAGCCCGCGCTCGCCACACCCTCGAGCCCGGCCAGATACTCGAAGAGCGGATAGCTGGGCTCCGGCACCAGCACCGCGTCGCCCGGGTCGCAGCAGAGCTTGAACAGGAACCCGTACGACTCGCTGGAACTGGCGGTCAGGACCAGGCGCTCCGGCGCCAGCGTCACGCCGGCGGCCGCATATTCGGCGGACACCGCGGCCCGCGCCGCCGGCAGACCCAGCGGGGCCGGCTGATAGTCCGCCTGCGCGCCCTGGGCCAGCGCCGCCGCCAGGGCGGGCGCGGGGTAGGGCAAGGCGGCGCGGGTCGGGTTCGTCTCGGTCAGATCGACCAGATCGCCGCGCACCGCCGCCTCCCGCGCGGCGGCCGCCAGCTCGTTCTCTGCCGAACCCCAGTTCAGCCGCGCTGAAAACACGGCGCCGGTCTCACTGACCTTCTTTCTGGTGGCACGCGAAACAGCCGAAGCCCTTCCTGGTCTCGGGCGTGAACTCCGGTAGGTTCAGCAGCTGGGCCATCTGCGGCTTCACCTTGGTCGCCATGAACTGCATCACGGCCGGCTTGGAGGCCATCAGCCTCTGGAAACCCTCGGGCGAGTTCGGCAGCCTCGGCAGTTTCGGATTGGGCATGTTGAACTTCCCCTCGGTGGCGCCCTCGCCGTGACAGGTGATGCAGTTCATCGCCTTGTAGCGGTCGGCGTTGAACGCCAGGAAGGTCTCCTTCATCTGCGGCATGACGACCGTCTTCATGTATTCCTTGCGCTGTTCCTTGCTCATCGCGGCCCAGTTCACGCCCGCGCCGCCACCGGCGGCCGCCGCACTCTCGGCGGGGGCGGGCGCTTCGGTGGCCGGCTCGGCCGGGGCTGGCGAGGCGTCGGGGGCGGCCCCCGCTGGCGCCGCGGCGGCCGTGGCCGGCGGGGGCGCGGCGGGCTGGCTCTCGGCGCAAGCCGTCGCCAACAGCGCAGCTCCAAGGAACACGACGAAGCTTCTGTGCATGAACGCCTCCTGGCTGGATCGAGGGGGGGACGGACCGAATATAGAAGCTCGTCTATATATGGCCGGGGTCCCGGGGGCGCAAGTCCGCTAGGCCGCCTGCGGGCGGCACGTCGTCGGGCATGGTTCGCTGCCGCTCACCGTTGCCTTGAGGCAACGCCCTCCTAGGCGCCGCCCCGCCGCCGACGTAAAATCACCATCGATGGCGCTGGACCTGCGCGATCTGCTCCGAAACGAGATGCGCGTACACCCGCGGCTGGCCCAGCAGGGTCTGTTCGCCGGCGCCGACGCCCGCGTCCGCATGGCCGCGACGATTCCGCCGCTGGTGCCGTTCGGCGATGCCGACTATCACGGCGCGGTCTGGGTGGCGGACTGGGACCATCGGATCCCGTCCCGCCAGGCGGTGCTGCGCGTTTACGCCTGCTACACGCCCAGCGCGCGCCGGGAGCTGGACGACGCGCTGGAGGCGCGCCAGCGCGAAATCGACGCCGAGGACCTGTTTCCGGAGTTCGACGTGCCGGACTTCGGCGGCCTTCCCGCCGACGAGGCCTACGAGGCCGAGACCGACTTGACCGGCAGCCCCGGGCGGCTGCGCCTGGTCAGCGAATGGCGGCGGCAGATCCAGCCGGCCGCGGCCGCCCACGCCGTCGAGATCGTCCGATCGTCGGCGCCCTTCCGAGAGCTGCGGGTGAACGGACGCGTGCGGCCGCCCGGCCTGGGCGACCTCGAGCCCACCGAGTGGTCGCCCCCCTGCGAGAGCGGCCACGTCCGGTGGGCCCTGGACGTCTGGTACCTGCTGACCTTCAACGGCATGATCGGGGAAGGACGCGCCTTCCTGGTCGATCTGGTCGAGCGCCAGGTGGTTCGCGAGCGCGACTTCCAGTTCCGGGCGGGCTGAGCCCGTCGCTCACTTCGCGACGGATCCGCCCTTGGCCTTGCAGTCTTTCGCGCTCATCTCGATCCAGCCCTTGCCCTTGCAGGCATTCTGACCGGCGCAGCCGCTGGCCGCCGTGGCGCAGGCGCTCTTGCCCTTGCAGGCGTTCACGCCCTGGCAGTGGACCTTGGCCGAATCTGCCGCCGACGCGGCGATCGGCGCGCCCGCGCTGAAAAGCCCTGCCGCGACGGCGGCGATGATCGCTCCTCGATTGCTCATGTGCTCTCCTGGAATTAGGGGGCGGAGCCCCTTTTGGGGCCCCTGGGGCGTGCTCATCTTACGGCACAGGCGAGGGAGGGACGACATGGCCGAAAAGAAAGAGCAGCGACAGGACGCGCCCGGCCGCCGAAAGGTGGAGCTGGATGAAGAGGTGGACGAGGCCTCGGATGACTCCTTCCCGGCCAGCGACCCGCCCAGCTGGACCATGGGCCGGCAGGCGACGGAGCCCCCGGACGACGGCTCGTCCGAGCGGCGCGACGCGCCGCCGCGGCCGAGTCGCTAGACCGGACGCCTGGCGTGCATACCGTCAGGCTCGTGTCATCCATTACTGAAACGACCTCCGCTGAGCTGACCACCACCCGTCCCAGCATCGATCTGGACGTGGGCGGCAACGATTTCATGCTCCGCGGCAAGTTCGCGGATTGGGAGTCCGGGCTGGCGTATGGTCCGGACCTCGACCGCGTCAACGTGCGGCTGGCCATCGATGCGACCAGCGGTGTCACCAGCGGCCGGACCCTGTTCGGCTTCTACAGCCGCGACGTTCACCCCATGGGCAACGGCAGCTACCGCGCCGTCGGGATCTTTTCCGGCGCCCGCGGGCCCCGTTCGGGCGAGCTGTTCATCGAGAGTCCGCCCGGCCACACGGCCTTGATCGCGGTCAACTTCACGGCCACCAAGCAGGACTTCGGCGACGGCTGGCGTGACTTGATCGAAAACGCCGTGCCGATGGGCGAGCGGTCGGAAGACGGTCCGTCGCGGATGGCTCACGCGTGGCTGGTAGCGCCGCAGCTGGGGGCGGCCTGACCGAGGCGGCTCTCCTGGTGTAGGCTCGGTCGGTGCGCCGCTCGGTGTTGCTCGAGGTGCTGGTCTACTGCCCCCACGTGGGACGGACCGTCACCGCGACCCGGAACGCGGCCATCGACCGGCTGGTGAGCTGTTCGAACGCCGAGCACTGCCGCGATCGCGCGCTGCAGGGCGCGGCGCCCGAGGCGGATCGGCCGTTTCCGCGCGGGTGTGCCGTCTACCCGTCGCTGGCAAAGTGAGGGAGGCGCGGCTTCTCTCCCATCGCTGAGTCGGCTAGTTAGCGTAAGCGGGCTTTAGTTTTTCTTGTTGATCGAAGTTGCGTATAGTGAGGGCGCATTGCCATCGTCCTCCTCCGAACGAAGTCGCTGTCCGGGCACTCTCCGGGTCGTGCCGCACGTCGCCGGTTCGAAGGTGGCCCTCTGCCCCTATTGCCATCGCGCCGTGGAGATCATGCGCGAAGTTCGGCACGGCGAGGCGGCCATGCTCAAGAGTCACCCGAGCCGCCGATATTAAAAGATACGGCCCGAGCGTTTTTTGGGGGACGGCGGACTTGCCGTGTGCGATTTCGTGTGCAGTCTGGTCACATCCACAGCACAGGCAAAACGTGATTTCAGGATCTCGAGAAAATAGTCGCACTGTCTTTGCGGTCGTCACGGCGTCGCTCATCTCTTTGGTGGTCTGGGGTCTCGTGATCGTCCTCAACGTTCGATAGACCTACGGTCGGCATTCTGCTGTAAGCTGCAGTCCTCTGTCTTGCGGAGGCTGAGCTCGGCATGAGTGACCGACAGGCGAACGCAACCCGCCCGGCTTTTCAACCCTCAGGGCCCTCCCTGGAACGCCACCGGACTACGGTCCGCCGGCGGCGAGCAAAACGAGGGCCCGACGTGGGCCGCTGGGTCGTCGCGCGCTCCCGGAAGCGGATGCTGCGCACGGCCGCCGTGTGCACGGGCGTGCTGCTGCTGATGGCCGTCACCCTTTACCTGGGCCTGTCGCGCCAGGACTCGGCGCCGGCCGCGGAAGGGGCCGCCAGGTTCAGCCCGACCGGGTTCTGCGGCGTGGCTTAGCGACCCAGTTCACGTTTCAGTCCGCTTGATTAGCGGACGGCGCGCCGGGCCTGCGCTTCCCGTCCGCCTCGATCCCGAGCAGCCGCCGCTCTGGTTCTCGGCCCGCTTCGCCATGCGGCCGCCGGCTGGTCGGCCGCGGTCCGCTGGCCGAACGGCCACGGCGTCAGCCGTCGTTCAGGGCTTCCTCGTCGGGGGACGCCTTGAGCAGGGGCTCGCCCGAGCCCGCCGCGATGCCCAGCGCGTCGACCAGCCGCCGGACCATTTCGCGGAAGGTCGACTCCAGTTCCGCCGCCGTGGCCAGGGTCGCGTACAGGCGGGCCCCGGCCATCGTGCCGTGCCCGCCGGCGGCACCGTCGTGAGCCACGATGTGCCGCATCACCGCGCCGGCCCGCGCGTTGTCGACCTCGGTGCGCAACGAGAGGTACGCGTTGTGCTGGTACTCGCCGATGCACAGGACCATGCGCGCGCTCTCGTACGAGAGGAGCAGGTCGGCGATCTCGGCCACCAGGTCCGGATAGCCGAGCGTCCCCAGGTTGACCGCGACCAGGTTGCCGAAGACCTCGGCGGACCGGAGGGCCCGGTCCAGCGCCGCGAAGTGCGCCCGCGGCACCTTCGGGTGGCTCATTCGGTAAAGCAGGCCGTGGTCGACCAGCGGGACCAGCTCGAGGTAGGCGTTCCGTTCGGCGGCGGTCGCCTCGCGACCGAGGTCGCGCGTCTCGGTGCGCAGAGCGAAGAAGAAGGCGGTCGCCAGCTTGGTGTCGATGGCCACGCCTCGGGCCCGCAGGTACTCGAACACGATCGTCGACGTCGCTCCGAAGTTGGCCCGGACGTCGCACCAGGGGGCGCGGGCGCTGGCCGGCCGTGGCGGGTGGTGGTCGATCACCACGTCGATCCGGTGGCCGAGCGGCAGCGAGTTGTTGCCGGTCTCGGGCTGGCTGTCGACGAGCGCGATCAGGTCGAACGCCTCGGGGTCGAGGCTGTCGACCGGGTGGAGGCGGATGCCCAGCGTGTCGACCATCGCCCGGTTCTGCGCGCGCCCGACGATCCCGCCGTGGCCGAGCGTGATCGTGACGCCCAGCTCGTGCTCCAGCAGGCGGCCCAGGCCCAGCCCCGCGGCCACGGCGTCGGGATCGGGGTTGTCGTGCAAGTAGATGAGCGCCGCCTTGCGGCCGGCCAGCCCGGCCAGCGACTGGCCGAGATCGAAACGCGCGGTCTGCGGAGATTCGCTCATGCCGCGACCTAGGGTGCCGGCCGGATCTGAAGGTTGTCGAAGGCGACGTCGGCCTCCCAGTCGTTCACGGCGAAGTAGGCGTGCGCCGGGCCCCACAGCGGTTCGGGGTCGGTCCAGGCCAAGAAGGGCTTGCCGTCGATCTGCCAGTCGATGGCGCCCTGGCGGCGCGTGACGTGGAAGTGATAGCGGCGCCCCGGCTCGACGTGAACGTCGGCGCGCTGCGCCTTGCGGCCCAACCCGTGCTCTTGCTGGCGGCAGATCACCGCGAGGGAGTTGTGCCAGCCGCCGAAGATGAGCACGTAGCCGGTCGAGTCGTAGCTGCCCTTGTCGGGGTCGAACGACTCACCGTCGCCGTAGATCTCGATTTTGATGTCGCCGTCGGGGCTCTTCGAGGTGACGTCCAGATCGATGGCCACGTTTTCCGGCAGCGGCCGCCGTACCCAGGCGGGGTGGTTGTAGGCGTGGCTCACCTCCAGCTGGCCCGCCGAGAGGCGGTAGGCGGGCGAGGTGGCGTGCCAGTCGGGGCCCAGCTGAGCGCGCTCGAAGGCGTCGACGAAGGGATGGTCCACGGTGATCGGCTTGGGCCGGCATCCGGCCAGCGACGCCAGCGCCAGGCCCGCGATCCAGGGCAGCCATGCGCGGCGCATGCCCAGGAAAATACCGTCGTCGCCGAAGCGGTTCAAGCGGGCCCGCGCGTTGCCAGCTCGTGCATGAGACCCCAGCGGATCCCGCGGTCGCTCACCCGGACGGCCTCGGCGCCGCTGGCGGCGGCGATTCCCTCGAGGATCACGGCGCCCGCCAGGATGACGTCGGCGCGGCGCGGGTCGAGGCCCACGATCCGTTCGCGGTCGGCTTGGCGGCTGGCAGCCAGGCGCGCGATCTGCGCGTCCAGCGCGGCGCGCGACAAGCGGTAGCCATGCACGCGCGCCGGGTCGTAGGTGGCCATCGATTCAGCCATCGCCGCCAGCGAGGTGACCGTGCCGGCCACGCCGACCACCGTCGCGCCGCGCGGAAACGCGAGGCCGGCCAGGCCGGCTGCCACCGCGGCCCGCAGCGCCGCCAGCTCGCCGGGCGCGATGGGGTCCTGGTGGACGTGCTGTTCGGTCAACCGCACGGAGCCCAAGGGGAGGCTGCGGGCCGACGTCGGGCGTCCGTCGCGGGCCAGGACCACCTCCGTCGAGCCGCCCCCGATGTCCACCACGACCAGATCCCCCTGGCGCGCCTCGGAGAAGGACTCGACGACCGCGCGGAAGGTCAGCGCAGCCTCGCGCTGGCCGTCGATCACCTCGATCGGGACGCCCAGGATCTCGGCGGCGGGCCGCAGGAAGTCGTCGGCGTTGGGGGCGCGGCGCAGCGCCTCGGTTCCGACCGCCGCGATCGTCGCGCCCTCGCGCCGGGCGATCGCCGCGTCGTCGCGCAGGGCCGCCAGGGTGGCCTCGATGCCAGCCCGGCCGAGCGCGCCGCCCGCGCCGATGCCCCGGCCGAGGCGCGTGATCTCCGCGCGCTCGGCCACCGGCTCCAACCTTCCGCTCGCATCGACCCGCGCCACCAGCAACAGCGTCGTGTTCGTGCCCACGTCGATGGTCGCCAGCGTGGCCATGTCGGTGCCCTAATGCCGCGGCGCGGGTCCCCACGACGGGGACGAGGCGCTTCCCCGCCAGACCTGGACCTCGTGGTGGGTCTCGGGGTTCTGGACGAAGATGCCGCCGCGGCTGGACACGTACGCCAGGAGTCGCCCGTCCGGCGACCAGGTGGGGTCCAGGTTCGAACCGTGCCCCTGCGTGAGCCGGTCGATCTTGCCGGAACGAACGTCGAGCAGGAACAGGTCGAACACGCCGCGCTCGTCGCGGCCGGTGAACGCGATCTGCGGCTTGTCGGCGCGCGGGCTCCAGCGGGGCGTCTGGTTGTACTTGCCCTGGAACGTGACGCGCTTGGCGCCCGTGCCGTTGGCCGACATGACGAAGATCTGCGGCGAGCCCTGCCGGTTGGACACGAACGCGATCTGCGACCCGTCCGGCGAGAAAGAGGGCGAGCTGTCGATGGACGGGCTGTTGGTGAGCCGCGCTTCGATGCGCCCGTCGGCCGGGTCGATGCGATAGATCTCCGAGTTCCCCTCGTAGGACATCGTGAGGGCCAGCGCGCCCGTGCGCGACCAGCTGGCCCCGGTGTTCAGCCCCGGTTCCTTCGAGACGCGGCGCGCCCGTCCACCACCGGCCGGCACGATCCAGAGGTCCGGATTCCCGCGTAGGTACGAGGTGAACGCGATCTCGGCGCCGGAGGGGGAAAACGCGGGCAGCAGGCTGTCGGCGCCCATCTTGGTGACCACCGAGGCGCGGCCCCCGTCCATGTCGATGACCGCGATCTCGTGCGGGCCGTTTCCGGTCAGCGCCAGCGCGATGCGCGAGCCGAACACCCCCGGCTGGCCGGTGAACGCCTTGACGACGTCGTTCGCGAAGGCGTGGATGGCCTGGCGGGTGTCGCTGGCCTTGTACGTCCTGGACAGCACCGGCGTGTCGCCGCGCGCGACGACGTAGACGCGGCCGTCCAGCGCGCCGCCGGAGACCTTCATCTTGATGACGGCCTGCGCCCCCACCTGCGTCCAGAGCGCGGACGAGAAGCTGAGACCTTCGGACTGCAGCTGCGCGGGGAACGACGCCGGATCCAGGATCTGGAACAGACCCGTGATGTCCATATCCTTGGACAGGAGCTGCGCGGCCGCCCCGTCGCTGTCGCCTTCGGCGCGCGGCACGGCCAGCTTCAGCAGCTCGATCCCCGCGCCCGAGAGCTGCACCGCCGGCAGATCTTCGTCACCGCCTTGCTGCGCGTGCGCCGCCCGCGCCCATGCCAGTCCGACCAGCAGCCACGCGATCCCTATTTTTCGCACTGGACCCTCATACCACGGACCGTCGGTGGTGGCGGCGGCACCTTGGCCGTGAGCTTGGCGGCGCCGACGCAGGCGTCGTCGACGAAGCTGTTGCCGGACGATTTGGTCAGCTTGATGCCGGTCAGCGTCCCGTCGGGCGCGATGTGGAAGACGATTTCGGGTGGGTTCT
>JAICYS010000300.1 GCA_025934105.1 Myxococcota bacterium | reverse complement strand
CCGCCTCGGCCACCGCCATCCGGCGCAGCGCCATCTTGACGTCCGGGTGCTCGTTGGTGAGGCGCGCCTGCTTGTCCGCCAGATCGGCGCGCGCCGCCTGCAGCTCGGTCTCGGCCCGCGTGGCCGCGGCCGCCAGCGTCGGATCGTCGGTCGCGACGGGAGAGCCGGCCGGCCGCGACACCGCCGCCGCCAGGCTCTCCTCGATCTGCGCGGCCTGCACCTCCAGCGATGCGACGTCGGCGCCGGACGCGCCGGCCCGATCCCGGTTGGCGGCGCGCAGCAACGCGCCCGACGACGCGGCGCCGACCTCGCCGGCCAGCTGCGGGTGCTTGGCCACGAAGGCCGACAGCGCCGCCTCGCGCGCCTTCAGCTCGTCGTCGTTGCGCTTGCGCTCGCTGTCCAGGAATCGGCGCGCTTCGTCGGTCTGGCGCGCCTGCCGCTGGTGGTCGTCGGCGATCACTCCGTCCAGCAGCTTCTCGAGCGCGTCCTTCGCCGTCTCGCGGGTCTCGCCGTCGTAGGCCACCCGGTAGCTGTATCCGTCGCCGGTCGTGACCTTGAGGTGGCGGCGCATCTCGTCGATCGCCTCCACCAGGCCGCGCTTGTCGACGACGCTCCGGTAAAGGTCCATGTCCTTGATGATCGTCCCCAGCCGCTGGCGCGAGGTGATCATGTCGGTCACGCGGGTGGCCAGGGCGCGCGCCGAGATCCCCTCGCCGCCGGTGACGGCCTGAGCGCCGCCCTCGTAGCTCAAGAGGGCCTCGGACCGATAGAGGCGATGGGTGGAAAACGCCAGGCCGACCGTGATCGTCAGGCCGGCCGCCAGCGCCGCGACGCCCACCTTCCACCCGCGGCGCACCCGTCCCAGCAGGGTGAGGGCCGCCGCGAGTTGCTCGCGCGGTGAAGAGTAACCCCGCGTCATTCAAGCAGCATGATACAACGCGCTCAGGCGGACGTGGAGGGGCGTGGCGCCGATCGCGCCGAAACTCCCGAAACCGCTCGCCGTCTTGGCGGCAATCTGGGCAGTTCCCCGAGGGGGGCCAACCCCAGGTCTTCGAGGTCGCTCCGGTCGAGGATGCGCGGGTCGAAGGTGCCCGCCAGCAGCCACCCGACCAGCAGCGCCACCAGCAGATCGGCGGCGAGCTGCTGCAGAAAGAAGCTGCGGGTGTGACGGGGGGGCGCCGTCCCCATGTCGATCACGTCGAACCGCAGGGTCTGGTCGTCCTCGCCGGCCCGGCTGGCCAGCGAGGTCGCGCCGGCCAGCGCGACGGTGCGCCGCAGCTCCTGGCGAGCCACCTCCGCCAGCTCGTCGCTGCCCGGCCCGCCGCTGCCCGCCCCGTCCGCCGCGCCGGCCTGCGCCGCCTCGCTGTCGTAAGCGTGCTCGGCTTGCGCCAGCGCCGCCGCGGCCGCGGCCCGGTTCCGCTCCAGCTGCTGCTTTTCGATGCCCAGCGTCGAGGAGACCACCACCTGCGCCAGCTCGCGCGCCACCGCGATCGCCAGCTCGGGATCGCCGGCGTGAAACGTGATCGCGATGCGCGCCGAGCGCGGCGGATCGTCGGGGCGGCGATCCTCGACGAAGTCGTTGCCCGAGATGGAGACCTCGATCCCGGCGCGCATCTCCTGAACGGACTCGGCGGGCTCGGTGGCCGCGTCCGAGAAGGCGCGCGGATGGCGCCGCATGATCTGCAGCAGGTGATCGCTGCTGAAGCCCCGGTCCTGGACGTACGCGCGGACCATGCCGGCGCCCAGCTGCCCGCCCGCCGCCGCGAGCCGCCCTTCGGTCAGGCGGAGCACGACGGTCGCCTCGAACGCCCGCCGCCGGGTGCTGCGCGCCGAGCCGTACAGCGCCACGCCCACCGCCAGCGGCACCCAGACGAACCAGGAGGCCGGCCCGCGCCGGAACGTCCGGCGGATCACCCGGCGAAGGCCCGCGCCCAGCGCCGGCTCGTCGCCGAGCCAGTCGCTCTTCTGGCTGATCTCCCTCGAGGCCATCGTGTCGCCCGCCCGGACAGTATAGGCTGGAGCACACCATGGTCGTCGCGCACGTGCTGACGTCGCTGCAGATCGGCGGCGGCGAGCGGCTGACGCTGGACCTGGCGGCCGGACAGGCCGCCGGCGGCCATCGCGTCCTGGTGGTGGACCTGGCGCCCGCCGGCGACCCGCCGGGCGCGCTGGCCTCGGAGTTCCGCGCGCGCGGCGTCTCGGTCGAGCGGGTCCCCAAAGCCGCCGGCTTCGACCCCACCCTGCCCCTGCGACTGGCGGCGCTGTTCCGCGACCGCGGCGTGCAGGTCGCGCACCTGCACAATCGGTTGCCGCTGGTCTATGGCGCGCCGGCGGCGCGGCTGGCCCGGGCGGTGGCCGTGCACACGCGTCACGGCCCGCGTCCCAGCTCGCGGCGCATGCAATGGCTGCTGCGCGGCGCCGGCCGCCTGCTGCACGCCTACGTGGCGGTCTCGCCCGAGCTGGCCGAGCTGGCGCGCCGGCGGGGCGAGTGCGCGCCCGGGCGGATCGCCGTCATCGAGAACGGGATCGACGTCGACCGCTTCGACAGCTCGCCCGAGCGGCGGGCGGCGGCGCGAGCGGCGCTGGGGCTGCCGGCCGGCGCCTGGGTGGTGGGCTCGGTCGGCCGCTTCGCGCCGGAAAAAGACTACCCGCTGCTGGTGCGGGCCTGCGCGCCGCTGCTGGGACCCGAGGTCCGCCTGGTCATCGTGGGCGACGGCGCGACCCGGCCCGACGTCGAGCGGGAGGTCGCCGCCGGCGGGGCGGCCGCCTGGGTGGCGCTGCCCGGCGCCCGCCAGGACGTCGCCACGCTGCTGTCGGGGCTGGACCTCTTCGTCCTGTCGTCGAAAATGGAGGGGATGCCTCTGGTGGTGCTGGAAGCCATGGCCGCCGGCGTGCCGGTGGTGGCCGCCGCGGTGGGCGGCCTGCCCGCCCTCATCCGCGACGGTGAAACCGGCTTCCTGGTCCCGCCCGGCGACGAGGCCGCCCTGCGGGCCCGCCTGGCCATGCTGCGCGGCGCCCCCGAAGAGGCGCGCCGGATCGGCGCCAACGCGCGCGCCTCGGCGCGGACCCGCCACGCCGGCCACCGCATGGTGCGCGATTACCTGGACCTCTACCGCCGGCTGGGCGTCCGAGGCTGATCGTGCTGTCCGCGGCCGCGGTGCTGGTCCTGCTGCTGCTCTACACCTACGCCGGCTATCCGGCGGCGATCGGCGTCTTGGCCCGGCTGCGGCGCTGGCGGCCGGTCGCCGACCCGGCCGCCCCGCTGCCGCCGGTCAGCATCTGCCTGCCGGTCTTCAACGGCGCGCCCTATCTGCCGGCCAAGGTTCGCAGCCTGCTGGCGCAGGACTATCCGGCCCCAACCGAGATCCTGATCTATTGCGACGGGTGCACCGACGACACGGTGGCGGTCGCCCGGGCGCTGGCCGCCGCGCCCGAGGCCGCCGGCCGCATCCGCGTCGTCGCGAACCAGCAGCGGCTGGGCAAGCCGACCGGGCTCAACACCTTGCGAGGCGAGGCGACCGGCGAGCTGATGCTGCTGAACGACGTGCGGCAGCCGCTGGTCCCGGGCGCGCTGCGGGCGCTGGCGTCGCGGTTCGCCGATCCGGCCGTGGGCTGCGCGACCGGCAACCTGGTGCTGGAAGGTCCGGCCGGCAGCGGCGTCTACTGGCGCTACGAGAACTGGATCCGCCGGCAAGAGTCGGCGTTTCGGGGCGTGGTCGGGATGACCGGCCCGATCGGCATGGTCCGCCGCCGGGACCTGCCGCTCTTGCCCGACGACGTGGTGCTGGACGACGTCTGGATCCCGATGCGGATCGCGCTCGGCGGCAAGCGGACGGTGTTCGTTCCCGAGGCCGAGGCGCGCGACGCCGCCTTCGCCGACACGCGCGAGATGCAGCGCAAGGTGCGCACGCTGGCCGGCAACTATCAGCTCTTCAGCCGGATCCCGGCGCTGCTGGTCCCCTTCCGCAACCCGATCTGGTTCGAGACCTTCTCGCACAAGGTCATGCGCCTGGTGGCGCCCTGGCTGCTGGCGGCGCTGCTGGCCGTCTCGGTGGCCGGCGCGCGCGGCAGCGGCTGGATGGCGGCGCGGGCCGCCGGGCAGGTCGCGTTCTACGCCGCGGCGGCCGCCGGACCGCGCGCCGGGCGCGTCGGCGCGCTGGCCCGCACGTTCGTGGTGCTGAACGCCGCCGCGCTCATCGGCCTGTGGCGGTTCCTGGCCGGCCGCCAGCGCGTCACCTGGTGATCATTCCGGGGCGGCGGGCTTGGTCAGGCGGCTGCGCGCCAGCCGGGCCAGCAGGTTGACCGGCGCCAGCGCGCGCTCGGCCAGGATCGCCGCCGACTCGCGCAGGAACTCGCCCCGGTGGACGTCCCGCCCGATCAACGCCAGCCCCTTGCGGTGGTACTCCCAGAAGGCGGGCTCGCGGCGGCGCATCCAGGCCAGCGCCAGCAGCCGGCGGTAGTGGCGTTCCTGGGCGTCCAGCGCGCGCGCCTGCTCGGCCGGCGTCAGGTGCAGCGGCCCGTACATGTGCAGTTGCAGCAGCCGGGCCAGCTCGCTCGGGTAATAGGTGCGCATCCGCCCCCAGGTCGATCGCAGATCCGGACGCTGGAAGGTGAGGATCTGCGGAACGAACCCGAAGTCGCACCCGGCCAGCACCTCCAAGATGGCGTCGACGTCCTCGAAGAAGCGCCCCTCGGCGTAAAACGGGACGCGGCCGCGCACCAGCTCGGCGCGCAACAACAGCGCCGTCGGCGTCCCCAGCAGCGAGACGTCCTCGGCCAGGACCATTCGGGCGGCGGCGTGACCGCTCATGACGGTCCGCAACTCGGGAATGAACGACGGCATGACCTGGCTGCCCCACAGCCGGTAGGAACTGACCACGCCGACCGACGGGTTGGCCTCGGCCAGCGCGACCATCTCCTCGAGGCAGCGCGGCATGATCGAGTCGTCGGCCTGCACCATCTTGCAGTACCGGCTGTCGGGCGAGATCTGCCGGAGCGCGTGGTTGTAGTTCTGGACCTGCGACAGGAACTGTTGGTTGTGTACCAGCCGCACGCGCGCGTCGCCGGCGTAGCGGGCGGCGATGGCGTCCGACCCGTCGGTGCTGCGGTTGTTGACCAGCACCAGCTCGAACGCGGTGTAGCTCTGGGCCAGCACGCTCTCGACGGCTTCGGCCAGGTAGGCGGCGGTGTTGTAAAACGGAATGACCACGCTGACCAGCGACGGCGCCGTCATCCGGGCGGCTCCCCGGCGGCGGGCGCGGCGCCCAGCACCTGGTCGTATTGCCGGTGGACCTGGCGCCGGTACTCCGCGACCCGGGTCCGGATCTCCGCCGCCAGGCCGTGGCGGGCCGCCTCCAGCTCGGTGAACCGCGCCCGGGCCTGGGCCGGGTCGAACGCGTCGATCGGGAAGCAGAACCGGCTCTGGCCCATGTCGTTCATCAAGGTGGCCACCTTGCGTTCGTGCGCGATCGCCAGGGCCGGCGTCCCCTGGACGTGCGCCAGCAGCACGCCGTGAAAGCGCGCCGCGACCACCAGATCGAGGCGGCCCAGCAGGTCGAGCAGCTCGGCGACGCCGGGCGTGTCGGCCACGCGCAGGCGTTCGCGCTGCTCCGGCGTCAGCGCGGGGGTGAGGTCGGCCTGCATCTCGCGCAGGGCCAGGCGATCGGGACCGTCGGTGGTGAACAGGACCACTTCGTGACCGGCGGCCAGCAGGTCGACGGTCAGCCGCCCCATCGACCGCAGGTGATCGCGGTAGCGGGCGGCGTCCTGCACGGGCCAAAACCGCGGGTCGCCGTAGGCCATGGGGCTGACGCCGACCACCGCGCGGCGGCCCGCGCCCGCGGTCGGGGGAGCGGCCGCCGCCTCGCGCGCCAGGCCGTAGGCCAGATCGGGGACCACCGTGGCGCGCGCCGTGCCGGTCCCCATCAGCTCGCGCGAGCGCTGGTCGCGGAACGACGCCGTGTCCGCCAGGGCCAGCACCCGGCGCAGGAACAGCCGGCTGAGCGGCGTGACGCTGCCGGTCCCGACGCTGAGCACGGCGAAGCGCGCGCCCGCCCGCTTGGCGATCGCGCCGAACCGCCAGAGCGTGTACGGGTGGCGAAACGGACCGCCGAACAGGTCGTCGAACTGGCCGCCGCCCGCCACCACGACCAGCCGGCAGCCGCGCAGGCGCTGGGCCACCTCGCCGTGGTAGCGGGTGTCGGCGGAGAAGCGGAGAGCCGTGCGCCACCCCTCGCGCAGCAACGGCGAGGCGGCCGCCAGCCGGCGGAGGCGCGCCCGCGCCGACGGGCTGG
>JAICYS010000279.1 GCA_025934105.1 Myxococcota bacterium | reverse complement strand
GTCGGCCTGCACGAACTTGCCCGGGTGCGCGTCGACAGCCCCGCTGAACGCCCCGCGGGCGTGCCCGAACAGCTCGCTCTCGATCAGCGTCTCCGGGATGGCCCCGCAGTTGACGGCGACGAACGGTCCCGCCGACCGCCCCGACGCCCCGTGCACGAGGCGCGCGACCACCTCCTTGCCGGTGCCGCTCTCGCCGGTGATGAGGACCGTCGACGGGCTGGCGGCGACCCGCTCGACGGTGTCGATCACCGCCCGCAACGCCGGCGACTCGCCGATCAGACTGACCGTCAGCGGGCGCGCCTCGCGCGCGCGCGCCGAGGCCTCCGCGGTGCGGGCGCGCAGCTCCCCCGCCTGCCGGACCATCGCCGCCAGCTCGGTGTGGTGAAAAGGCTTGGTCAGAAAATTGAAAGCCCCGGCACGCATCGCCGCCACGCAATCGCGAATCGACCCCTGCGCCGTCAGAATCACCACCGGCATCCGGGGTTGCCGCTGGCGCGCGCACGCCAGGACCTCGAACCCGTCGGCGCGCGGCATGCGCAGGTCGGTGATCACCAGGTCGAACGGGACCTTGCCCTGTCGCGCGGCCATGACGTCAATCGCCGCCTGTCCGTCCTCGACATCCACCACGGCGTGCCCGTCACGCGCCAGCAGCGACCGGAGCACCGCCCGAATCCCTGCGTCGTCGTCCGCAACCAGAACCTCCACGGGCGCATTTTTGCACATCCGTGGCGCGGGCCAACAATGTTGTGGGTTATCAAGCGCCTGGGCCGGTGACGCGCCAAGGCGGCCACACCGCGGTGTCCAGCATCCTTGATTGACAGGGCTCGAGCGTTCCTCCACGATGGAACAGAAGTAAGCGTAATCACATGTATTGGTCGAGCTCTGGGGGGGGAGCGGAACCAGTCGGCGGGGGGGACCCATGCTGCACGAAACAATGCGTTCGCCCGCTCGCGCGGGTTCGAGCCCCAGTGGGGGAGCGGTCGCGGGCGGACTATCCCTAGCAAAACGAGTGCCGAGTCTGCGCGTGCGCGACGCATGACCTCTGCGACGTCCGGTTCATCGCGCGGCCGGCCGCCGGCCACCGCGGCCGACCTGTTCGGGCTGCTCTGGCGGACGCTTTCGGACCTGCTCGGAAGCGCTACCACCGCCACCCTCCTGCGCCGCAGCCGCAACGCCCTCGCCCGCCGCTCGCCCGGCGTCGCCGAGCTGCAGATCGATCGAGAGGGACTCGAATACCGCTACACCGTCCCGGCGTCCTGGTCGAATCCCGAAGGTGACGGGCTCGACAGCGTGCGGGACCTGGTCAGCGAGCTGCGGCCGCTGCTCATGGAGCTGACCGGCGCCCTGATCCTGAACCAGCTCGACGCCAACCCGCAGTTCGCCGAGAGCGGGATCGTCTTTTCGCAATGAGCGCCGCGGTCCGCAAACAGCCTCCGCCGCCGGCCTCGCCCTCGCCGCCCGCGCGGTCTTTGGACCTGGAGGCCCGCGCGTTGATCGAGATCGCGCACTCGCTCGACTCCAGCGGCGACGAATGCCAGCGCCTGTCCCGCAGCCTGAGCCTGCTGAAGACGCTGTTGCGGTGCGACCGCTGCTCGATCGTGTTCGAGGGGGGCGACGACGGAGCGCGCCGGGTGCTCTCGGTTCCGACGGTGGTCGGCGACGAGGCGGCGCGGCACGAACAGCGCCTGCTCATGCTCTTGCGCGCGCTCGAGGACAACGCCGAGCTCCCTCGCGATGGCAACGGTCATTCGCTGGCGCTGCCGCTGGTCGGCCTCGACGAGGTGCGCGGCATGGTCGCCGTCGAGCGCGGCGGCGACGACTTCACCGCCGGCGAGATGCGGCTGTTCTCCGTGGTGGCGGCGCAGCTGGGCGCCTACCTGACCATGCTGCGCCTGCACCACGAATCGACCGCGCTCGACCGGTTCAAGCGCGAGATGGCGGCACTGGCCGTCCACGACATCAAGAACCCGCTGGCGGCGGTGATCGGGATGGT
This sequence comes from Myxococcota bacterium, assembly GCA_025934105.1. GTDB lineage: Bacteria > Myxococcota_A > Polyangia > Fen-1088 > Fen-1088 > JADGRB01. Next base: position 4,879 of record JAICYS010000279.1, on the reverse strand, counting down.
GGACTTCCTGTCGCTGGAGCTCAATCAGGCGCCCGATCACGTGCGGAGCTGCCTCAACGAGATCCGCAGCGCCTGCAACCGGATCCACCGCGTGACGGCCAACCTGCTGGACCTGGCGCGGCTGGAGACCAACCAGCTTCCTTTGAACCTGGCGCCGCTGGACATGCTGGCCCTGCTGTCGACCCTGGCGCGCCAGCGGACCTCGCAGGCGTCGTTCCGGGGCCTGCGCATCGTGGTGCGCCCGACGCCGCCCGGACCGCGGGCGCGCGCCGACGAGGACCTGTTCTCGCGGGTGGTGGACAACCTGCTCGACAACGCCCTCCGCTACGCGCCGGTCGGCGGCCGCATCGAGATGGAGGCGCGCCAGGTCGGCGATCGCGTCCAGGTGCTGGTCGGCAACAACGGCCCACCGGTCGCCCAAATCCCGCGCGGAACCGTCTTCGACAAGTTCGCGCGCGGCGCGGACGGCGGCCGCATGAACCTGGGCCTGGGCCTTTACTTCGCCCGCATGGCCATGCAGGCGCAGGGCGGTCGGATCTGGCTGGACGAGACCCGCGAGCTGCCGGTGGTGTTCGGGCTGGAGCTGCCGGCCGCGGAGGCTACTTCTTCAGGCGATAGCCGGTCTTGAACATCCAGCCGACCACGCCCAGCAGCACCAGCAGGAAGAGCACCGTCATCCCCAGGCTGATCCCGACCGCCACGTCGGCGGTGTCGTAGAAGCTCCAGCGAAAACCGCTCACCAGATAGACGACCGGGTTGAAGAGCGCGACGGTGCGCCAGCGCGCCGGCAGCATGTCGATCGAGTAGAAGGCGCCGCCCAGGAAGGTCAGCGGCGTGACCACCAGCATCGGAATGAGCTGGAGCTGCTCGAACCCGTCGGCCCAGATGCCGATGGCGAAGCCGAACACGCTGAAGGTGACGGCGGTCAGCAGCAAGAAGGCGATCATGCAGCCCGGGTGATGCACCTCGACGGGGACGAAGGCCGTCGACGTGCCCAGGATGATGAGCCCGAGGACGATCGATTTGGTCGCGGCCGCGCCGACGTAGCCGATGATCATCTCGAAGAACGAAATCGGCGCCGACAGCAGCTCGTAGATGGTTCCGGTGAACTTCGGGAAATAGATGCCGAAGGAGGCGTTCGAGATGCTGGAGGTCAGCAGCGACAGCATGATGAGCCCCGGCACGATGAACGCGCCGTAGGAGATGCCGCCCACCTTGGACATGCGCGCGCCGATGGCCGAGCCGAACACCACGAAGTAGAGCGACGTGGTGATGACCGGCGTCACGATGCTCTGCCAGACGGTGCGGACGAACCGCGCCATCTCGAACCGGTAGATGGCCCACACGCCGCTCCGGTTGAATCCCACGCCGGCGCTCACGGGCGCGCCTCCGTCTCGCCGCTGACCAGGTCCACGAAGATCTCCTCCAGCGAGCTCTGGCTGGTGTTCAGGTCCTTGAAGGCGATCCCCAGCTCGTTCAGGCGCCGCAGCAGGGACGGGATGTCGCGCGGCTGCCCGGTCGCCACCGCGTCGTGCTTGTCGAAGGTGTACTCCAGCTGGTTGCCGGCCGCCTTCAGCGACAGCGGCCACCCGGCGAGGGCCGGCGGCAGCGCGGTCATGGGCTCGGGCAGGGTCAGCGTCAGGCGCCGCTTGCCCAGCTTCTGCATCAACTTGGCCTTCTCCTCGACCACGATCAGCTCCCCTTTGTTGATGATGCCGATGCGGTCGGCCATTTCCTCCGCCTCGTCGATGTAGTGGGTGGTCAAGATGATGGTCACGCCCTCTTCGCGCAGGCGCCGCACCATGCTCCACATCTCGCGCCGGAGCTCCACGTCGACGCCGGCCGTCGGTTCGTCCAGGAACAGGATGTCCGGCTCGTGCGACAGCGCCTTGGCGATCATCACCCGCCGCTTCATGCCGCCCGAGAGCGTCATGATCTTGTTCTTGCGCTTCTCCCAGAGCGACAGGTCGCGCAGCACCTTTTCGATGTAGGCGGGATTCGGCTGCCGGCGGAACAGGCCCCGGCTGAAGCTGACGGTGGCCCAGACGCTCTCGAAGGCGTCGGTGGTCAACTCCTGCGGGACGAGGCCGATCCGGAACCGCGCGGCGCGCGCCTCGCGCACGATGTCGTGTCCGGCGGCCACCACCGTGCCGCTGCTGGGCGTCACGATGCCGCAGACGATGCTGATGAGCGTGGTCTTGCCGGCGCCGTTCGGCCCCAGGAGCGCGAAGATCTCGCCCTTGCCGATCCGCAGATCGATCCCTTTGAGCGCCTGGAATCCGGAGGCGTAGGTCTTGGTGAGGCCGGAAATGGTCAATATCGGCTCGGTCATGATCTCGGCTCGCGTGGCGAAGGCGAAGAGATAGCGCGCCGGGAGCGCGTCCGTCGAGGCGAACCGCCGGAAAAACGCGCCGGCGCCGTCCGGGCCAGGATGGCGGCCGCCCGTTCCAGCTCACCTTCGTCGGCGATCGCGAACCCCAGACGCAGGTGGGGCGTGGGGCGGCCGTCGGCGCTGAAGATCCGCCCGGCCTGGAACAGCAGGCCGCCGGCCAGCGCGCGGGCTTGCCAGGCGTCGACGTCGGCTCCCGCCGCGCCCGCGGCCGCCGCCCACAGGGCCATCCCGCCGGCCGGGCGCCGGTAGGTGAGCAAGCCCGACAGGCGCCGGTCGAGAGCCGCGCACAGCGCCTCGCGCCGCCCCTGGTACACGCGCCGCAGGCGCCGCACGTGCCGCTGCAGCTCGCCCTCCTCCAGGAGCTCGGCCACCGCGCGCTCCAGCACCAGATCGCCCTGCCGATCGATGAGCGCGCGTTCGGCGGCCAGGCGATCCAGAAGCGGGCGCGGCGCCACCACGAATCCCACCCGCAGGCCGGGCGCCAGCACCTTGGCCAGGCTGCCGGCGTAGATGACCACCCCGGCCGGATCGCCGCTGGCCAGCGGCAGCAGCGGCCGGCCGTCGTAGTGGAACTCGTGGTCGTAGTCGTCTTCCAGCACGGCGATCCGGCGCCGCGCCGCCAGATCCAGCAGCGCCAGCCGGCGGGCCGGCGACAGCGTAACCGTGGTCGGGTACTGATGGTGAGGCGTGAGGTGGACCAGCCGCACGCGCGACTGCCGCGTCAACGTCTCCAGCGCGCCCACGTCCAGCCCCTCGCGATCGACCGCCACCGGCGCCAGGCGCGCGCCGGCTCGCGCGAACACCCGGCGCGCCGGCCCGTACCCGGGATCCTCGACGGCCACCACGTCGCCGGGCCGGATCAGCGCCCGGGCCACCAGGTCCAGGGCCATCTGGCTGCCGCGGACGACCAGCAGATCGTCCGGACCGGCCGCCAGGCCCCGCGCCTGCGACAGCAACGAGGCCAACGCCGCCCGCAACCGCGCGTCGCCCCGCCCGTCCGCCGCGTAGCCCAGCAGATCCCGATTCCGGACCGCGCGTCGCCAGGCCCGCCCCAGCGCCGCGTGCGGCGCCAGTCGCAAGTCGGGCACGCCGCCCCAAAGGGCCAGCGTTCCGGGCGGCGCGTCCGGCGCGTCCGAGCCGGCGGCCGCCGCCACGTCGAAGCCGGGCCGGCTCGGGAGCGCGCCGGCGGTCGGGCCGCCGAACCGCCGGGGGCGCGGCTCGGGCGAAGAGACCGCGATGACGGTGCTGCCGCCCGGACGCGTGCGCAGCCAGCCCTGGGCGCCCAGCTCGTCGTAGGCGGCGACCACGGTGCTGCGGTGGACCGCCAGCGTCCGGGCCAGGCTGCGCGTCCCCGGCAAGGGCTGCCCCGGCCGCAGCCGCCCGCGGCGAACGTCCTCGGAGATGGCCCGCGCGATCTGCGCGAAGAGCGGCGTCGGCGCCTCGGGGTCGAGGGCCACGGGGAAGATCCAGGCGCGCATCACTGGTCGGTCGAGATTATCAGAACCGGATGTTTTCGACCGACCAGGCCCGCGGCAAAGTGGGCTCATGTCGAACGACGCTCCCACCGGAGACCGCCCCGCTCCCGCCCAGGATGCCCCGCACCGGATCCGCCGCCTGCCCCAGCGCGGCTCTTACGACCGGGCGGTCATCGACGCCATCCTCGACGAAGGCCTGTTCTGCTCGGTCGGGATCGCGACCGCCACCGGTCCGGCCGTGATCCCGATGGCCTACGCGCGCCGCGGCGACGAACTGGTGTTGCACGGCGCGCCCGCCAGCCGGCTCTTGAAGACGGCCGCCGGTGGCGCGCCCGTCTGCGTCGCGGTGACGCTGCTCGACGGGCTGGTGCTGGCGCGCTCGGCCTTCCACCACTCGCTGAACTACCGATCGGCGGTGCTGTTCGGCGTGGCGCGCGAGCTGACCGATCCGCAGGACAAGGCCGCCGCTCTCCAGGCCGTCGTCGAGCACCTGCTGCCCGGCCGCTCCGCCGACGCTCGGCCGCCCAACGAAAAAGAGCTGGCCGCGACCCGGGTGCTGGCGGTGCGGATCGACGCAGCCTCGGCCAAGCGGCGCAGCGGCGGGCCGCTCGACGACGCGGCCGACGACGCCTGGCCCTGCTGGGCGGGCGACCTGCCCCTGGCGCTGTCGCCGCTGGCCCCGCGGCCGACGACCCAGGGGGTGGCGCCCGGTCCGCCGCCGGCCGCCGTCGCCGCCTATGAACGGCCGCGGCGCACCGGGTGAGTCACGCGGCGTCGAAGCGATGTCGGGCGGCCCGAGCGTCACCAGCATCTGCATCGCGTGCAGGATCATCTCCTCGGCGTTCGCGGCCAGCCGGTCGTCGAGCCGACCAGTGCACCGCCGTCGAGACAGCGTCAACGCCGAGGCCGACAAGCCGCGCTGGACGCGAGGCGCGACGACGAGGAATACCCGTAGGTATCGTGAGGAGAAGCAACGAAGCGTCCGGCGCGGATCGTCGGCCGAACGTGACGC
>JAICYS010000070.1 GCA_025934105.1 Myxococcota bacterium | reverse complement strand
TGGCCGGCGACGCCGTTTGGCGTGCCGCCGGTGCCGGGGGTGGTGCCGCCGCTGCCCGCCGTCGTTCCACCGGCGCCGGTGCTGCCGCCGCTGTGCCCGCCGGTCGCGCCGCCAGCGCCCGGGCTGCCGCCCGTCTGCCCGCCGGTCGCGCCGCCAGCGCCGACACTGCCGCCCTGCGCGTGCGCGCCGCCCGTTCCGCCGTTGCCGCCGGAATCGCTGGACCCGCAGGCCCCCAGCACCAGCGCACAACCGAAAATCAAGGACGTCGCCGAACGTGCGTTCACAAGGCCTCCTCGCTCAGCTTCCACTGCTTTTGCTCTCCGTTAAAGTGGCGGACGACAGGGCGAACGGCTCAACGGAGCAGCGCGCGCGCCTCCTCGGCGACGGCTCGAAAGCGCCCCGCCGGGTACTGCCGCAGGTAGCGGGCGGCCAGCGTCGCCGCTTGCGCATCGCCGCTCCGCGCCGCGGCCTCGACCGCGAGCGCCAGCGCCTCTTCGGCCAGCGCGCCGCGGGGCGAGACGCGCAGGTACTCCAGCGCCAGGCGCTGGGCCCGCGCCGGCCGGCCTTCGCTGCGCAGGGCCCGCACCGCGGCCATCAGCCGTGCAGGGCTGTCCTCGGCCGGCGCCCGCCGCACCGGAAAGGCCAGCCGCGGTGGGCCGGCGAGAGGCGGCGAAACCGCGACCTGTCCCGCGGCAGTCCGGTCACCCGCCGTGGACCTGGCGGGTCCGGAAGGCAAAGCGGCGCAGGTCGTCCAGCCTCTCGCCGGCACCGCCCACCGCCACCCGAAGCGCGGCGCCAGCGTCGCCGCCGCGGCGCCGATCCCCATCGACAGCACCGCGATCGACACGACCGCGGGCGACAGCCGCGCGAACAGCCGAAAGCGGCGCGCTCCGTGCCGCTGCAGCACGCGGGCGAGGATCCGCGCCCGGCGGTCGGGCGACGCGTCGACGGGCTCGAGCGCGACCAGCGCCGCCGCCAGCACCCCGGCCGGCGAATCCGCCGGCAGCCCCATCGTCCGCATCCGCTCCACCGCACCATGCATAGGGGCGCCCGAAGCGGGACTGGTGCGCCGGTGGCGCGGCGCGCGTCAGAAACCGGCGTCCAGTGCCTGGTGGGCCGCCGCGCAGAACCGGCCGCGCGGATAAAGCCGCAGGTATTGCTGGGCAAAGGCGGCCGCTTGCGGGCGCTTGAGGGCCGCGGCGGCCTCGATTTGCAACGCCAGCGCCTCCTCGGCCAGCGCGCCGCGCGGATAGGCCCGCAGATACGCGTCGAGGAGCCGGGCCGCCCGCCGCGGAGCGTGCTCGCTGCGCAGCGCGCGGACCGCGTCGACCAGGGCGGTCGGATCCTCGCCCCTCGGCGCGCGAACGCGCGAGGCCGCGCGGGCGCCCGGCGCGCGGACCGGCATCGCCGGTTCGACGGACGGCACGGGTCCTGGAAGCCGGCGCCGCACGACGGGCGTCGCGGCGGCGATCGCGACGGCTCGCGGCGGTGTCACGGCTGCCGGCCGCGGGTTGCCGGTGAGCGCGTGCCACTCCCGCGAGACCCAGGCGTGTCCGACGGTGACGGCGGCCGCCGCCGCGCCCGCCGCCAGCAGGATGGCGCCGGCGATCGCCGGCCGCAGCAACAGGCCGAACGCATTCCAGCGCCGCCGCCCCCCCGCCGTCACCGCCGCCAGGATTCGCTGCTGCCGCGCCGGCGCCGCCTTCACCCGCTCCATGGCGGCGAGCGCCTGCGCCAGCTCGCGCTCGGGCGTCCCGGGCGGCGGGTTGGTGTCCATCAGGCGCTGCATCAGGACCGGGTCGCTTTCCGCGGCGCCATCAGCGCAAGCAGCTTCTTGCGCGCGCGGTGAATACGCGCCCGCACCGTGTTCACGGGCGTGCGCTGGAATTGAGCGATCTCGTCCGCCGTGTACCCGTCGACCTCGAACAGCAGGAACGTCACCCGCAGCGGTTCGCCCAGCTGATTCAGCAGGCCTTCCAGGAGCTCGCGCTTTTCCCGCGTCTCGAGCGCCATGAGCGGCGTCGGGCCGGGGGCCTCCAGCTGGTCGGACACCGGGACACTGCGCTTGAAGACGCTGCGAACCCAGCGCAGCCGCCGGTGGTCGCGCACCTGGTTGGCCGTGATCCGGTACAGCCACCCGCCCAGGTTGCGGCCGTCGAAGTCGACCAGACGCCGGTGGACGACGACGAACACCTCCTGCGCGAGGTCGTCGTGATCGGCCGCCGGTGCGCCCATCGCGCGCAGCCAGCGCAGGACGTCTTCGAACCAGGCGGCGTACACCGAGCGGAAGTCGCGCGGATCGAAGTCGCGCGCGCGCGCAGCCGGGGCGTCGTGCGCCGCGGGAAGCGGGCGTCCCGCGGCGTTCAGATGGGTCGCTCCCGACCTCGTCGTGGAAGACAGCTTGACGAACAAGGCTGACGAAAAGCTTAACCGAACGCACAGGCCGCAGAAAGCGCATCGTGTACAGTCGGCGGGTTTGCGCCGCCTCGCGACATGTCGACGCGACACCCGCCGGCGGGGCGCCCTGTTCGCGGCGGCCGCGCTGGCGCTGGCCGTCGCTCCGGCTGCCATGGCCGCCGAGGACGGCGCGCCCCTGATCGCCATCGAGGGGAGCTGCCCCGACGAACCGGCGATCGACACCGCCATCAGGGCGCTGATTCCGCGGGGCGTCGCGGCCTTGCCAGAGGCGGCTCGCGTCGACGTGGCCGATCTGGGCGAGACCTACCGGGTGCAGGTGAAGTCGGGCGCGACGGTCAGGGCGCGTCTGTTCCGCGACGCGGGCCGCGATTGCGAGCAGCGCGCCAGGTTCGCGGCCGTGTTCATCGTGTTGACGTTGTTGCCGCCGGAGCTGGGGGGAGCGGCCCCGGTCAGACCGCCGCCGGCTCCCGCGCCCGCCCCGGCCAGCCCCGCGCCCCCGCCGGTGCCGGCGCCGCCGCAGACAGAACTGCCGCGAGAGTTCGTTCCACCTCCGGCAGCGCCGCCGCCCGGCCCCCCGCCGTCGCCTCGAGGCGTGGTCCGGCCGCCGCCACCGGCCGCCGCGGGCCGCTGGCGCCTGGAGCTCAGCGCGGTCTTCGACGCGGCGCCGTCGGTGTTGGCGGGGACGTCGATGGTGGCGCCCGGCGGCGAGATCCGCGCCGTCCGGGCGGTGGGGCCGCTGGCGCTGACCGCCGGCGTCGGGCTGGAACCGCGGGCCAGCTTTTCGATCGGCGGCCTCGACGGGCGCGCGATGCGCCTGCCGATGGACGTCAGCGTCCGCGTGCAGCGGGCGCTCGCGCACCTGGAACTGGGCGGCGAGCTGGGGCTGGCGGTCGCCCCGTTTCACGCCGAAGGTCTGAACACGGCGAGGCCGTCGTCGGGCACGCGGCTGGACGTCGGGGCGCGCGCCGGCGCGACCGTTCGCTTCGCGCGCCCGGCAACACGCCTGGCGCCGTTCCTGGGCCTGCACCTGGAGCTGTTTCCCTGGCCCTTCGAGATCGCGGCCCGGCCGACCGGCGGCCTCGGGACGACGCCGGTCCTCTGGTTGGGGGCGCAGGCCGGGCTGTCGATCGCGCCGTGACGGACGCGCGGGTCGGCCATCGTTTAATATCGCGGGCCGTGCGCCGGCTCGTTTTGCTGTGGTTGCTGGCCATCGTGGCGGGGTGCGCGCCGCGGCTGGAATTGGGCAGCGATCTGCTCTGGTCCGCGCGCCACGAGGGCGGCGATCTCGGCGAGTGGTCGGCGGACATGAAGGGGGGCAGTTCGGCCGACGCGCCCGACACCGCGCTGACCGTGTCGACGGACTACGCCCACAGCGGCCGGTATTCGGTGAAGCTGGCCAACGCCGCCGTCTCGTCGGCCGAAGAGGTCCGCCTCTGGCGCACCGACCAGTACCCGGAGGCGGCGTTCTACAGCGCCTGGTTCTATCTGCCGCGCGCGTACCAGACGGCGAACGACTGGACGATCATGCAGCTGCGCAATCCGGTTCCCGGCGACCCGAGCACCATCTCGCTGCTGATGGACGTCGACCTGCGCAGCCTGCCCAGCGGCGACCTGATCCTGAGCGTTTACGACCACCGCGCGGACTACCTGCGGGCCGCCACGCCCGACCCGGCCGTGTCGATCCCGATCGGACGCTGGTTTCAGGTGCAGGCGTACTTCGACTATTCCCCCGGCGGCGACGGGCGGTTCGCGCTGTGGCTGGGCGATCAGCTGCTCTACGACCTGCGCCGGCCGTTCAACCTGCCGGGCACCGTCTACTTCAGCGTCTGCAACGTCGGATCCGCGCTGTCCCCGACCGACTCGGCGATTTACGTCGACGACGCCGCGGTCAGCCTGACCCGGGTCGGCGACGACGCTCAGCTCTGACCGAGGGGCCCGCTGAAACCGGTCGCCTCGCACGACGGTCCGGCGCACGATCGGCCGCATCGGCGCCGGTCATGCAGACCGCCGCCGGACCGGCCACGCGCCCCCACGCCCTGCCCCCTCATTCCCCCGCGTGACCGGTCGGCACCAGCTGCGCCGCCCTCGGCGCCTCCCCATCCCGCCACCCCGTGGCCCGCTGCCACCCCCGCCGCCCCCATCCCGCCGCCCAACCCCGCCACAAACCCGGCCCATTTAATACGCTGAATACCGGGTCGGCTGCAATACATTTTTGTGTCGCTCTTGCATCATTCAGCGACGGCTCGGTCGCAGCGTCTGGCGGACCCGCTCGTCCCGCAGGTAGAGGCCGCCCCAGACGAACACGGCGACGTAAACCGGGAACAACACGTGGGTGAAGAGGGGCCCCGCCAGCCGCACGTTGGTGGCGACCGCCCCACCCAAAAAGGCCGTCAGCAACACCGCCCCCAGCACGGCTGTCCGTGGAAGCATATACAGCGCCACGAACGCGACGAGCAGGGCGCCGACGACGAAGATCGCGTGCAGCGAGAAACCGAGCGCGCGGTTCGACTGAACGACGACGGGCGGCTGGAGCAGCTTCATCACGCCGTCCCACGCCAGGAACAGCGCGGCCAATCCCGACAGCACGCGCCCGGCCCAGAGCCGGCGGCGAGACGAATGGCCCCCGGAAGACGGCGTGGGTGAAAGGGTGAGGTTGCCATCGTCGATTGCCAGTGCACGCATCGGTCGTCTCCTTGTCGCGCCTCCCGGTCCATTCCGGGCTGCGCAGACACGACGGCCCAGGAGCGCGCGGATCGACAAAGCGGTCGGAAAAAACGAAGAGCCAGGACAGCCCCGGGTCGGGGCCATGCCTGGCTCTTCGAGGCCGCGGGCCTGAGCGGCTATTTCTTCTGGATGGCTGTCGGGCCGGCGGCGCTGCTCACCGGGTCCGAGGACGAGGTGTCCGGCTCGGCGCCGGCGATGGTCCCCGTGGCACCGGTGATGAATCCCGCGGCCGCGGGTCGGTGCACCGCCGTCAGTTCCTGGTGACGGTGATGGTGGATAGGGTGCTGGCGAAGAGCGTGGTCGTCGAGAATGTCGCATTCAGCTCGACGCCCGCAATCGAGATGGTGCCGGTCACGATGCCTTCGCGCGAGGCGCTGGCCGTGTGCATGACCGTGACGGTGAACGGGCCGCTGCCGTGGGACACCGTGTTGTCCTTGCTGGCGGTGATCGGGCCCGTCCCCTCGACTTTCAGGTCGATTGAAACCGGGTAGGTCTGGCCGGTGGTGAAGTCCTGAAACGTCGTGCTGCCGGTCAGCCGCGCCATTCGAAGCTTCTTGTCGGGTGGGACGTAGCCGTTTTGGATGTTGCCCAGGCCCGAGACGAACGCGCCCGTGCAGCTGTTCACGTACTCGTCGATCTCGACCAGGACGCCGTCGCTGAAGCTGCGCGGTGAGCCGATCTCCTTGCTGAGCGAATCGGAGCCGGAGACCGACCCGAACACGTCGATCTCGCCGGTCGTTCCGTCGGTGCAGGTGATTGGCGTCGAGGACGAAAACGACGTGAACACGTTCGAGCCTTGCTGCTTGCTCACGTCGACGGTGGTGGCGGCGTGCGCGCCGGACGCGAGCGCGGAGGTCGCGAGTACCATGGCCAGGGTCAGACTCAGCTTCGTCATCTCGATCTCCTTTGGCGAGGGGCGATGTAAGGGAACGTCATTCTTGCACGTCGAATTCGTGAACTGACGTACTGTTTCTGAGTGCAGAACATTTTTTGATGCGCCACGCGCGTGGCAGCTCACCGCGCCGCGCGTGTTCCTCGGCAACGGGTTACGGCGGCGATCTTCCCGGAAAGTGCGCCTCACGGCCGGCGCGGCGCGCCAACTCACCGGCGTTCGCTCGAGCGGGCAGCGGCCCACAAACCGCCGGAACGCGAACCCGGGACCCAGGACCGAACGCGTAGGCCGGGCACACCCGGCGGGCCGGATCGTCGCGCCGCGGTCAGGCGGACTGTCACGTGAAGCGCGCCGGAGCTAATCCGCGCCGGGGTGACGCGACGGCCTTTCCAGGTCGGCTTCGGCGGCGGCCAGCGCCGCGCGCGCCTCGGCCTCCGCCGTCACCGCGTCCGCCAGCGCGCGTTCGGCGCGTTCGAGCTCCCGGCGCGCCGACGCGACGGCCGCTTCGTGTCTGGCGCGCGCGGCCTGGGCCGCGTCGGCCGTGCGGCGGAGCGCGTGGACGCGCCGCTCGGTTTCGGCGCGCGCCTTGGCCAGCGCGCGTTCGTGGTCGCGGCGCTCGCGTTCGCGCTCCCGTTCGCGCGCTTTGTCGCCGGCGGCTGGCTGCCGGTCGTGCGCGGGGCGCGGGGACGCGTGATGAACGCGGGCCGGCGCTTCGGCGTCGCCGGCGGCCGCCATCGCCGCCAGGCCGAACAGGCCGTCGTCCGCGTCGAGCGGGACGTCGTGTTCCAGCCGCCCCGCCGCCAGCAACGGCCGTGTCGCGCCGTTCATCAGCCCGGTGCGGAAGTTCTGCACGGCGGCCGCGACCACCGGCGGCGCGACGCGCAGGCCGGCGGCGCGCAGGGTCTCTTCGACCTTCGCGCGCACCTCGTTCAGCAGCTCGCGATGCGTGTTGATGGTGCCGGCGTAGCGCTCGCGATCGCGCGAGACGCCGCCCTGCAGGCGCGCCGTCGCCTCGGCCAGCCGTTCGACCAGCTGGGGCGCATGCCGCGCGATCTGATTGGTGACCCACACCGACGCCGTCGGGCGCGGCAGCTTGGCGGCCCGGTCCGCCGGCTCGCGCTGTCCGGCGGCCTTCAGCGCCTTGACCATCGCGTTCCGCGCCTTCACGAACTCGGCGGGCAGCGTTTCGTAGAGCGTGTCGGTCGGATCGGCGGCCATGCGGGAGGCTCGGTCTTCTGGGTTATCGGCGCCTGTTCTAGCTCGCCGTGGCTATCCTATATAGAAGGGGCCGGCATGATCGAACCAGGCGTGCGCGAGGCATCGGCTCCGGTGGTCCGGGTGCGGGGCGGAACCATCGCCACCAGCGACGATTGGCTGGCGGTCGAACGCCCGCTGGAGATCCGGGGCCGCGCCGGCGGCGAAGAGCGGGTGGTCTCGACCACCATGCGGACGCCCGGCGACGATCGCCTGCTGGCGGCCGGATTCCTGTTCGGCGAGCGCGTGATCACCCAGCCCGGCCAGATCCAGAAGCTGGAGTCCGTCGACGCCGACACGGTGGTGATCGCGCTGGACGCGGCGTCGGACGCGGCGTTGCGGGCGGCGCAGCGCCCGTTCGTGACCACCGGCGCCTGCGGCGTTTGCGGCCGCGTCTCGCTGGACGGGCTGCTGGCGGTCCCCATGCAGTCCGACGACGGCCGGCGCGGCGCCTTGCCGCTGGCGATGTTGTGCGCGCTGCCCGAGGCGCTGCGCGCCGCCCAGGCCAGCTTCGCGCGCACGGGCGGGCTGCACGCCGCCGGGCTGTTCGACAGCGACGGCGTGCCGCTGGCGGTGTTCGAAGACGTCGGGAGGCACAACGCCGTCGACAAGCTGGTCGGCGCGCGCCTGCTCGAGGGCCGGCTGCCGGACCCGACGGCGATCCTGGTGGTCAGCGGGCGGGCCAGCTTCGAGCTGGCGCAGAAGGCCGCGCTGGCCGGCTTCGGAACGCTGATCGCGGTGGGCGCCCCGTCCAGTTTGGCCGTCGAGGTCGCGCGCCGGGCCGGCATGACGCTGATCGGATTCGCGCGCACCGACGGGTTCAACGTCTACACCGGCGCGGCCCGCGTCGAGGGGATCGAGACCAACCATGGCTGACGGGCCGTCCCGCGATCGGCCCGGCGTGCCCGGCGACGAGCCGCCGCTGGAGGCGCGCCCGGCGCTGGCCGGCGAGCGGGATCGCACGGCGGCCGGGTTCACGTCGATCTGGGAGACGGTCCACCGCGGCGCCACGCACATGGGCGTCCGGCGCAGCCTGCGCACGCTGCTGAAGCTGAACCAAAAGGACGGCTTCGATTGCCCCAGCTGCGCCTGGCCCGACCCCGACGGCCGGCGCAAGACCGCCGAGTTTTGCGAGAACGGGGCGAAGGCCGTCGCCAGCGAGGCGATGACCCGACAGGCTGGCCCCGAGTTTTTCGCGCGCCACCCGGTCGCCGATCTGCGCCGCGAGAGCGACTACTGGCTGGACCAGCAGGGGCGGCTGACGCACCCCCTGGTGCGCCGGGCGGGCGGCACGCACTACCAGCCGATCTCGTGGGACGAAGCCTTCGCCCTGGTCGGGCGCGAGCTGAACGCGCTGGGCTCGGCGGACCAGGCGTCGTTTTATACGTCAGGGCGCGCCAGCAACGAGGCCGCGTTCCTGTACGGCCTCTTCGCGCGCCAGTTCGGGACCAACAACCTGCCCGACTGCTCGAACATGTGCCACGAGTCGAGCGGCGTCGGGTTGAACGAGACCATCGGCGTCGGCAAGGCGACCGTCACGATCGAAGACTTCGCGCACGCCGACTGCATCTTCGTGATCGGACAGAACCCCGGGACCTGCCACCCGCGCATGCTGACCGAGCTGCAGAAGGCGGCGCGCAACGGCTGCCGGATCGTGAGCGTGAACCCGTTGCCCGAGACCGGGATGATCCGCTTCAAGAACCCGCAGGAACCGCTGTCGCTGCTGGGGCCGGGGACCGAGATCGCCTGCCTGTTCCTGCCGGTGCGGGTGAACGGCGACGTGGCGCTGCTGAAGGGAATCATGAAAGAGATGCTGGCCGCCGATCGGGCCAGCGGCGGCCGGAAGCTGGCGCGCGAATTCATCGCCCGCCACACCGAGGGCTTCGAGGCCCTGGCAGCGGATCTGGAGGCCGAGAGCTGGGAGCGCATCGTCGCCGACAGCGGCGTCTCGCGCGAGCTGATCCGGCGGGCAGCCGATCTGGCGCTCGAATCCCAGCGGATGATCTGCTGCTGGGCCATGGGCATCACGCAGCACAAGAACGGCGTCGCCAACGTGCAGAGCATCGTGAACTTCGCGCTGCTGCGCGGGCAGATCGGGCGGCGCGGCGCCGGGCTCTGCCCGGTGCGCGGCCACAGCAACGTGCAGGGGGACCGCACCGTCGGCATCTGGGAAAAGATGAGCGACGCGTTCCTGGACGCGCTGGGCAAGGAATTCGGGTTCGAGCCGCCGCGCAAGCACGGCTTCGACACCGTGCAGACGATCCAGGCCATGCACGACGGGCGCGTGAAGGTCTTCGTCGGCCTGGGCGGCAACTTTGTGGCGGCGGCGCCGGACACGCATCTGACGTCCGAGGCGATGGCGCGCTGCCGGCTGACCGTGCAGATCGCGACCAAGTTGAACCGCGGACACCTGATCACCGGCGAGCAGGCGCTGCTGCTGCCGTGCCTGGGGCGCACGGAGATCGACCGGCAGGCCTCGGGCCAGCAGTTCGTGACCGTCGAGAACACGACCGGCGTCGTGCACACGTCGCGCGGCGTGCTGGAGCCGGCGTCGCCGCACCTGCGCAGCGAGCCGGCCGTGGTGGCCGGCCTGGCGATGGCGACGCTGGGCGCGCGCAGCCACCTCGATTGGCAATCGCTGATCGACGATTACGATCGGATCCGCGACCACATAGAGCCCGTCGTGCCCGGGTTCGCGCAGTACAACCGCCGCGTGCGCGAGCCGGGCGGCTTCTACCTTCCGAACAGTGCGCGAGAAGGGACGTTCGCCACGCCGTCCGGGCGCGCGCGGTTCACCGTGCACCCGATCCCCCGCCGGACGCTGGGCCCCGGGCAGCTGCTGCTGACGACGCTGCGCAGCCACGACCAGTTCAACACGACCATCTACGGCCAGGACGACCGTTACCGCGGCATCTCCGGCGGCCGGCGGGTGGTGTTCCTCAACCCGGAGGACATGCGCCGCCTGGGCATCGGCCAGGACCAGACCGTCGATCTCGTCAGCCACTTCGACGGCCAGCGCCGGCGCGCCGAGCGCTTTCGCGCGGTGCCGTACGCGATTCCCCCCGGCTGCGCGGCGGCCTATTACCCCGAAACCAACGTGTTGGTGCCGGTGGCGGCCGTCGCGGACGGGAGCAACCAGCCCGTCTCCAAGTCCGTCGTCATCACATTAGAGGCGCCCGCCCGTGGCTGAACCCCGCGACTTTCCGGCGTTTCGCAGGTTTGCCCTGGACGGCGGGCTCGGGAGTGACCACCGTGGGATAACCTTGTTCGAGGTTCTCGATGAGTAATGAAGCATTTTCCGGCGGCAACGGAGACGGCCGGCGAGATCGCCGGAAACGGCGTCGCAACGGCGCGCAGAACGGAACGTCTCCGGCCACCCCTGCGCCGGAGGGCGCCGAGCAGTGGGTCGACCGCGTCGACGCGCTGGCTGGCGAGCTGGCGTTGCTGCGGACGCGCGGCGCCATCCTGGACCACGTCGTGCGCGAGGTGATGCGGGCGCTGCCGGCCGAAGCGGTGATCGTTCATGCCGACGAAGCTCTGCCGGACGTCGAGCCCAGCCGGACGGTGATTCCGCTGGCGACGGCCGGGCGGCGGTTCGGCGCGCTGGAGATCGCGATGAAAGAGGACCGCCCCGCGGCGCCAGCCGAAAAGGCCCTGGGCGTCGCGCTGGTGCGGCAGGCGGCCCTGGCGCTGGAGCGCGTCGCGCTGGAGGACGCCGCCTGGCCGGTGCTGCCCCAGCCCGGCGTCCCCGTGTCGCCGCCGCCCGCCGACGCGACGGCCATCGCGCGCGCGCTGGAGCGCCTGGATTCGGACGTTCGGCGGCTGGCGGGGCTGGCCCGCTCGGCGGCGCTGCCCCCGGCCCAGCGGGTGGAAGAGGCCGAGCGGACCGCGGCGGCGACCATCGCCGATCTACGCGCGCGCCTCTTGCCGGATCCGCCCGCCGGCGACGCGTAAGCTGCGAGCGCCGACGCCGCGACGAGCTCTCGGCGTGGGCGGCGGCCGCGTCTTCGGTCGCGTGCACGCGCGCCGGTGAGCGGCCGCCTGGCCGTGCTCGGGTTCGTTTACGGGCGTGCGCGCGCGCAACGCCCGCGCGGATTGGGATCGCCGCCGACGAAAGGCCGCCGGTCGACCTGCGCGACCTTCCGGCGCCGCGCTGGAGGCGATCGGTGAAGGTGCGAGCGCCCGCTGCGCGCGGCGATCCCAAGAGAAGGGCGCGCTGGTCGACGACAGCACCGCGGCGAACGATTGACCGACTTTGAAATCGGACGCCAGCGGCGTGCTGGCATCGGCGATGGACAGTGGGCCCTGTTTTCCTCATGGGACGATGATGGGAGGCAGCGGTTGGTCGAAGTCGTTCTGAACGCACGACGACAGGTCGAAGAACATGAACTCCAGCGCCTTTTCTTGCGGCGACAGCGCCGTCGACGTGCAGCCGCCCGGGAAGGGCGTCTCCGGGTGCGACGAATCGCCGGAGGCGGCGCTGACGTGGATGTCGGTGAACACCACGCGCCCGCATTGCGCGGCCGCCGGCGCCTCGACGGGGGTGTTGAACGTCAGGTACTGGACCGACTGGGTCGGCGACGTCGTGTAGATCCACTGCTGCGAAACGGGCGGCAGGTCGGCGGTCAGCGAATGCTGCGCCATCACGATCGGAAGCTGCCCTTTCACCGTCGAGGCGCCGACGTTGACCAGCCAGTCGGCCAGGCTCTGGCCCTTGGCGAAGCTGGTGTCGACCTGCGCGGTGATGTCGCCCAGGTCCGCCTGCACGCCGACCCAGTCGGCGGTCGCCGGCCAGGGCGGCAACCCGTGCTGAATCCAGTAAAAGTGCAGATGGTCGTCGAAGATGCGGCCCCCGTTGTCGGCGAACCACTGGACGTTGGCCAGGTACGGGTCCTTGACCGACCCGTACTGCGAGCCCTCGCAGGAGAGCATCATGATGTCGTAGTTGGCCAGCTTGCTGCGGCTGCCCCACAACGCCGACGCCCCGGCGAGCTTGGCGCCCGAGGCCAGCGCGCTCGCCCCCGCGCCGGAGGCCGACGGGTCGGATAAGTCGCTGCCGCCGTAATAAAGGTGCACCCGCCCGCTGCCGCCGTCGCCGGTGAACTCCGAGTCGGAGATGCCGATCTTGCGCAGCAGGCACTCCAGCGCGTCGGAGTGGCCGGTGGTCAGCGCGATCAGCGGCAGGTGGCCCTCCGACTGGTTGCGGGGCAGCCGCTCCAGGTCGGCGTCGTCGATGACGTTGTCCGTACAGCGGACGATCTGCGGGATGGTGACCTGGCGCCGCCACTTGCCGATCTGGATGACCAGCGGGATGTTTTTGCCGACGGGCGGGTTCTCGATCGTGAAGTGGCCGGCCGAGTCGGTCAGCGCCGAGGCGATCGGCTGCCCCGAGGCGCGGCCGTTGCATTGATCGCAGGACAGCCCCTCCGGCACCGGGTCGAGCGGCTGGTTCGGAACGTAGACCGACACGTTGTAGAGCGGCACGTTGCCGGCCGGGTCGGTGATGGTGCCGCTGAGCGTGGTCTTGGGCCCTTCCAGCTCGCCGCAAGCCGGCTCCGAGCAGGTCCCGATCATGCAGGTGGTCTGCTGGCATTCCAGGTTCGCGTTGCAAGGGCCGCCGCCGGCCACGCCCCCGCTGCCCGGGGCGCCCCCGCTGCCCGGGGCGCCTCCGGTCGCCGCGCCACCGGCGGCCGGGGTTGCGCCCGCCCCGCCGGAACCGGTGCCGGCCTGCGGCTTGACGCCCGCGCAGGCGACGAGCGCCGCGGGAACGGCGATGGCGATCCAGATCCGGGCAGCGGGACGGGTCATCCGGGACTCCTGGTTGATCCATACGTGTCCGCGGCCGCCCCCGGCGGCTCCCCCGGCGGTCAGCGGCTGGTTTTGCGGCGCCCGCCGGTCTTCTGCGCGTCCAGCAGCGTCTCGGCCAGGCGGCGCGCGTCGCGGGCCGGCGCCGGGCCGCGCTCCATCGAGGCGCCCATCATCGCCCCCTCGTAGAGCAAGATCAGCTGGCGTCCCAGTTGCTCGGGATCGGCCACGCCCAGCTCGGCCGCCAGCTCCGTGAACACGCCGCGCAGCCATTCGCGCGAGCCGCGGCAGACGCGGCGGACCTTGCTGTCGCCGGGAGGCCCCTCGGCGCTGGCGTTCACGAACGCGCAGCCACGGAACTTCGGGTCGGCGGCGCGGTCGGCGAACTGATCGTAGACGGCCAGGATCTTGGCGCGCGGCTGGTCGTGGCCGGCGACGGCGCCCGTGATGCGCCGATAGCGGTCCTCGGCGCGGCGCTGCAAGTAGGAGAGAACCAGCTCTTCCTTGCTGCCGAAGGTGCTGTAGAGCGAGGCCTTGGCCACCCCCGCGTGGGCCAGCACGCGGTCGATGCCGACGGTGTGGATGCCCTCCTCGTAGAACAGCTCGTCGGCGGCGGCCAGCAGCCGCTCGCGGGCGGAGGCCTCGGGTTTGGCGGGAGCGTGCCGCGTCGATGACGACATGACTTGACTGTACAGACCTGTCTGTCCATAGTCAACCGCAGCAGACAGACCGGTCTGTTCACAAGGCCGGAACAAAACCAGAGAGGGCCCCATGCCGTCGCGCTTCACCCTGAGCAAGCCCGCCGCCTTCAACCTGCAGGCCTCGATCATCCTATTCTTCCTGGCCAGTTCCAGCGCGCCGACGCCGCTTTATGCCGTTTATCAGGCCGCCTGGGGCTTCTCGCCCGTGACGGTCACGATCGTGTTCGGCATCTACGCGGTGGCCGTGCTGGCGGCGCTGCTGGTGGTCGGCTCGCTGTCGGACTACGTCGGGCGGCGGCCGGTCCTGCTGGGGGCGACGCTGCTGCAGGCGGTGGCGATGGCGCTCTTCGCCACCGCGCAGGGCGTGGGGGCGCTGCTGCTCGCCCGCGTCGTTCAAGGGCTGGCGACCGGCGCGGCGGCCGGGGCCGTCGGCGCCGGCCTGCTGGACATCGATCGCGACAAGGGGACCATCGCCAACGCGGTCGCGCCGATGCTGGGCACGGCCACCGGCGGGATGCTCTCGGCCGTGCTGGCGCAGTTTCTTCCCTGGCCGACCAGGCTGGTGTACGTCGTGCTGGCGGGCATCTTCCTGGTGCAGGCCGCCGGCGTGGCGATGATGCCCGAGTCGGTGATCCGCCGGCCCGGCGCCTGGTCATCGCTGCGGCCACAGCTTCACCTTCCGGCGGCCGTGCGCGCGCCGGCGCTGCTGGCCGCGCCCGCCCTGGTCGCGGCCTGGGCCCTGATCGGCTTTTACGCGTCGCTGGGCCCGACGGTGGCGCGCCGGCTGATGGGCTCGCGCTCGCTGCTGGTGGGCGGCCTGCTGCTGTTCGTGATGGCCGGCAGCGGCGCGCTGATCGTGATGGCGTCGCGAGCCCGCCCCGCCCGCGCGGTCCTGCTGTTCGGCACCAGCGCGCTCATCGCCGGCGTCATCTTGAGCCTGGCCGCCACGGCCGCCGCCTCGCCGATCCAGTTCTTCGTCGGCGCCGCCGTCGCCGGCGGCGGCTTCGGAGCAGGCTTCCAGGGGGCGTTGCGCAGCGTGTTGCCGCTGGCCCGCCCGCACGAACGGGCCGGCGTGCTGTCGCTCACGTACGTCATCGCGTACCTCTCGATGGGCGTGCCGGTCGTGTTCGCCGGCCTGCGCGTCGTCCACGGCGGCGGCCTCTTCACCGCCGCGCGCGAGTACGGGCTGGCGGTCGTCGCGCTGGCCGGCGCGGCGCTGCTGGGGACCCTCAGCCGGCGGCCGCCCGCCGTGCCGGTGGCCGCGCCCGCCCGCCGATGACAGCGGCCAGCCGCGCAGCCGGCGGCGCCGCCGCCTCAGGACGCGGTCGGGGAATCCGACAGCGCCGCCATGTCCTCGTCCGAGACCTGCAGCAATCCCGCCGCGACGTTCTGTTCCAGGTGCGCGACCTTGGACGTCCCCGGGATCGGCAGCATCACGGGACTGCGGCGGAGCGTCCAGGCCAGCGCCACCTGCTGGGTGGTGGCGCCCAGCCGGCGCGCGATCCGATCCAGGATCGCGCCCGCCCGCGACAGGTCGCCGGCGCCCAGCGGGTACCACGGGATGAAGCCGATGCCGTGCCGCGCGCAGTGCTGCAGCACCTGCTCGCTGCGGCGGTCCGCGACGTTGTAGCGGTTCTGCACGGTGGCCACCGGGAAGAACTTCGAGGCGGCCTGGATGTCGTCGACGCGCACCTCGCTGAGGCCGGCGTGGCGGATCACGCCGCTGTCCAGCAGCGACTTCACCGCGTCGAACTGCTCGTCGCGCGGGACCTGGGGGTCGATCCGATGCAACTGCCAGAGGTCGATGCGCTCGACGCCCAGCTGGCGGCGGCTCTTCTCGGCCTGCTGCAGCAGGTACTCGGGCCGGCCCAGCGGCACCCAGACGTCGGGGCCGGTGCGGGCGAACCCGCCCTTGGTGGCGATTCGGATGTCGCCGTAGGGGTGCAGCACCTCGCGCAGCAGGCGCTCGGAGACGTCCGGCCCGTACGAATCGGCCGTGTCGATGAAGTCGATGCCCAGCGCGCGCGCGCGTTGCAACGTGCGCCGCGCCTCGGCCGGATCGGCCGGCTCGCCCCAGATGCCCGGCCCGGTGATGCGCATGGCCCCGAAACCCAGCCGGTGGACGGGCATGTCACCGCCGATCGCGAACGTCCCCGAGGAAGCGATCGCGCGATCCACCAGCCGCTCGGTCATGCGCAGAACATAAACCCCGGCCGGTCCGACCGGAAGCCGGGCCGGGTTCGTGGTCCGCGGCCGGTCCCGCGAGGGCCGCCTGGCTCAGCGAAGGTTGGCCGCCTGGGTGGCGGCCTCCCGCTTGACGGCGCGCTCCTCGGGCGCGTCATAGCGGCCGACCGGCGCCGCCGCGATCTGCGCCAGCAACGCCCGCGCCTCGTCCTTGTGTCCTTCGTCGGCGGCGATGCGGGCCTGATAAAGCCGCGCCCGCAGGTTGTTCGGGTTGATCTGCAGCGCCTGCTTCAACTCTTGCGCGGCCTTGTCGCGATCGCGCTTCGGCCAGGGCAGCTCGAGGTAGTAGGCCGCCCACACCACCGGGATGTTGCCGTGATCGTAGGTGACGTCCAGCGCGGTCGCGCGTTCGAGCGGCCGTTTGAACTTGCCCTCGATTCCGTTGGCCAGGGCCCGCACCACGCCCATCCCTTCGGCGTAGGTCCCGATCGAGATCGCCGCCCAGTACTGCGCGGCCGCGTCGTTCGGGTTCACGGCGATGGCCCGCTCGGCCAGGTCGTAGGCCTGCTTGGCCAGCGCCGAACGATCGCTCTCGGGGCGGCGCTTGTCGTCGGCCTCGGTGAACAGCACGCGGGCGGCGCGCCAGAGCACGCCATAGTCCGACGGTGCCCGGGCCACCGCGGCGTCGGCCAGGGCACGGGCCTCGCGCAGCGCGCCCGGGTCGTCGCGCCGCGCGTTGAGCGCGTCGAGGCGCGCCGTCATCTGCGCGACGGAGGCGGCGGGCGCGCCGGCGGTGGCGGCCACCAGAAGAGCGGCCAGCGGCACGATTGCCAGATTCATCTCGTTGGTCCTCTCGCCTGTTGGGCGAATATGCTCATCGTTAGCTCGGATGGTGTCAAAGCCCCCGCTGCCTGATTTCGAGGCCCAGCTCGCCACGCTGGTCGAGGCCGCCCCCGAGGGCGACGGCTGGCTGCACGAACAGAAGTTCGACGGATACCGGATCGGGCTGCGCAAGGAGGGGCGAGACGTGGAGCTCTGGAGCCGGCGCGGCCAGGACTGGACCGCCGAGTTCCCGGCCATCGCCACGGCCGGCGCGCGCCTGGCCGCCCGGCGCGCGCTGCTGGACGGCGAGGTCGCGGCGGTCCTGCCCAGCGGCGTCACCAGCTTCCAGGCGCTGCAGAACCGCCGCCCCGACACCCCGCTGGCGTACTTCGTCTTCGACCTGCTGGTCCTCGACGGGCACGACCTGCGCGGCCAGCCGATCGAACGGCGCAAGGAGAAGCTGCGGGCGCTGCTGGAAGCCAGCCAGACCGCGGGCCTCCTCCGCTATTCGGACCACGTCGTCGGCGGCGGCGGCGCGTTTCACCGCAACGCTTGCCGGCTGGGCCTGGAGGGGATCGTCTCCAAGCGGGTGGGGTCACCCTACCGGGCCGGCCGCAACCTGGACTGGCAGAAAACCAAGTGCATGCACCGGCAGGAGTTCGTGCTGGGCGGCTTCACCGATCCGGAAGGCGCGCGCGAGGGGATCGGCGCGCTGCTGATCGGGGTCTACGACGGCGACCGCCTGCGCTGGGCGGGCAAGGTCGGCACCGGCCCGGGCTGGACCGCGCGCTACCTGGGCGACCTGCGGCGGCGGCTGGAGAAGATCGAGGTCGCCCGCGCGCCGTTCGATCCGGCGGTGGACGATTCGTGGCTCCGCCGCCACGCCCACTGGGTGCGGCCGCAGCTGGTCGCCGAGATCGCTTTCAGCGAATGGACCGACGACGGGCGCATCCGCCATCCGTCGATGCAGGGGCTACGCGGCGACAAGGATCCGCGCGACGTGCGCCGCGAGCAGCCGGCGGCGGTTCGCGCGCCGGCGAAAACGCGGACCGGCGGCCGGCGCCCGAGAGCGGCCGGGGCGGAGGCGGGCGCGGCGGCGGCGGTGGTGCGCGGGATCGCGATCAGCCACCCGGACCGCGTCATCTACGCCGACCTCGGCCTCACCAAGCTGGACGTGGCGCGCTATTACGGCGAGGTTGCGCCGGCCATGGTCCCTCACGTGCGTGGCCGGCCGCTGACGCTGCTCCGATGCGGCGGCGCCATCGACTACGGCGCCGAAAAGGGCGGCTGCGTGATGCTCCGCCACGGCAAAGCCTGGGGACCGCGGGAGCTCCGGCGCGTGAAGATCCGCGAGCTGCGCAAGACCGGCGAGTACCTGGTGGCCGACACGCCCGAGGCGCTGGTGGCGCTGGCGCAGATGGGGATCGTCGAGATCCACACCTGGAACGCGCCGGCCGAGACGCCGTACGTCCACGACCGCGTGGTGTTCGATTTCGACCCGGGGCCCGACGTCGGCTGGCGCGAGGTGGTGGCCGCCGCCCGCCTGGTCCGCGAGCTGCTGGCCGCGCGCAAGCTGCGCGCCTGGGTGAAGACCACCGGCGGCAAGGGGTTGCACGTGGTGGTCCCGATCGCGCCCACCGAGGGCGCCGCCTGCCTGGCGTTCTCGCAGTCGGTGGCGGAGGCGCTGGTCGAGAGCGATCGGCGGCGCTTCACCACCAGCGTGCCGAAGGCGGGACGCGAAAAGCAGATCCTGATCGACGCGCTCCGGAACGGACGCGCCAACACGGCCGTGGCGGCCTTCTCGCTGCGGGCGCGCCCCGGCGCTCCCGTGTCGATGCCGCTGGATTGGGACGAGCTGACACCTCGACTGGACCCGGCGCGGTTCACGATCCGCACGGCCCTGGCTCGCGCGCGCGAAAGCGATCCGTGGGCGGGGTTCTGGAAGACGCGGCAGAAGCTTCGGCTACCGTCGAGCTCGCGCGCCTGAGCCGACGGCCGCGACGGGGTCGCCGCCTGAGGATCGTTCGGGATGACGACGGGTCGCGATTGTGGTCCGAGCCGCGAACGTTACGTTGGGTCCTGGAGGTGTTGCATGACCACGATGCAGAACGAGGCAAACCGCGCCCCGACCGAGGGGCGCGTCGCCATGGAGATCGAGAAGCGGACTTCGCGGCTGCCGTCCGACCTGTTTCTCTGGACGGCGCTGGGGTCGATGGCGGGCTCGCTGGTGCTGGCGCTGTCGGGCAAGCAGAAGCTGGCCACCTTCGTCGGCCAGTGGGTGCCGACCATGCTGATCTTCGGGCTCTACAACAAGATCGTGAAGGTGGCGGGGCACGACCAGTATCGGTCGGCTGCGCCCGTGTCGTAACGGACCACGACCACCGCGCGCCGGCCGCTGGGGCCGGCGCGCAGCGGCTCGCGCGGTGCCACCCGGCGCAGCCAGCCGGCCGGATGGTGGGCCGGCCGTCGAGCGCGCCGCAACCTGAACGGCTTCGGCCTCAGGGCGTCGCGCCTTGAAAGCCGATGGTGATCGGGCTGTAGCAGGTGCAGCCGGTGTTACTCGTGAAGTCGCAGGCCGTGTTGGTCGGCGAGTAGGTGCACTGCACGTTGTTGCAGCAGGGCGTGCTGGCGTTGCAGGCCTGCCCGTAAAGCGCGCAGACCCCCGCGTCGGGCGGAGGCGCGGTGGGCGGCAGGCCGCACGTGCCGCTGCCGGCGCCCGGCGTGACGTTGCAGACCAGCCCCGTGCAGCAATCGCCGGTGGCCGTGCAAGTCCCGCCCCGGTCGACGCAGGCGACGCCGCCGTCGGGCTTGGGCGCCAGGCAGTGGCGAGCGCCGGTCGAATCCGGCACGCAGGGCGCCAGCCCGCAGCACTCCGCGGCGGTGTTGCAGGTCTGTCCGGCCGGCCGGCAGCACTTGGGATCGCTGCCGCTGAACACGCCGGTGCTGCCGTCGGAGCAGCTGCCGGAACCGAGGCAGCGCGGCAGGCCCAGCGTGTCATACGCGCAGCACTGCGCCTTGGGGCTGACCGCGCAGTCGCAGTCGCTCTCGGCGTTCGAGCAGGCGTTGGTGCCGCCGGTGAGCCGGCAGATGCCGCCCGGCACCTGGTTGCCGTGGTTCTGCGCGCAGACGCCGACGCTCATGTTGCCCGAGGCGCTGGTGGCGGCGACGCAGGTGACCGCCGGGGTGGTGCCGTCGCCGCCGCAGCACTCCTGGTCGGACGTGCAGAGGCTGTTCAGGATCTTGCAGCCGAGGCCGGGCTGGCAGACGTTGACGCCGGTCAGCGCCCACGGGCCGCAGTTCTTGCTGCAGCAGTTGCCGCAGCCGTTGCACAGCACCCCGTCGTGCATGCAGCTGCCGGTCCCGGTGGTCGCCAGGTCCTGGCAGGTTCCCAGCGTGGCGCCGCCGGTCTTCGCGCACGAGCCGCCGCAGCAGTCGGTGTCGCGCGCGCAGACGTCGCCCGGCTGAATGCAGAAGGACGCCCCCAGCGCGCAGGTGCCGTTCGAGCACAGGCCCGAACAGCAGTCGCCGGCGGCGGCGCACGGATTGCCCGCCGTCTTGCAAGCCGTGTTCAAGGCCTGGCAGGCGCCGCCGCTGCAGTTGCCGCTGCAACAGGCGTCCGCGGACGTGCAGGACGCGCCGTCGGCGGTGCAGGCGGCCGCCGAACAAACCCCTTTGGCGGTGTCGCACTGCAGGTTGCAGCAGTCGGTGGCCACGGCGCACGAGCTGCCGGGCCCGCTGCAGGTCGAGACCGACGACGCGCACTTGCCCGCCACGGGATCGCAGCTGCGCGAACAGCACTGGGCGTCCGCCGTGCAGGCGCCGCCGGTCACCGTGCACGTGAGGTTGCTGCCCCCGCCTCCGCCGGTGCCGGTGCTGATGGCCGGCACCTTGCTGCTGCCGCATCCGGCGAACGCCACGGCCATGGCGGCGACCGCCAGCACCAAATAAACGCTCAACCAAGAGACGTGAACCGACCGAGAGAACCGGGACAGCCGTGCGGTTACCATGTCTCTTCAGAGCCTCCTGCTCGCGAAAGTGGCTCACGCAGCGTGTCGCGTCGCAATTCTGGCGCGACTCGCTGAAACCCGAGCCGTTTTCCCGGGGCCAAGTCTCTTACCAGGTACCATGGGTGCTCTGGTGAGCCACTCGTTGCTCCTGCGCGCGTCGGATCAAGTGTCGGACGCCGATCTGGTGAGCCGCGCGCGCAACGGCGAGCGCTGGGGGCGCGAGATGCTGTACCGGCGCCACGCCGGGAGGCTGCTGGGGCTGGCCACGCGCCTTTTGGCCAATCGAGGCGACGCCGAAGAGGTCGTTCAGGACACCTTCATCACCGCGTTCGCGCAGCTGGCGGCCTTGCGCGAGCCGGCGGCGGTCGGCGCCTGGCTGGCGCAGATCGCGGTCAGCCTGGTGCGCCGCCGGATCCGCCGCGCGCGCCTCTTGCGGCGGCTGGGTCTCGATCGGGGCGCGGACGACGCCACGCTGGAAGCGCTGGCCGATCCCGCGTTGACGCCCGAAGAGCGGACCGACCTGGCGCTGGTCGACCGCGCGCTGGACGGGACCAGCGCGGCCTGCCGCATCGCCTGGATGTTACGCCGGGTCGAGGGGCTGCCGCTGGCCGAGGTGGCTGCCCTGTGCGACTGCTCGCTGGCCACCGCCAAGCGCCGCATCACCGAAGCCGACCGCCGCGTGGCCGAGCACGTCGGTGGGCAATGGGGGGACACATGAGCCCAGCGCGCCCGCCCTTGAAGGATCGGCTGCGCATGCCCGACGACGAGCAGGCGCTGGCCCGGATCTGGACCCGGATCGACGCCCGCCCCCGGCGGAGCGCGGGCCGGCTGTTCCGCGTGGACACTGCGGCGCTGGCGGGCCTCAGCCTGGCGGTCGCCGCGGCGGCGATCGTCTGGATCGGAATCTCTCGCCCGGAGGCGGGGCCGTTGCGGCTGGCCGGTGGTCAGGCGGTGCCGACGGTCCAGGCGCCGGCGGCCGGATCGGTCCTCGACATGTCGGACGGCTCGCGCATCACGCTGTCGGCAGGCGCGCGGTTCGAGCCGCTTTTGTCGACGGGGACGTCGTTCGTCGCCCTGCTGGACGGCGGGCGCGCGAACTTCGAGGTACGGCCCGGCGGCCCGCGGCGCTGGCAGATCGAATGCGGCCTGGCCACCGTCGAGGTGGTGGGCACCGGGTTCACCTGCGACCGCACGCCGGGTCGCCTGCGCGTCACCGTCCAGCATGGAGTGGTCCTGGTCCGCGGCGAACGCGTGCGCGATCGGGCGCAGCGCCTCGCGGCCGGACAATCGCTGGAAGTCACCGACGATCGGACCGGCCAGTCGACGCCGGCGCCGTCCGCCCCGCCGGCACCCGCCGAACCGGCGCCCGCGCCGATGGCCGCGGCCGAGGCGGCCGCAGTGCCCGAGATCCGCGTGCAGGGGCATGTGGCCTGGCGCGAGCTGGCCCGCCAGGGACGGCAGCGGGATGCCTTCGCGGCCCTGGGCGAGCGCGGGCTGGCGCGCGAGGCGCGGCAGGCCGGCGTGGCCGATCTGCTGCTGCTGGCCGACGTGGCCCGCCTGTCCGGGCACCCGCGCGACGCGGTCGCGCCGCTCGAGCGCATCTTGGACGTCTATCCCCGCGACCCACAGGCGCCGCTGGCCGCCTTCGCGCTCGGCCGGCTCGACCTGGACGCGCTGGACGCGCCGGCGCCCGGGGCGCGGGCTCTCGAGCGCGCGCTGGCGCTGGGCCTGCCGCAAAGCCTGCGAGAAGACGCGCGCGCGCGGCTGGTCGACGCGTACGCGCGGACGGGCGACGGGCCCGCCGCCCGCGCCGCCGCCCAGACCTATTTGCGCGAATTTCCCGACGGCCACTACCGCGCGCGGATCGAATCACAGCTACCATAGCGGCCCATGCGCCGAGCGGCCGTCCTGCTGTCGATCGCCGGCGGCTGTCTGCTTGCGGCCGGCGCGCGGGCGGCCGAACCGCCCGTCGCCGTGGCGATCGCGGATTGCCCGACGGCGCCGGTCTCGGCCGACGCGTTCCTGAGATCGCTGCGCGTCGAGCTGGCCGGCGAAGGGCGCGCCTGCTGCACGCGCCTGGCGACGCCGGCCGCGGCGGCGCTGTCCCCCAGCCCCACCCGCCTGGCCATCCAGCCCTGCGGCGCCACGCCCGACCTGGTCGAGGTTTCGGTTCGCGACCAGCGCACCGGCACGGCGCTGGATCGACAGGTCGCGCTGGGGGACGTCGCGCCCGACGCGCGCCCGCGGGCGCTGGCCCTGGCCGTCGCCGAGCTGGTGCGCGCCGCGGCGGCGCC
>JAICYS010000212.1 GCA_025934105.1 Myxococcota bacterium | reverse complement strand
GTGGTGATCGTGCCGGTGCTCCGCCCGGGGGGGCGCCTGGCGGCCGCCGGCCGCCTCGGCAGGGCGATGTCATTTCCGGGCGACGCCGGCGGAGACCGGGCGGCCCGCGATGCGTTCGCGCTGTTCTCGGACGTGGTGGTGGGCGCGCAGGGGCTGATCCTGCTGGGCGTGCCGAAGCGCGGCCGCCGGGGGCTGTTGGTGGCGCGCACCTCGCCCGACGACCCCCGCTCGCGCCGGCTGGCGCTGCAGAGCGGAGCGGTGCTGGTCGTCGAACGGGCGCCGCGCGCCGGCAGCCTGGCGGCGGCGGCGGCGGCGCTGCAGGTCCCCGTCGTCGAGCTGTCGGCCTCGCCCAGCCTGGTGAGCGCGGCCTCGCCGGACGCGCTGGTCAAGGGCGCCCGCAGTGTGCTGGCCGCCGCCGGCGTGCTGGTCGAGCCGCTGGCGGATCCGACCCTGGACCCCGACGCCTGGGAGGGTTCTCTGAATCTGCCGCGGCGGCTCCGCCTGGCAAAGCCCAGCGCGGGCGAGGCCGCGGGCGCGGCGGGGACGGCTGCCTCCGCCATTCAGGTGGTGCGGGTGGTGGCGCCGTCGGACGGATTCCTCGAACCGCGGGTCGGCCCGGGCGACCTGGTTCGCGCGCGCCAGGAGTTGGGCCGGCTCGAGCCCTGGCTGCCCGGTCCGGCGTCGCCCGTCGCCGCGCCGTCGGCCGGGATGGTGATCGAGGCGGCACCGTCGGGCGCCGTGCGGGCGGGCGCGACGCTGTTCGCGCTGGTGCGCACCCCCCATCGGCTGCACGGGGGCCGGCCGGCCGCCTCGGCGCCGCCCGCAGCGGCCTCCCCGCTGGTCGACGGCAAGACGCGCGTCGGCTGGGTCGAGCTGGTGGCGCTGCCCGGGCTGGGGGTCGGGCGTCTGAAGGCCAAGATCGACACCGGCGCGCGCACGTCCGCCCTGCACGTCACCCGGATGCGGGTCGTGGATACGGCCGGCGGCCCGCACCGCCGTCCCATCCTGGAGATCACCGTGCCGGGCGGCCGCCGCCCGACCGTGGTGCGGGCGACGGTCCGGGCGTACGCGATGGTGCGCGACACCTCGGGCCGGATCGAGCGGCGGCCCGTCATCGAGACGACGCTGAAGCTGGGGCCGCTGCAACGGCGCATCACCGTCACGCTCACCAACCGCGGCGACATGCTGTACCCGATGCTGGTCGGACGGACGGCGCTCGGCCCCGGCATCGTCGTCGATCCTTCGCGTCGATATCTTCTGGGAACGGGGTGAGGGCGTTTTATTTTGACAGGCGCGCGCTTGGGCCCAATGCTGCCGTAGGATGTCCTCGCGCAGACGTCGCGTCGTGACGCCCGGGGGTCGTACCCGGGGCGTGCCCGCGCGCTCGCGGGTGACGGTCCGGCGCAGCGATGCTCCGCTGCAGCGCTCGACGACGCTGGCGACGGCCTTGCGCGACAGCCGCGAGGCGCTGGGCAGCCTGCAGGGCGAGCTGGACGCGCTGCTGGCATCGCTGCGGGCGCCGGACGCCGCCCCCCCGGTGAGCGCGGCCGAGCGGCTGCGGACGGCCACGCGCGCGGCCACGGCGGCATTCGCGTCGCTGGACGCGTTTCGGCGATAGACTGGCGGCGTGGGCACCAGGCCGGGTCTGCGCGAACCGCTGCTGGCGTTCGCGGCGGCGACCGGCGCGGCGGCGTTGCTGGCCGCGGTTGGCGTGGCGGTCCCGGTGGTCCGCAACAACCTGCACGCCGCCATCGCGCTG
Organism: Myxococcota bacterium; assembly: GCA_025934105.1. Taxonomy (GTDB): domain Bacteria; phylum Myxococcota_A; class Polyangia; order Fen-1088; family Fen-1088; genus JADGRB01. The sequence continues at coordinate 7,746 of JAICYS010000212.1, read as the reverse complement.
CTGTTCATCTACGTGCCCGCCGCCGCGGCGCGGTGCGCGGGCCGCGAGTTCGACTACGCTCAGGCGGGCTTGCGGGCCGACCCGGTCGCCCTGAACCTGGCTGTCGTGGCGGTGTTCGCGGCGGTGACGCTGCCGGCGTTCACCGCCGGGTTCTTCTTGTTCTACGGCCACGTTTGCACCATCCCGGCCAACGCGGCGACGCGCGCGTTCGGCGGCCTGTGCCGTCACTGGCTGGGGCGGCAGGCCGGGCAGCTGCGCCTGCCGCCCCAGTTCGCCCTGCTGGCGTTCAGCCAGCTGGTGGTGGTGGCCATCCCCGAGGAGCTGTTCTTCCGCGGCTACCTGCTGGAGCGCCTCGAGCAGGTCTGGCCGCCCACGCGCCGGTTCCTGGGCGCGCCGGTCGGGCTGGCGCTGCTGGTGACGTCGGTGCTGTTCGCGCTGGGCCACGTGCTGGTGGTGCCCAACCCACAGCGGCTGGCGGTCTTCTTCCCGGCGCTGGTCTTCGGGTGGATGCGCGCGCGCACCGGGTCGATTGCCGCCGGCGCCGTGTTCCATGCGCTCTGCAACCTGACCTCCGACGTCCTGCACACCAGCTACTTCGGGTGACCCGAGCGGCGGCGGGCGGCCTTCACCCGGCGCTGTGCCGGCCGGGCGGGCGCGGACCCGCTGACCGGCGTCCCCCTCACTTAGCTTTGCTGAGCTCGACGTAGCGCAGGCGCAGGTCGAAAAGCAGGCTCTCGATCAACTTCTCTTCGGGCGGGCTGAGATTGCCCTTCGTCTTGTCTTGCAGCATCGCCAGGATGTCGATGGTGTGCTTGGCGAGCGGCAGGTCCTGCTTGGGCGCGCCGGCGTCGGGGTGCTCCAGCTCGCCGAGGTGCAAGAGCGCCGAGCTGCCCAGCGACAGGACGAAGGTGTGGAAGTCCACCGGTGGCAGGCCGGCCGCGGCCGGGTCCGCCGGGGGCGCAGCCTCAGCCGCCGGCGGCGCCTCGTCGTGCGAGCTGCGCCGATCGTTCACCGTGAATCCCGAGGGCTTGGAGTCGCCGTTGGCCATGCGCTGGAGGTTACGCACGCCCCGGCGCGGTTTCAATCACCCGGGGAGATTGTCGGCCGGCGACTCGGGGGTCTCGGCCCCGGCGGCCTCGTCGGGCTCGTCATCCTTGACCTCGGCGCCGCCGTAGACGCCCTTGTCGGCCGAGTCGTCCAGCGTCTTCAGGTACTTTTCGTAATCCTTGCGGGTTATGAGCCCCTTTTTGATGTTTCGCTCGACGGTCCGCTTGTCGAACAGGCGGGAGAGCTTGGGGTCGGTCTTGGCGTCCGCGTCACGGCTCATGGCGGCCGATTAGCTAGCACAGGACGCGGAAATATCCTAGGAGCCCCTGGAGTTGTAAGCTGCGCGCCCGCGCGGCAGCCCCCACCACCATCCAAGCTTCCGGAGAGACATGGACGTTCGGGTCATCAACGAGCTGGTTCACAAGCAGTCCGCCTTCGTCGAGAAACTCAATGCCGAGGTCGCCAAGGTCATCGTCGGCCAAAAGACGATGATCGAGCGGATCCTGATCGGCATGCTGACGGGCGGGCACGTCCTTCTGGAAGGCGTGCCCGGCCTGGCCAAGACGCTGACCGTCAAGACACTGTCCGACACGCTGGACATGAAGTTCCAGCGCATCCAGTTCACCCCCGACCTGCTGCCGGCCGACATCGTCGGCACGGTCATCTACAACCAGGCGCGCGGCGAGTTCATCTCCAAGCAGGGGCCGATCTTCGCCAACCTGGTGCTGGCCGACGAGATCAACCGGGCGCCGGCCAAGGTGCAGTCGGCGCTGCTGGAGGCGATGCAAGAGCGGCAGGTGACCATCGGCGACACGACCCACCGGTTGCCCGATCCGTTCCTGGTCATGGCCACGCAGAACCCCATCGAGCAGGAAGGGACCTACGCGCTGCCGGAGGCGCAGCTGGACCGGTTCATGCTGATGATCAAGGTCGGTTACCCGACCAAGGATGAAGAGCGGGCCATCATGGACCGCATGACCGCCCCGGTGCGGGTCGGGGCCGAGCGCGCCGCCAGCCCCCAGGAGATCGCCGAGGCGCGCGCCGTCGTCCAAGAGGTCTACATCGACGAGAAGATCAAGGACTACATCGTCAACATCGTGCAGGCCACCCGCGAGCCGAAGGCTTACGGGCTGGCCGAGCTGTCCGAGTTCATCGGGTTCGGCGCCAGCCCGCGCGCGTCGATCTTCCTCAACCTGGCGGCGCGCGCGCACGCCTTCCTGCGCCACCGCGGCTACGTCACGCCCGAGGACATCAAGGCCGTCGGCGTGGACGTGCTGCGCCACCGCGTGATCCTCACCTACGAGGCCGAAGCCGAGGAGATCACCAGCGAGATCGTGATCCGCAAGCTGTTCGAGCGGGTCGAGGTCCCGTAGGCGGCCGTCCCGGGCATCCACGCCATGCTCCCGCGCGAAGTCCTGAAGCGGATCCGGAAGATCGAGATCGTCACCGAGCGGCTGGTGCGCGATCGGATGGCCGGCCAGTACCACTCGGTGTTCAAGGGGCGCGGCATCGCGTTCTCGGAGGTGCGGCAGTACATCGCCGGCGACGACATCCGCCTCATCGACTGGAACGTCTCGGCCCGCATGAACGACACCTACGTCAAGCTGTTCACCGAGGAGCGCGAGATGACCGTGCTGCTCCTCTGCGACATGTCCGCCTCGGGGCTGTTCGGCTCGCGCGTGCGCGAAAAGCGCGATCTGGCCGCCGAGCTGGCGGCGGTGCTGGCGTTCTCGGCCATCCGCAACAACGACCGGGTGGGCCTCATCATCTTCACCGACCGGGTCGAGAAGTTCGTGCCGCCCAAAAAGGGCAAGCGGCACGTCCTGCGCGTGGTCAGCGAGATCCTGTCGTTCCGCGAGCAGAGCCGGCGCACCTCGCTGGCCGCCGGGCTGGAGTTCGTCAGCCACGTGGCCCGCCGGCGCGCGGTGGCATTCCTGATCTCGGACTTCCTGGCGCCGCTCGGCAGCTACGAGCGGGCGCTGCGCATCACGGCGCGGCGCCACGACGTCATCCCGGTCGCCATCCGCGATCCCCTGGAAGAAGGCCTGCCCGACGTCGGCCTGCTCGAGATGCAAGACCCGGAGAGCGGCGGCACCATCGTCTTCGACACCGGCGGGCCCGAAGCCGCCGCCTTCGCCCGCTCGGTCCGCGCCGTGCGCGAGGCGCGCGCCAGCCTGTTCAAGCGGCTGGCGATGGACCCCATCGAGCTCTCGACGGACAAGCCGTACCTGCCGGCGCTGACCACGTTCTTCGAATCGCGGGCCCGGAGGCTCCGGCATTGAGGCGCGCGCGCGAGCTGGCGGTGTGCGCCGCGGTGGCCTTCGCGGCGGTCGCGACGGTGGCGGTCGGCGCGGCGCGCGCCGAGGCTGACGCGGCGGCGCCCGAGACGCCCGATCCGGACGCGCCCACCGTCACGGCGCGCGCCGACCGCGCCCAGGCACAGGTGGGCGATCCGATCCACGTCGAGGTGGTGGCCATCGCCAAGGCCAGCGTGCCGGTGAACCTGCCCTCGACGCTGGAGCTGGGCCCGTTTTCGCTGCTGGACCGCAAGGACAGCGAGCAGGCGCTGGGCGACGGACGGATGCGGCGCGTGTACACGCTGACCGTCGCGGCCTACGCGCCCGGCGAAAAGACCCTCCCGCCCATCGAGGTGACCTACCTCGGGCCGCACGGCGATGTGCGCACCGCCCGCACCGCGCCGGTCGGCGTGAAGATCCGCAGCGTCATCGCCAACGAGCCCGAGCCGGCGCTGAAGGACGCCGCGCCCCCGGTCACCGTGATGGAGCGGAACCTCTGGCCCGCGTACCTGGCGGGCGCGCTGGTGGCCGCCGGCCTGGGGGCGCTGGTGACCTTCCTGATCGTGCGGCGCCTGCGGGCGCGGCGCGGCGCGCGCCCGGGGCCGCCGCCCCGGCCGGCGCACGAGGTGGCCATGGAGAAGCTGGATCGCCTGGGCGCCTATGGGTTCCTGGAGAACGCCGACAATCGGCCGTTCTACTTCGCCGTCTCGGAGGTGATCCGCGAATACCTGGGCGCCCGCTACGCCTTCGACTCGCTGGAGCTGACCACCGACGAGTTGATGAGCGAGCTGCGGCGCCGCGCCGGGCGCGAGCTGTTGCTGAGCGACGTCGAGGGCTGGCTGGCCGGCTGCGACCTGGTGAAGTTCGCCAAGATTTCACCGTCGGCGGCCGAGGCGCGGGGCGCGCTGGAGAGCGCGATCCAGATCGTCACGGCCACGCGGCCGGTCGCAGCGCCGGTGGGCGGGGCCGCCCTGGCCGGGGAGGCCGTCCATGGCTGAACCTCGCGCCCGATCCATTCCCTACGGCCTCATCGCCGTCGTCTGCGTGCCCATCGCCGTCGCCTACGCGGTGCTGCTGCGCAACGTGGAGGGGTTCCGGTTCGCCCATCCGTTCGCCCTGGCGCTGATTCCGTTCGCCGTGGCGCTGGTGGCCTGGGCCGGGCTGGCGCGCGCGCCCGCCCGGCGGGGCGTCTTCACCTACTCGCGCGCCGGCGAGCTGGGGGCCGAGCGGCCCGGGCTGGTGGCCCGGCTGCGCGACCTGCCGACCGTGCTGCGCCTGGCGGCCGTGACCCTGATCGGGATCGCGCTGGCCCGACCCCAGAGCACGACCATCACCGAGGATCTGGAGCTGGAGGGGATCGACATCGTCCTGGTCCTGGATCTGTCCGGTTCGATGCAGGAGACCGACCTGGTCCCGAACCGGCTGGAGGCCGCCAAGACGGTCATCCAGGACTTCGTCCAGCGCCGGCCGTCCGATCGGATCGGGCTGGTGATCTTCGGGCGCGACGCCTACACCGACATCCCGCTGACCTTGGACCACGGGACGTTCCTGCGCATGCTGGGCGAGCTGCATCTGGGGATCATCGACGGGCGGGGCACGGCCATCGGCAACGGCATCGGCGTGGCGCTGAACCGGCTGCGCAAGTCGGACGCCAAATCCAAGGTCATCATCGTGCTCACCGACGGTGAAAACAACGCCGGGAACATCTCGCCCGAGCAGGCGGCGCGCTACGCGCAGACCCTGGGCGTGAAGATCTACACGGTGCTGGCCGGCAACGACGACGGCGAGGCGCGCGGCCCCGGCCAGCAGCGGCAGCCGGTGAACCCCAAGCTGCTCGAGCAGATCGCCTCCATGACCGGCGGCACGCCCTACCTGGCCACCGACACGCGCGCGCTTCACGAGCGCTTCCAGAAGATCCTCGAGGATCTGCAGAAGTCGCGCATTCACGACCGCGGCACGCTGTTTACCGAGCTATACCGGTGGTTCTTGTTCCCGGCGTTCGCGCTGCTCTTGCTGGAGCTGGCGCTGCGCCTCACCCGTTTCCAGCGGATCCCCTGATGCGATTCGGGCACCCCCACGCGCTCTGGTTGTTGCTGGCGGTTCCGGCGGCCGCGCTGGCGTTCGTCTGGGGATTCGAGGTCCGCCGCCGCCGGCTGGCGCGCCTGGGCGACGCCGCGCTGATCGCGCGCATGACCGCGACGGTCTCGCTGGCGCGCAAGTGGGTGCGGGCCGTGCTGGTGGTGCTGGCCATCGGCCTCGTCGCGCTGGCGCTGGCCCGCCCGCAGGCCGGGGGGCGCGCGCGGCTGGCCAAGCAGCGCGGCCTGGACCTGGTCGTGGCGCTGGATTTCTCGCGGTCGATGCTGGCCAAGGACGTCTATCCCTCGCGCCTCGAGCGCGCCAAGCGCGAGCTGGAGCAGCTCCTCGACACGCGCGCCGGCGATCGGGTGGGCGTGGTGGCGTTCGCCGGCGAGCCGCTGACCTATCCGCCCACCACCGACTACGCGGCGGTGAAGCTGTTCTGGCGGGATCTCGGCCCCTGGGACATGCCGGTGGGCGGGACCGCCATCGGGCGGGCCATCCGGGCCGGGTTGGATCAGCTGGTCGCGCTGCGCGGCAAGGGCGGGGCGACGCGCGGCCAGGCCATCCTGCTGCTGACCGACGGCGAGGACACCGAGAGCGAGCCGCTGCAGATGGCCGACGAGGCGTCCAAGCTGGGCGTCAAGATCTTCACCGTCGGGATCGGTTCGCGGTCGGGCGAGCTGATCCCGGAGTATGACGAGCAGGGGAAGGTGACCGGCTACGTGAAGGATGCCGAGGGGCACTACGTGACGTCGCGGCTGGCCGAGGACATGCTGACCGACATCGCGCGCCGGACCGGCGGCGAATACTTTCACGCCGACGCGCACCACTTCGGCGTCGAGGAGGTCGAGCGGGCGCTGGCCGGCTTGCAGCACACCGAAAACGAGGCGCGCGTGATCCGCCAGTACGACGAGGTCTACGAGCTGCCTCTGCTGCTGGCGTTCCTGCTGCTGGTCGGCGAGGCCTGCATGACCGAACGGCGCAAGCCGGCCGGAAAGCCGGCGCGCGAGGCCGCATGAGGCGCCTGCTGGCCCTGATGACGCTGGCGCCGTTTCTGTGCGGCTTCTCGATCCTGGAGAAGCGCGACCCGGAGATCGAGGCCGGCAACGCGGCGCTGAAAGCCGGCAAGGCCGACGACGCGCTGGCGCACTACGATCGGGCGGTGAAGAAGCTGCCCGCCGACGCCGGCGCTCACTACGATCGGGGGGCGGCGCTCTACGCGCTGTCGCGCTTCGACGAGGCGGGGCAAGAGTTCCTGCGCGCGACCGAGGCCAAGGACGCGCCGCTCAAGGAATCGGCGTTTTACAACCTGGGGAACGCGCTGTTCAAGAAAGAGAAATACAAGGAGGCGGTGGCCGCCTACACGCGCGCGCTGGGCCTTCGCCCCGACGACAAGCAGGCCAAGTGGAACCTGGAGATCGCGCTCAAGAAGCAGAAGGAAGACCAGGACAAGAAGAAGAACCAGCCGGACCAGAACAAGAACGACCAGAACAAAGATCAGAAGCAGGCGAACCAGGACCAGAAGCAAGACCAGAAGAAGGACCAGAAACAGGCGCAGAACGACCAGAAGAAGAACGACAAGCCGCAAGACCAGAAGCAGCCCGAGCCCAAGCCCCAGGACGACAAGCAACAGGCCGAAGCGGTGCTGGACAACCTCGAGCGCAGCTCGAAGGACCTGGAAAAAGAGCGCGCGCGGGCGCGAGCGGTCCGCCGCGCCCCTCCGGAGCGTGACTGGTGAGGCGCGCCGCCTGGGCGCTGGCCGCCCTGTCGATCGCCTGGCCGGCGCGCGGTTGGGCGGCGACCTCGTTTCAAGCCGGCCTGGACCGCGACGCGGTGGCGCCGGGCGAACCGTTCGTCTACCAGGTGACGCTGACCGTCGGGAACGAGCAGGTCAGCGACTTCCGCCCGCCGGACTTTCACGGCCTGCAGGTCGTGGATGCGCCGCGCTTCCCCAGCCGCTCGACGAACATGCAGATCGTCGGCGGCCAGACGACCGTGGAAAACGGGTTCACCTGGACCTATCAGCTCGCCGTGCCCGCCGGGGCCAGGGCGACGCTGACCATCGGCGCCGCCCACGCCAAGGTGGGCGGCCGCGACCTGGCCAGCAACACGGTGCCGGTGCGGATCGGGCCGGCCAGCGGCGCGGCGCGGGCGGGGCGTGCCGCCGCCCCGCCCCGGCCGGGCAACCTGCTGCAGCAGTTCTTCGGCGGCGGCGCGCGCTCGCCGTTCGGGGACGACGCCACGCCCGGCGCGGTGGCGTCGGCCCCCCGCGCCGCCGTCATTCGCGTCGTCCCCGACCAGACCCGCGTCTTCGGGGGCGAGC
>JAICYS010000114.1 GCA_025934105.1 Myxococcota bacterium | reverse complement strand
TGATTGGTCGCGCCGCCCGGAACCGTCCTAGACTACGTCGCTTCATGGAGGTCGAGACGCAGGCGGGGCAGGGCGAGGTCGAGCTGGCGCTGGAGCGCAGCCTGAGCGCCTGGCTGCGGGGCGAACGTCCCCCCGTCGATCTGGAAGCGCTGGCCGCGCGCGCGGCCGGAGAGCGGCTGGCGGCGGCCGTGGTGCAGATTCGCGCCGTGCGCGCGTTGTTCGCGATCGAGACGGGGAACCCGGCGGGCGGCCTGGCGCTGGCGCGGCGGGCCTCGCTGATGGCCCGGACCGAGGCCATCCCCTCCGCCGAGTGGCTGGCCAACCTGGCCCTGGCGCGCGCGCGCCGGTACAACCGGCAGGCGCACCTGGCGGTCCGGATCCTGGAGTCGCTGGAACGCGCGGGGTCGCCGGCCTGGCGGCCCTGGCTGGAATGGGAATGCCTGCTGGCTGGCGGGGCGGTCCCCGGCGCGGCGGTCACCGCCGGTGGTCCCGCCGCCTCGCTGCGCGACCTGCTGGCCGCCGCGGCAGCCGGCGACCGCCAGGGCTTCCGCCGGTGCGCGGACGCGCTGGCCGCCGTCCCCGCCGAGCCGTTCCGGCGGGAGGCGGCCGTCCTCATCGCCGCCGTCGATCCCTTCGAGCTGCCGTTCGAGCTTCCGTTCCAGCGGCCGCGGCCCCGCGACGACGCCGGCGACCAGCTTCGGGGCTGGCGGCGAGGCGAGGCGCCGCTGCCCCCGTCGCTGCTGCACGGGCTGTCGCTGCTGCCCGGCGACGACGCCGCCTGCGTGGTGCTGTGGCCCGACGGGCGGAGCGCGCGATTTCTTCCGGCCGGGATTCCTCTGCTGGCCGGCCACGGGGTGACGCGCCTGCCGTCGTCGCGCCGGCAGCACGGCCGCGTCGAGACCTTGTTGGCGATCCTGGCGCTGGCCGGCCACGACGGACTCGACGAGGCGTCCTGCTTCGCGCGCGCCTACGGCTTCGGCTACGTTCCGGGGCTTCACCGCGGGGTGTTCGACGTCCTCGTGCATCGCGCCCGCGGCGCGGTCGAAGGGATCGCGGCGCTCACGCGCGGGCCGGGCCGGCTGGCGCTGGTGACGACGCGCCCGCTGCTGATCGCCGATCCGCGCACGTCGCGCTCGACGACCGATCGCGTGCTGCGCCTGCTGGCCGAGCAGGGGCGCGCCAGCGCCAAGCAGACGGCGGCGCGGCTGGGCGTCTCGCTGCGGGCGGCGCAGGGCGCGCTGAGCGAGCTGGCCGGCGAGCACGCCTGCGTCGTCGAGCGCGACGGGCGCAACATCACCTACGCCGTCGAGGACTCGGTGTTCTCGGAGCCAACCGGCCGCCTGGACCGCGCCGGCCAGGCCGCGGTGGCCACCGTGGCAGCGGTGGAGGCTCTGGCCCGTGCGGCAACTCCGGCAGCCGCGGATCGTCGGGCCCGTGCGTGAGGCCGTGCTGATCGCGGCGCTGCTGCTGGGCGCCCAGCCTCGTGCCGCGGCGGAGCCGGCCGGAGATCGGGTCGCCCTGGCCGAGGCGCTGTTTCAGCAGGGCAAGCAGCTTCTGGAGCGCGGCGACGCGCACGCCGCCTGCCCCAAGCTGGCCGAGAGCCTGCGCCTGGATCGGGCCACCGGCACGTTGCTGGCGCTGGCCATGTGTCACGAGGTCGAGGGCCGGCTGGCCAGCGCCTGGGCCGAATACCTGGACGTCATCGCGCGCGCCAAGCAGGACGGGCGGCCCGATCGCGAGGAGGCCGCCCAGCAGTGGGCGCACAAGCTGGAGGCCCGGCTGTCGACGTTGAGCATCGCCATCCCGGCGGCGGTGGCCGAGATCCCCGGGCTTCGCGTGCAGCGCGACGGCATGCCGCTGGAGGCGCCGGCCTGGTCCACGGCGGTTCCCGTCGATCCGGGGCCTCACGTGGTGACGGCCAGGGCGCCCGGGCGCGAGACCTGGTCGACGACGGTCGTGGTCGACGGCGCGGCGGAGCACCAGACGGTGACAGTGCCCCTGCTCGCGCCCGACGACCGCCCGCGCGTGCCGGCGGTTCCCACCGCTGCCGCGGGGGTGCTGCTCGACGCCGCGCCGGCGCCGCGCCCGCCGCCGGCGGTCCTGACGCTGGCGGTGGCGGGCGGCCTGGTGTCGGGCGCCGCCAGCCCGGCGGTCGCCGCCGAGGCCGCCGCCGTTCACGGCCGGTGGGGCGGGGCGCTGCGCGGAGCCTGGGCGCTGTCGCAGCGCGAGCAGCAGATCGACGGCGGCGGCACGGTCCGGTTGGGATCGGTCGCGTTGCGGGCGTGCGGTTTCCGCAGGTTCCATCCGGGCCCGCGCCTCTCCGTGCAGGTCGGCCCCGAGCTGCTGGTTCAGATCGATCGCGCCCAGGGGGCCGATCTGACCGCGGCGCGCACGGCCTGGCGGACCGGCTGGGGGATCGGCGCCGACGGCGGCCTGGACGTGCCGCTGGCCCGGTGGCTGGCGGTGGCCGTGATGGCCAGCGTCGATTTCGCGCCGTCGGGCTGGGCGGGCAGCCTCGACGTCGCCAATCGCGGAGAGGTCCTGCAGCCCAGCGCCCTGCGCGTGCTGGTTGCGGGTGGTCTCCGCGTTCCCCTGAACTGGTGACGACATGACGAAGCGGGCGATGGCATGGATGGCGGCGGCCCTGGCGTGCGGGGCTTTCGGCTGCGGGCGGCAACTGGTCGGTGTGGCCAAACCGGCGGCGCTGCTGGACTGGACCCCGCAGGCGAATTACGCCTCGGCGCAGATCACCGCCGTCAAGGCCGCTGGCGGGCGGACGTACGTCGGATTCTCCGACGGTGAGATGTTCTTTCGCGAGGACGGCGCGGCCGGCTGGGTCCGGTACGGCATGGGGCCCTACGGAGGCTGCGGTCAGAGCGTGCCCGGCGGCCCGGTCACGTCGTTCGCCGTCACCGAGAGCACCACCTTCGTGGTGTATGCCGGCACGCCCGGATCTGCCGCCATCTGGCGCTCGCCGGACGATCACCCCTGCTGGGGGCAGGTGACGATCCATGACGACTTCCTGAGCTTGTCGGTCTCGCCGTTCTCGTCGATCGAGCTGCTGGCGCTGGGCGAGGGGCTGCGCTGGGTGTCGGAAGACCTGGGCGGCGACTGGTCGAACGACGCGCCGAAGTCGTTGAACTTCACCGGCGACGCCCGGGTGATGGCCACCGGCGTCGGCCCCACCGGCGCGCCGCGGGCCTGGCTGGGCGACGGCAGCGGCCAGCTCTACACCAGCGACGACCTCGCGACGGCAACGACGCCGGACCAGATCTCCTGGCAGCCCCTGGCGGCGGCCCCGGGCTTTCCCGCGCGGCCGGTGGTCGCCATCTCGATCGCGGCCGACCAGCCGCGCACGGTCTGGGTCACCTTCTTGGGCCTGTCGGACGACAGCCTCTGGCGCTCCGACGACGCCGGCCTGTCCTGGCGCAACCCGCACGGCGGTCAGCTGCCCACCGGCGGTCCGCCGCGCGCGAGCGACGGCGGGGCCTCGCCGGTGGCCAGCTTCGCGGGGGTCAGCCCCGTCCCCGGCGCCGGCGTGTCGGTGGTGACCGCGCTCAGCCCGGACACGACGGACACCCTGACCGCCACGTCCTTCTGGAACGCCGACGGATCCGACGAGTGGTGGCCGATGTGATCCCGCGGCTCAGCGCCGGACGTCCACCAGGCACTGCAGCTTGAACTCGCGCTCGCCCGCCGCGTTCACCGTGTACGGCGGGTCGCACCCGGGCGGCGCCGCCCGCCGCGTCCGCTCGGTCGGGTGGCCGGCCAGCGGCCCGCGCGATCGGCGGCGGGGGCGGTGCCGGGCCGTCGATCGCGGCGGCGCGACAGGCGCGGGGGCCGGCGGCTCCGCGGCAGGTGCCGGCGGCATGACCGCCGCCGTGGCGACCGGCGGCGGAGCGATGGGCGGTGCCAGCCGATCGCGTCGGCCCAGCGTGTGCGCCGCGGCCCCGATGGCCAACACGACGATCACGACCGAGCCGCCGACCAACGCCGTCGGAAGCAGCCGGTTGGCGGCCCGCCGCGCGCGCCGCGAGCGCGTGTCGCCGCCGGGGGCCGGCCGCGACACCTGCGACAAGCGCTCGCGCAAGGCCGCCCGTTCTCGCGCGAACAGTCCCGTCACGTAGGCGCTGGTGTCCATCGGGCCGTGCGCGGCCACCGCGGCGGCCAGCAGCTGCTCCAGGCGGCGGGCGACCAGGCCGGCGTCGGCCGGCCGGGCGGCGGGATCTTTCGCCAGCAGCTCGAACAGCAACTCGACCAGCTCGGGCTCGGCGTCGCCGCGTTCGTCGCCCAGGTCGGGCGGCGGTTCGTTCAGAATTCGGCGCGGCCCCTCGACGTCGTTCGAACTGTCGTAGAGGCGCCGCCCGGCCAGCAGCTCGAACAGCACGACGCCGAACGAGAACAGGTCGGCGCGGCGATCCGGCTCCTCGAACCGCAGCCGCTCCGGGGCCAGGTAGCCGACCTTGCCCTTCAGCACTCCGGTCGTGGTGCGGGTCGCTCGCCCGAGCGCCTTGGCGATCCCGAAGTCGGTGACCCGCGCCGTGCCGTCGAATCCGATCAACACGTTTTGCGGCGAGATGTCGCGATGAATCAGCTGCAGGGGCTGGCCGTCCGGGCCGGCGGTCTCGTGAACCGCGTGCAACCCGTCCGCGACCTGCATCGCGATCCGCAGCGCGATGGGCAGGGGGACCGATTCGCGTCGGGCCGCGGTGCGGGCCACCACGTCGGCCAGCGAGACCCCTTCGACGAAGTCCATGACCAGGTAGGGGCCGGCGTCGTCCTGCCCGACGTCGACCACGCTGACCACCTGTGGATGTCGGACCAGCCCGGCGATCCGCCCTTCGTCCAGGAACATCCGGCGCACCGATTCGTCGTCGACCAGGTGGGGCCGCAAACGCTTCTGCGCAAACAGGCGCGCGAACGGTCCGTCCCGGCGCACCACCACGTCGACGCGGCCCATGCCGCCGGAGGCCAGCGCGCAGACCACTTCGTATCTGCGCCCGCCTTCCCCCCACCGCGCCCCGACCTTCGACACGACCGCCACTATAACAGCGCCGCGCCGCCGCAGCCGCTGCCGAAGTCGAACGTGGGCGATCTCACGGACCAGGCCGCGCGCGGTCCCCGACCCACGGCGCGAAACAACCACCAGGTCCCGCACGGCCGCCGGAGCCAGCGTGCCCCGTCGCGCGCCGCGGGCCGGCTGCCGGGCCCGGGCGCCGCGCCGGCGACGGATCGTCATGTGGCTTGACAGGCATATGAACTACTGCGTATATACGTGGTGTGGAATCTGCGTTCGCGATCGTGGCCGAGCCGAACCGGCGCGCCATCTTGAGCTTGCTGGCCTCGTCGGAGCGGTCGGTCGGAGAGATCGAGCGCCGGCTGCGGATGCCGCAGACCTCGGTCTCGAAGCACCTGCGCGTTCTGCGCCAGGCCGGGCTGGTCGAGCCGCGGGTGGACGCCCAGCGGCGGGTCTATCGGATCCGGCCCGAGCCGCTGATGGAGATCGACGCCTGGCTGGCGCCCTTCCGCCGCTTCTGGAGCGCGCACGTCGACGCCCTCGAGCGCCATCTGGATCGGCTGGAGCAGGAGACGCAAAAGCCAAAGCCAAAACCCGGCAAAGAGAAAGGGAAGACCCGATGAACGACCGCGAAACGTACGCGCCCGGCCCGGCCGCCGCCGCGCAGGTGCAAAAGAACGGCGACAGGTGGACGCTGGTCCTGGTCCGCGAGCTGCGCCACCCGCCGGCAACCGTCTGGGCGGCGCTGACCGATCCGGCGCAGCTGGCGCAGTGGGCGCCGTTCGACGCCGACCGCAGCCTGGCGGTGGTCGGGCCGGTGAAGCTGTCGACGGTCGGGACGCCGTCGCCGCAGGTGTCAGAGACCACCGTCACCCGCGCCGAGCCGCCGCGCCTGCTCGAGTACAGCTGGGGCGGCAACGATCTGCGCTGGCAGCTCGACCCGCAGCGGGCCGGCACGCGCCTGTCGCTCTGGCACAACATCGATCGCCGGTTCATCGCCTGGGGCGCGGCCGGCTGGCAGATCTGTTTCGACGTGCTCGACCGCCTGCTGGGCGGCGCGCCCATCGGCCGCATCGTCGCCGGCGACGCGCTGAAGCTGGAGGGCTGGCAACGGCTGACCGCCGAGTACGCCCAGCAGTTCGGCGCCGAGCTCCCCCGCTGGTAGGAGGCGAACCATGGAATCGACACTCCCGAAGCCCGCCGTCCTGTCACCCCGGGCCGAGGCGATCCTTTACTGGGTGGTGACCGGCGTCTTTTGCCTGCAGATCGGCTTCACGGCTTATGCGCAGCTCCGGCTGCCGCAGGTCGCGCAGGCGTTCGCGCACCTCGGATTCCCCGACTATTTCCGGGTCGAGCTCTCGTGGGCCAAGCTGGTGGGGCTGGTGCTGCTGCTGGCGCCGCTGCCGGCGCGCCTGAAAGAATGGGCCTACGCCGGCTTCGCCATCGACGTCGGCTCGGCGGTGATCGCTCACCTGTCGCTGGGCGATCCCCCGCAAGCCTGGGGTTGGGCGGCGGCCACCGGCCTGCTGTGGGCGCTGTCATACGTCCTGTGGCGGCGGCAGGCCCGGCCGGCGCCCTGAGGAAGACGCGGCCGGCGGGCCCAAGCCCCTCAGGAACAACCCCGCGGCGCCGCGGCTCGCCGACCGGCTATCGGTGGCCGAAGGTGTCGCGGGCGCGCTGGTACCAGCCGGCCGCGCGGCTGCCGAACGACGGCTGCCCGAGCAGGCTGGCCAGGCCGATGGTGAGGCCCAGTGCGGCCGCCAGCGCCACGATCAGCAGCGGCAGGCGGCTCCGGCGCGGGGCCGCCGCCGCCCGCATCGACGCCGGCTCGGCGGGCGTCGCCGGCAGCGGGGCGGGGGTGCGCGAGGCCGCCACCTGGGCCGCGGCCGCCTCGAAGTAGCGCGCAAACGCCCGGATGGTCGGAAACCGATCCGACTGCCGTTGCGAGAAGGCCCGCCGCAACACCGCCTCGACCGGTTCGGCGATGCGCGGCGCGCCGGCCCGCGGCGGCGAGGGGACGCCCGACAGCACCTGGTTCAGCGTGGCGGTCGCGTCCGCCCCCGAAAACGGCAGGCAGCCGGTCAGCGCCACCCAGGCCACGCAGGCCAGCGACCACTGGTCGCTCCGGTGATCGATGAGGTCCTGGCGCCCCTCGGCCTGTTCGGGGGCCATGTACTCCGGCGTGCCGAACACGGCGCGCGCGACGGTCAGCTTGGTGGCCGAGGCCTTGAGGACCTTGGAAATGCCGAAGTCGACTACCTTGGCGAAGACCGCGTCGCCGGGCGCGCGCACCAGGAACACGTTGTCGGGCTTCAGATCGCGGTGCACCACGCCCGCCACGTGCGCTTCGGCCAGCCCGGCCGCCACCTGCGTCACCAGCTCCGCCACCGCTTCCAGCGGCAGGGGCCCGGTGCGCTCCATCCGGGTCTGCAGGTCCTCGCCCTCCAGGAACTCCATCACCAGATACGGCTCGCCGGACGGCGCCGCGCCGAAGCCGAACACGCTCACGACGTTGGCGTGCGCCAGCTCGCTGGTGACCTTGGCCTCGCGCTGGAACCGGGCCCGCAGCTCGGGGTAGGCCATCAGCCCGCGGTGCATCACCTTCACCGCCAGGCGCTTGCCGGCGCCGGTGTGGTGGGCCTCGTAGACCGTCCCCATCCCGCCTTGCCCCAGAAGGCGAGTCAGGCGGTAGGTGCCGTCCAGCACCGTGCCGACGGGCAAGACGTCGCTGGTGGCCGCGTCGCTCATGTCAGGCGGCCTGGGGCAGGACCAGCCCGCGCGTCTGCAGCGCCACCATGCGCGCGTAGTGTCCCCCGGCGCGTACCAGCTCCTGGTGCGTGCCGCTCTCGGCGATGCCCCCGTCGCGCAGCAGCACGATGCGGTCGGCCCGCACGATGGTCGACAGGCGGTGCGCGACCACGAACGACGTCCGGCCGACCAGCAACCGCTCCAGCGCCTCTTGGACCAGCGCCTCCGCCTCCGCGTCCAGCGCCGAGGTCGCCTCGTCGAGGATCAAGATGGGCGGGTCCTTCAGCAGCGCCCGCGCGATCGCGATGCGCTGCCGCTGGCCGGTCGACAACAGGTTGCCGCGCTCACCCACGAAGGTCTGGTAGCCCCGGGGAAGCTGCTCGATGAAGTCGTGCGCGTTGGCGGCGCGCGCCGCCGCCTCGATCTCGTGGGGAAGGGCGGCCGGGCGCCCATAGCCGATGTTGGCCCCCACGGTGTCGTCGAACAGCAGCGCGTCCTGCATGACCACGCCGATCTGTTGCCGCACCGACTGCTGCGTGAACTGGCGGATGTCGACGTCGTCGATGCGGATGCTCCCCCGCTCGGGGTCGTGCAACCGCTGGAGCAGGCTCATGAGGGTTGTCTTACCGCCGCCGCTCGGCCCGACCAGCGCGATCATTTCGCCGCGCGCGACGCGCAGGTCGATGCCGGTCAGCACCGGCCGCTCGGCGCGGTAACCGAACCCGACGCCCTCGAACACCACCTCGCCGCGCAGCGGGCTGGCCTCGCGGGCGTCGACGGCGTCCGGCACCTGGTCCTCGGCCTCCAGGATCGAAAACACCGCCTCCAGCGAGACGGCCGCGCGCCGCAGGGTCTGGTAGAGGCCGGTCAGCATGTGCACCGGTCCGGTCAGCCCGCCCAGGTAGCCCAGAAACGCCAGCAGCGTGCCGACGCTGAGGCGGCCGCTGATGGCCAGGTAGCCGCCATACGCCAGCACCAGGATCCGGGCGCCGCCGCTGGCCAGGTTCTGCACCACGCCCACCCGCGCGTCGAACGCCACGCCGCCCAGCACCAGGCCGTTGGCGCCGTCCACGTCCTCGACGAAGCGGCGCTTTTCTTCCTGCTCCATCGCGAAGCTCTTGACCGTCGCGATGCCGCCCAGCACCTCGTTGAAGCGGGCGTAGATCTTTCGCCATCGGTCCAGCAGCGCCTGATCGCGGGCGGTCTGGGTCGGGGCCGCCCAGACGCCCACCAGCGCCGGGATCGGCAGCAGCGCCACCGTCAGCAGGGTCAAGGTGGCGTGCAGGCGAAACATCATGACCCCGGCCAGCGCGATGTAGATCAGCGCCGGCAGCAGGCTGAACACCAGCTCCGCGAACGCGCCGACCAGACCCTGGACGCCCCGGTCCAACTTGGTCATGGTCGCGCCGACCGATTCGCCGCGGTGGTACGCCAGCGGCAGCGTGTGCAGCCGGCCGACGGTCGCGTCCAGCAGCGCGTGCTGGACGCCGAGGCGCGCCTTCCACCCGGTGAAGCTTCCGGCGGCGCCCAGCAGCTCGCGCCCGACCATCAACGCCGCCAGCGCCACCGCGCCGCGGATCAGCGCCCGCGTGCCGGCGTGCTGCCACAGCCCGTCGACCAGCCCGCGCAGCACCAGCGGCTCGGTGGCGGTGATGGCGGCGACGACCACCGACAGCGCGCCGGTCGCCGCGATGGGCCAGCGTTGCGTCCGGGCGAAGCCGACGGCGCGGCGCACCCGGCGCCCCAGCTGGCCGCGCGCGTCGCGCACCGCCTGAGCTTTCCCGCGCCCGTCCGCCGGTGGGGAGGCTGATCCCTGAAGCTGCATCAGAGGAACAGCATCGGACGTCCGTTTCGGAACTGATGGGCGGCGAGACAGGAACGTGGATCCAAGAAGCGGCGACACTTTAGGGGATTGCCCGGGCGTTTGCTACTGCCTGCTGCATGCACAGGTTGCCGCGCCGATGCTCTGCCGCGCGCGAGCCGCACTGGGGTTGCTCGTCGTGCTCGCGCTCGGCTGCCGGGTGCGGCCACCGGCGATCCCGGGCGGCGCCGCCGCTGCCCCCTGGACGGTGGTTCCGATCGGCCTGTGCGAGGACTATCCGGAGGAGTCGCGCTCCATGGATGAGGTTCGCCGCGACATCGCCCTCATGGCCAGCGCCGGGATCGGTGTCTTGCGCGTCTCGATCGGGTGGGACGGCCTCGAGCCGGCCCGCGGCCATTACGATCTGACATTCTGGGACAGCTTCTTCGCCGCGATGGACGCTGCCCGGATTCGCGTGATCCCCTACATCGCGTACACGCCGCGCTGGGCGTCGTCGGGCACCGGCGACGACTTCTGGCGCTATCCGCCGGTGGACCCGCAGGCCTTCGGCGCCACGGTGGGGATGCTGGCCCGCCGGTACCGCGGGCGCGTCCTGTCCTGGGAGATCTGGAACGAGCCGGACAACCGCGACTACTGGCGCGGCAGCGTCGCGCAGTTCGCCGAGCTGCTGCGGGTGGGCGCGCGCGCGGTTCGCGCCGCCGATCCGTCGGCCCAGGTGGTGTTCGGCGGCGTGGCCGGCCATCCGTCCTTCGTCGCCGAGGTGATGGCGCGCCCCGAGCTGGGCGACCTGGTCGACGTCATCAACGCGCACGCCTATTTCGAGACCTGGAACCCGGTGGCGATCGAGAGCCTGCCCCGTTACGTGCAGGCGTTCGCGCCGGTGCTGGCGCACGGCGCGCGGCCGCTGTGGCTGGCGGAGGTCGGCTACAGCAATTACCGGCAGGGCGCCACCGTGTCGGGGGACGTGCAGGCGCGCTTCGAGTACGAGCACACGCTGGCGTTTCAGGCCGTCGCGCTGGTCCGGACGGTGACGCTGGCGCTGGCCCAACCCCAGGTCGGGCTGCTGGCCTGGTACGAGATGAAGGACCCGCGGGCCGGCGCGCCCATGATCGGCGACGAGAACAACCGTCACCTGGGGGTGGCCTTTTCCGACTGGCGGCCCAAGCCGGCGCTGGCGGCGCTGGCGCTGGTCCAGCGTCTGTTCGGGCACGGCTTCCGCCGGCTGGACGGCGCCCTGCGCGCGCGGCGCCAGCCCGGTTCGCGGGCCGAGGTGCACGCCTTCCTGACGCCCGACGGCGACGCGGTGGTGGTGGCCTGGATTCCGACGGTCGGTGCCCGGGCGGCGGACGCCGCCGAGCACCTGTCGGTCGCGCTGGCCGGCCTGACGCCGCGCGGACCGGCCCACGGGTGGGACGCGGAGGGGCGCCCGCGCCCGGCCCGCCTCGACGATCTCGACCTGCGCGCCGGCGACGTCGCCGTGGTGGAGGTTCCGGTGTCAGCGGACCGGCCGTGAGGCCTTGCCGCGCGCTGCCCCCGGGCGCCGGCGCGTCGGATCCCGGTCCGGCTTGGCGCTGCCTTCCAGCGCGGCGCGCAGCCGTTGGGTCACGACCGCGCCCGGGTCGGCGTCACGCGCCGCGAACCGCACCAGCGTGTTCGACAGCGCCGCGCGCACATCCGGGTGGCGCGCGCGGGCGCACTCCTCCTCGAGCCACCCGGCGCCCAGGTCGTCGCGTCCGAGGCTGGCGACCACCGCGCCCAGCGTGCGCGGCAGGGCCATCAGCAGGCGGCGGCGCGCGTCCGAACGTTCCGCGGCGCGGGGCGCGTTCGCCACGGCGTCGATGGCCCGCGACAGGTAATCGAGAAAGGCCTCGGGATCGGCCAGCGCCGCCAGCGCGCGCGTCTCGCCGAAGACCTCGACGGCCACCGCCGTCGCGCCGAAGCGGATCTCGCGATCCTCGTGCTCCAGCCAGTCGAGCGCGCGGCCGACCAGCGTGTCGGCGGGCCGCCCCTCCCGGCGGGCGGCGAACGAGGTGAGCGCGTCCAGCGCGGACAGGCGCACCGGCGTCCGGGCGTCGGCGGCCAGCTCGGCCAGGGCCGCCCAGGCGCGATCCGGCTCGCGCCCGCTCTGCAGCAGGGCCATCCAGCCGTGGGCGGCGGCGACCGGCAGGAACACGCCCGGCTGGTCGGCGGCGGCGTCGGCGTCGCCGAGGTGCGCGAGCAGCCGGACCACGGCGCTCGCGTCGGCGGGCGAGGCGGCCAGCTCGGCGCCGAAGGCGGCCGCCAGGCGCAAGTTGGGCCGCGGGCTCTCGCCGCGTCCGAGACGCGACAGCAGATCGTCGAGCGCGGCGGTCCGCCCGGCCAGCGCGGCGGTCAGGGCGGCCCGGAGCGCTTGATTGCGGAGGCCTTCGTGGGGAGGGGCGGGCGACATGCAGGGACGGCAGTCTACAGCGAACGCTTTCGCCACCGACTGTGGTAGTTGGAGGCATGACGTTGATGCCCACCGGCGAGCTGCGTCGCGCCCTGCGCGGCCACGGCCACGCCCTGTCCCCGCTGGTCCAGATCGGCAAGTCCGGCCTGACCACGGCCGCGATCAAGCAGGTGAACCAGACCCTGGCCGATCACGAGCTGGTCAAGGTGAAGGTGGGCGGCGAGTGCCCCGTCGACCGCCACGCGGTGGCGGACCGCCTGGACCAGGAGCCGGGCGTCGACGTGGTGCAGATCGTCGGGCGGATCATCCTGCTTTACAAGCGGCACCCGCGCACGCCGCGGTACGAAGGCAAGCGCGCGCTGGCCGGGAAGGACGGGGCGGCGGCCGCGCCTCCGGCGAAGAAGCGGCCGTCGAAGGTCAGGCCGCGGCGGGCCGGTGGGGCGGCCGGGAAGCGCTGACGAAGGCCGCCACCGACGGGCGCTGCCATTCGCGTTGCGCGAAGGCGCGCAGCCGCTCGGGCATCTGGAACGGCAACCGCTTCTCCGTCAGGCCGACGAAGCACGACAGCACGTACGGGCTGGTCCACATCGAGTTGCCGTAAAGCACCAGGCTGGGCGCGCGATCGGTGGTCACGGCGCCACGGTAACAGAGGTCTTTGGTAGTGTGCGGGCGTGATTGATTCAACGGCCCCTCACCGGGCGATCTGCGGTCGGTGCCGCCGGCCGGCGCCGGTCTGCTACTGCGCCCATCTGGTGTCGCTGGAGACCAGGACGCGCGTGCTGTTGCTGCAACACCCGCGCGAGCGGCGGACCGCCGTCGGCACCGCGCGCCTGGCGCACCTCTGCTTGCCCGGCTCCGAGCTGCGGGTGGGCGTCGATTTCGACGACGACCTGTCCGTGCGGCGGGCGCTGTCCGAGGCGGAGGCGGCCGGGCGGCCCGCCCATCTGCTGTTCCCGGGCCCGCGGGCCCTCGACCTGGCGGAGGCGAAGCCGAGCGGACCGATCACGCTGGTGGTCGTCGACGGAACCTGGTGGCAGGCGCGCAAGCTGCTGAAGCGCAACGCCCGGCTGGCGGCGCTGCCGCAGATTCGATTCACGCCGCCCGCGCCCAGCCGCTACCGCATCCGGCGCGAACCCGCCCAGGACTACGTGGCCACCGTCGAGGCGCTGGCGCACGTCCTCGGCGCGCTGGAGGACGCGCCCGAGAGGTTCGCGGGGCTGTTGCGTCCGTTCGAGGCGATGGTCGACATGCAGCTTCACTACGCGAAGACGGTGGCGGGCGCCCGGCACCGGCACGCCGCTTCCCGCGCCCGGGCCGCCGGCCGGCCACGGGGGCCACAGGTTCTGCGCGATCGCGCCTCCGACGTCATCTGCGTCCACGGCGAGGCGAACGCCTGGCCGGCCCGTCGTCCCGGCGGCCATCCGTCCGAGGTGGTTCATTGGCTGGCGCGCCGGGCGACGACCGGTGAGACGTTCGAGGCGGTGGTGGCCCCGCGCCGGCCGCTGGCGCCGGCCATCCCCGGCCACATCCGGATTTCACGCGAACGCCTGGCCGCCGGCGAGAGCTGGGACTCGTTTCGCAAGCGCTGGGCGGCCTTCGCGCGCGAGCGGGACGTGGTGTGCAGCTGGGGCCGCTACCCGCTGGACGTGCTCGAGTCCGAGGGCGTTCGATTGCCGGCCGCCCGCGTGGACGTCCGGCCCGCCGTGGGCCCCGCCTTCGGGACCCGCGCCGGCGCGGTCGAGGACTGCGCCCAGCGACTGGGCCTGGCCCCGGCCCAGCCCTTCGCCATCGGGCGCGGCGGGATCCGCCTGGCGGCGCTGTCGGCCATCGTCGACAAGCTGATGACCCTCGGATAAGCCCTACATTCACGACCATGGAGCCGCTGCGCGTGCTGGTGGAGTTGGCGCCCCGATCGCCGGAGGCGGAGGCGTTCCGGGCCGCGCTGGCGCGTTTCGCCGGCCGCGCCGGCGTGACCTTCGCGGACGGGGACGATTTCCAGCGGGCGCTCCCCGACGCCGAGGTGGTGGTGGCCCAGGATCTCTCCGATGACCTGCTGGCGCGGGCCGGCCGGCTGAAGTGGTTGAGCTCGGTGGCCGCCGGCCTGGACGGGATCGCGCGGCCGGCGTTGCTCGGGCGCGGCGTGGTGGTGACGAACGCCAGCGGCGTTCACGGCCCGAACATCGCCGAGCACGTCCTGGCCATGATGCTGATGTTCACGCGCGACCTGCCGCGACTCTATCGCGCGCAGCTGGCGCGCCGCTGGGAGAAGAAGTCGTCGCGCGAACATGGCCCGGGCGAGCTCACCGGCCAGACGCTGCTGATCGTGGGCCTCGGGCGCATCGGGGACGCGATCGCGGCCCGCGCCCGCCCGTTCGGGCTGCGCATCCTGGCGGTCAAGCGGAACGCGTCCAGCCGCCACGACCCCGGCGTTCCCGTCGACGAGCTGGTCAGCCTCGAGCGCCTGGACCAGGTGATCGGGCAGGCTGATCACCTGTGCCTGGCCGTGCCGCTGACCCCGGCCACGCGCCACCTCGTCGACGCGCGCCGGATCGCGCTCATGCGGACGGGCGCCTACGTCTACAACATCTCGCGCGGCGCCGTGGTCGACGAGGCGGCGCTGGTTGAGGCCCTGAGCGCCGGCAAGCTGGCGGGCGCGGGCCTGGACGTCTTCGAACAGGAACCACTCCCCGAGACCAGCCCGCTGTGGGACCTGCCGAACGTCATCCTCACGCCCCACGTGGCCGGTCTGACGCCGCGCTACTTCCAGCGCGCGGCCGCCCTCTTCGCGGAGAACCTGGACCGCTTCCTGTCCGGCCAGACGCTGCGCAACCAGTTCGACGCCGCCCGCGGCTACTGATCGGCGCCGAAGCTCACCGCGGCCGGCGGTGGAGCGAGGGAACCGCGAGATCGCTCTGGGGCGGGACGAAGCCGGCCACCGTTCCGTGCGGCGGCAACCGCATCGGCCACTTGGCCATCAGCTCGGTCGGATCCCAGTAGACCTCGGGCAGGTCGGCCGACGGGCGCACGGACAGCGCGAAGTGAACGTAGTGGCCGGCGTGTTCGTTGCCGGTGTCGCCCACCAGGCCGATGACGTCTCCGGCTCTGACCACGGTTCCGCGCGTGATGTTGCGCGGGACGGCCGCCAGGTGCAGGTAGTGGGTGAAGACCATTCCGCCGAAGTGGGAGAGCCGCAGGTAGACGTCGCCCCGCTCGCCGAAGGTGCGCTGCAGGTGGTCGACGACGCCGTCGTGAACGGCGTAGACGTGCTCGCCCCAGAGCCGGCCGGTCAGGTCGACGGCGCAGCGGCCGGGCGTGTGGCAGACGGCGCCCGGGTGCCCGCCCGCGGCGCGCGCCGACGAAGTCGGGCCTGGCGACGCCGTGTCGTCGCGCGAGGCCGACGGACCCGACCGGCTGGTCAGGATGCGATCGTCAGCGGCGGGCGCCTCGCGCGCCGGCCCGGGCAGCGGATAAACCCAGGAGGTGCTGGCGAACGCCGTCATCCAGTCCTGGTCGGTCGGCGGCCAGGCCGGTCCGTAGAAGATCGGCGGCGGCACCGCGCGCGGCATCGGGCGCACCTGCGGCGCTTCGAAGGCGATGGTCTGGGCGTGCGGCACGCGGACGCGGTGCCACAGCGCGGGCACGGCGACGGCCACCGCCCCGGCCGCCGCGGCCCGCAGCAGCCAGCGGTTCCGCCGCGCGGCCTGCGCCCGGCGCTGGCGGCGGAGGGTCTCGAGCAGGCAGGCGCGCGAGCAGTGAATCTGTTCGCGGCGCCGCTGCACCAGCACGAACCGCTCGGCGCCGGTGACGAGATCCAGGCAATTGGCGCAGGTGGCGAGCATCGCTATTCGTCCCCCGGGCTGTCCGCCGCCGCCGGCGCATCGTCCGTCTCCTCCGGCGCGCTCTCGTCGCCGGCGCTCGTGTCGTCGGTCGGGCTGGCGGCCTCGGCGGCGGCAGGCGCGCCGTGCTTCGATTTGGCCAGCCGCGCGGCGCTTCGCTTGCGCCCCGCCAGCAGGGGCGCCGAGCCCAGCGGGAACCCCGGACGCGCCAAGGTCGTGACCAGGCCTTCCTGGCCGCCGTCGACCGGCACGCGCACCGGCCAGAGCGCGATCAGCGGCTCGGGATCGAGGTACCGCTCGGGCCCGTTCTTGTACGGGCGCACCGAGATGGCGAAGTGCAGGTGGGGCGCGGACCGCTTCACGCCCGTGTCGCCCACCAGTCCGATCACGTCGCCGCTCTTCACGTGAACGCCGCGTTCGAGCCCACGCGGGATCGCCGCCAGGTGGAAGTACTGCGTGAACACGGTCCCGTCGCGGTGGGCGATGCGCACGAACTCGCCGCCGCGGTCGGGGTTCGCGTTGCGCTGGACGAAGTCGACCACGCCGTCGTGAACGGCGTGCACGTGCTCGCCCCAGATCTCGCCGCCCAGATCGACGCCGCAGTGGCCGTTCCGGCACTCCGCCGGGCGTTCGCCGGGACGGACGGCGCCAAACACGCGCGAGTCGGCGCGCGGCATGCGGCGCACCGGGCCGGACAGCGGATGGATCCAGGCGTCCTGTCCCAGCGACGCGAGGAAGTTGGTTTCGGTCGGCGGCCACGCGGGTCCGTACCAGCCGGGTGGCAGGGGCGGGGGGCCGCGGTCGACGGCCCGCGGCGCCTGCGCGGCCTTGGCCACCCGACGGCGCGCGCCGGCGCCGCCGTGCGGAGTCACCAGGGCAGCGGTGGCGACGGCGG
>JAICYS010000468.1 GCA_025934105.1 Myxococcota bacterium | reverse complement strand
TCGCCGCGACGCTCATCGGGACATCCACTGGCGTGCCTGGCCCAGCCGGGCCGCCACGCTGCCGTCGATCACCTCGTCGCCCACCCTGATCACCAACCCGCCGAGCAGTGTGGCGTCGAGATCGACCTTCAGTGAGATCGGCCGCCGGTAGATCCGGTTGAGGACGTCGAGCAGGCGCCGCTCTTGGCGCTGCGACAGCGGACCGGCCGCGGTGACGTGGGCCACCGAGCGCTCCCGGCGCGCCGCGGCGCGATCGACAAGACCCTCGACGATCTCGTCGAGGGGGCGCCGTCGTGGCGACCGGACCGCCTGCTCCAGCAGATGGCTGGTCACCGGGCGGGTTCGGTCGGCCAGGACGGTGGCCAGCAGCTCCAAACGCCGTGCGGCGGGAGCTGCCTCATCCCCTAACAGCGACGCCAGCCGCGGTTGCGCAACCAGGATCCGGCCGAAGCGGAACAGCTCATCTTCGACGTCATCGAGACTTTCGTCGCGCTCGGCGAGGCCCAGCAGCGTCTGCCAGGCTAGCTCCTCGATTCCGTCGACCAAATCCAGCGGCCGAGACCAGCGAGAACTCACTACGTCACCTAAGACGGCG
Source organism: Myxococcota bacterium (assembly GCA_025934105.1). Lineage (GTDB taxonomy): Bacteria > Myxococcota_A > Polyangia > Fen-1088 > Fen-1088 > JADGRB01. The sequence continues at coordinate 1,039 of JAICYS010000468.1, read as the reverse complement.
AGGCTGATCTGGCTCACCTTCGCACCGAACAAGGTCTTGACCATGTCGCGCCGGATCTGCTCGGGCGCCGCCGAATCGGCGAGGTGCCGCCGGATCACGGGCTGCGCGCCGAGCACCGCTGCGACGCCGGCCAGCTCGTCACCCAGGCGGTCGCGGTCCTGCGCGCTGGCGCCATCGGTCCGGCTCTCCAGGCGCTCCCGGGCCGCGGCCAGTGCCGCCCTGCTGGCCGGCTGCATCAGCGCCTCCGCCGCGCGTGGGGTACTGAGGCAGTCCCTTTGACGGTGCCGTTCTTCGGCGCGCCGGCTTCAGCAGCCGCGCTGTCCTGAGAAACCGCCCTGTCCTGAGAGACACTCTCGGAGGCGCTTCGGGGGGCGGCCATACCCTGAAGCTCGTCGAGAAAGCGGTCCACCGTTCCGGCTCGGCGGGCGTCGTCAGCAACCGACTCACCGACGATCCGACCAGCCAGCGTCACCGCAAGTTTGCCCAGCTCACTACGCAGCTCACGGACGACCTGCTCGCGCTGGGTAGCCAGCTGCTCGGCGCCACGCTCGCGGATCCGCGCAACCTCTTGCGCGGCCTGCTCCCGCAGCTCGTCCTTGATCTCCTGCGCATCGGCCCGGGCGCTCTCCCGGATCTTCGCCGCCTCGACGCGCGCCTCGGCCAGCGCCGCGGAGTAACGCGCTTCGGCCTCGGCCAGTCGCTTGGTGGCTTGCTGGCTCTCCTGGATCTGCCGACGGACCATCTCCTGGCGTTGCGCCGTCGCGCGTTTCACCGGGGGCACCACGTAGCGCCAGATCACCCCGACCACGATCAGGAAGATCAGTAGCTCGACGAAGAAGGTCGCGTTGGGGATCAGGAAGAGGTTGCCCCCGCCGGCCGCCGCGGCCAGGTTGTATGAACTCATGGCTCCCATCCCTGACGAGATCACTGTGTCCTCCCCGCCCAGATTAGGTGGCGAGCACGAACACGAATAACGCCATAAAGGCGAGATTTATAAAGTACATCGCCTCGACCAGACCCACCGTCAGGAAGAAGATGG
>JAICYS010000134.1 GCA_025934105.1 Myxococcota bacterium | reverse complement strand
GTGCATGTCGACGACGCAATCCCCGGAGTGGCCGCCGTATGGGATGTAGACGATGCTCCCCACCATCGACAGGGCGCCACGCTGGTTGTGCGCAGTCGGATCGAACCCCAGCGCATTCGAGATGTCGATCGGGTAGCCCGCCTTCATGGTTCCGTCGGCCAGGCTCAACGCCCACAGCTGGTGCGCGGTGATGCCGTCGGCGTCGCCCACCGCGCCGGCCACGTAGAGGGTCGCGGTCCGCGCGTCGATGATGGGGGTCGAGATGACGCCGAGCGGGTCGGTGCCGTCGCACCCGTCGGTGCCGGACTTGGACGCCGGCGTCCCCAGGTTCTTCGTCCAGACGGTGGCGCCGGTCGTTTCGTCGAAGGCGGCGACGTCATTGCCGCTGGTGACGGCGATGAACACACCCTTGCCCCCCGGGCCACCGTCGAAGTAGAGCGGGCTTCCCAGCACCGCGCCGGTGTAGGTGGCGTTGAACGACGCGTCGAGCGCCATCTTCGCCGCCGCGGCCTTCGTCAGCGCCGGCTGCAGGAAGTGGCCGTCGCGGCTGGGGTGGTTGTTTCGTTCCAGCACCGACGCGCTGCCGCCGGCCGCGCCGCCGCTGCCGCCGCTGGCCAGGCCCCCGCTGCCGCTGGTGGCGGGCACGCCGCCCGTTCCGCTGGCCGCGCCGCCGCTGCCGGTCGGATTGGCGCCGCCCGTCATGCCGTTCGAGCTTCCGCCCGAACCGCCGCTGGCCGGCCCGCCGCCCGAGCCCAAGCCGCCGCCGTTGCCGGCCGTCGGCCCGGAAAACTGGCCCCCGGAACAGGCGGCCCCGGCGATTAACGAGACCAGCCAAAAATGTCTGCGCATCGAGAACCGCCTTTTCACCTCGAGCTTGAACATGAGATCAGCGGACATATCGACGAAACGCGCCCTTCGCTGCAACTGACAAGAGATGTTCGGCATCCGTCCGTCTGTGTCTGGCGCGCGGTGGATTGTTCATACTTTGTTGACCGGACGGCGCCGCGTACATGCTTAATCTGGTGGTCGCGATGTACAAGGTTTCCCTCCTCACCGGATCACGCATTTATCGACGAGCCGCCCGCAGGAGCGTGGCGTTGCTCACCGTCGCTGCGGCCGTCGGATGCGCCAGCCCGGGCGCATCCCGCCCGACCGCCTCCTCGGGCGGAAACGGCGGCTCTACCCCGGTCGTCGCCGCCGGCGGCGCGGGCGGGGCGGCCGGCGCGGGCGGCGTCGACGGCGGCCCCACGGATTCGTCCTCTCATCTGTGGCCGTGCGCTCCCCCGGCCGATCCGACGCAGCCCGCCTCGACGCTGGCAGCCACCGGCTGCATGGACCCCGCCGCCCTCACCCGGTTCGTGTCGGCGTCCCACGGGTACGAGGTCAACAGCCCTCTCTGGTCGGACGCGGCGGACAAAGACCGCGCCTTCGTCCTGCCGCCCGGCGGCAAGATCCACGTGGTCGATTGTGCCGCCGAGCCCAGCGCCTGCCTGGATGCCGCCGACGACGGCAAGTGGGTGTTCCCCGCCGGCACGACCTTCCTCAAGAACTTCGGATTCGACGGCAAGGTCGTGGAGACCCGACTCCTGGTCGCGCAGTCGAACGGGACCTGGGTCGGCTACACGTATCAGTGGAACGAGGCGCAGACCGGGGCCACGCTGGTCGACGCCGACGGCGCCAGCGTGTCGTTCAACACGGGCTCGCGGACCGTCGACTGGACGTTCCCGGGGCGGCGCGACTGCACCGAGTGCCACACGCGCAGCGCCGGCTGGACGCTGGGGCCCGAGACCGACCAGATGAATCGGGTGCCCAGCGCGGCGGCCCTCGGCAGCGACAACCAGATCGACAAGTTCGCGGCCGCGGGGCTGTTCGACCAGGCGCCCGCCAAACCGTACGCGACGGCGCTGGTCACGCCGTACACGGGGCAGCTCGGAAGCCCGCCCGCCTCGGCCACCGTCACGGACCTGGCGCGCTCGTACCTGCACGCGAACTGCGCGTTTTGCCATCGTCCCGACGGGGAGTTCAGCAGCGTCGACCTGCGTTACAAGACCGATCTGGCGCACGCGGGACTGTGCAACGCGGTCCCCGCCAAGGGGACCCAGGGCGTCCAGAACGCGACCAACCTGACGCCCGGCCATCCCGAGCTCTCGACGCTGTGGCTGCGCATGTCGACGCTGGGCAAGGGGCGCATGCCGCCGCTGGCCAGCGCCGTGCTGGATCAGGACGCCCTCGATCTGGTGAGCGATTGGATCAAAGGCATCCAGGCCTGTCCGTGAGCCGCCGCCGGCCTCACGCCGGGTCGGCGACCAGCGCGAAGTAGCGCGTGCTCTTGTGGTCGGTCGAGGCGAAATCGTCGACGACCGGCCCCTTCCAGACCGACTTCAGGTTGGGGGTGAGCTTCAGCTTGTGCACGTCGCCCACCCGGAACGTCCGCAGCTTGCCCGACACCACCGACTTCATCTTGTCCTTGATGGCCGAGCGCGGCTGGCGGGGTTTGTAGTGCGCGACCAGGATGAACTGCTTGTCCATCGGGCCGCCGATCACCTGGTAGCGCATGACGTAGGCGTAGTCGTAGAGATCGTCGTCCGGGAACTTGCTGGGGATCTCGACCAGCTTGGCCGTCACCGTGAGCGGCGCGGTCGGAGGGGGCGTGGTGGGCGGCGCCGCGGCGCGGCTCTCGCCGGCAGCGCCGGCAACCAACATCACCAGCAGGGCGACCCGGACGGAGCGACGAAGTTCGACGGGCATCATGGCGCATGTCTCCTTGGGTTGATCTGGGCAACGGAGCGCTCGCGTTTCAAGAGCGCCAGGTTCTGATCCAGCCCGGGCAGGCCGGGGCGATCGCGCGCGGCGGCGGCGTACGCGGCCTCCGCGTCGTCGAGAGCGCCTTGCAGCTGGCGGATGGCGCCCAGGCTGGCCTCGGCCTCCGCGAATCCGGGCAGCTCGGCCGCCGCTCGGGCGTAGGCCGCCGCGGCGCCCGGCAGATCGCGCACGGCGCGCAGATGGTTGCCGGCGTTGTACCAGAACACCGCCGCCAGTTCGGGGGGCGTCAGGGCGCGGAAGTACGGGGATGCGCCGCCGGTCGGCCAGGGGCCGTACTTGGCTTGGTACCAGCCGTCGGGCATGACTTCGCCGCGCCGGAGCAGCTCCACGTTGCGCGGCGCCGACGGGCCCCGCGTCCGGACGAAGAAGTGGCCCGGCACCATCACACCGTCCAGGCCCACGCCCAGCCGCTCGGCCAGCACCAGGTCCAGCCCGCCCAGCCCGAGGCAGCTCCCACGGCGCTGCGCGATCACCGACGGCAGCCGGAAGAACTCGACGGCCTGGCTGTCGATCTCGCGCTGGAAACCCAGCTCGCCGAACACCACCGCGTCGAGGTCGTCGACCCAGTCGCCGCCGCTTCGCGCGTGGTGGGCGGCCACCCGGGCCCGCATCTCGTCCAGCCGCGCCCAGGCCTGTTCGATCTCCGCCGGGGTCGAGCCGAGCTGGGCGGCCACCGCGAACAGGGCGCTGGCGACGGGGCCCGGCGGCCCGGCCCCGGGCTCGCGCGCGCACCCCAGCGCGCCCGCGACCCAGGCGGCCAGCGCCACCGTCCGCCCCGGCCGGCTCACCGATCCCAGCCCTCCGAAAAGTCGTACAGGTCGCGCGCGGTCATCATCCAGATGACCAGCTTCTTGTCGCCCAGGGCCGCTTCACCCCGGCGAAGCAGCTTGCTGCGCACGTTCGGTCCGCCGCCGTAACTCATGACCAGGTCCAGCGGCGCGCCCAGGTCCTTGGCCAGGTGGGCCGACTCGCCGGCGTGCTCGCAGTCCATCAGCTGGTACACGCCGGTGAAGCTGTCCCCGAGCAGCACGATGGGGCTCTCCGGATCGTCCTCGTACGGCGCGCCCTCCGGCCCGATCACCTGGTGGCCGACCAGCGTCTCGGGCGCGTACTTCGCCTGCTCGGCCTCGGGCAGCCGCGAGCAGAGGTCGCCGTGACGGGTGAACGACGCGTCCTTGGTCTCGTAGCGGCGCGGGTGCGCGCCGAGCGGCTTGTACCAGGGATAGCGCCGCACGCGCTCGGCGACCAGGCGGGCGGCCAGCTCGAGCCCGCGGCTGGTCCAGTGCGTGTCTTCGGCCTGATAGAGCGCCTCTCCCTTGGGCGACGGATCGCGCGCCCGCTCGGCCAAGAAGGCCGGCAAGAGATCGACCGTCTCGACGCCCTTGTCGGCCAGCTCGAGCAGGAACTTCCTCTCGAACGGATTCACGACCTGACCGACGAAGCGCGCGTACGGCGCCGCGTCGCCGCCGGGCGCCACGGCCGCGCGCTCCGGGAAGATCTCGGCTTTGGTCGGCACCGGAACGAACAGCAGATCGACGCCGTGCTTGGCCAGCAAATCGCGGAACCGAACAATGGCCGGGATGGGGTCCTTGTTGCCGTGCTGCTTGCCGAGGTCGCCGCCCAGCACGTAGGACAGCGAGCGGGCGTAGAACAGGAACCCGTCGCCGCCGCTCAGCGCCTTGGCCCCCGCCGGCAGCCCGGCCAGCCGATGTTCCAGCGCCGCGTGCAGCGGCGCGACCTGCTTGGCCCAGGCTGCCCACGACCCGCCGTGCGCGGCCAGCTCGGCGCGGATCGCGCGCGCCACCGGCGCTGCGTCGGGCGTCGGCTTGCTGGGCGGCAGCTTGGGAAACGCCACCGCCGGCGGCCCGGCCTGGGCCGGCGCCTCGCCCGCCGACGGCTCGCCGACCAGGAACACGTTGTAGACCGCCTTGCCCGCGGGCTTGCCCCGCATGACGATCAGCTGCCCGTCCTTGCCGGGCTCGAAGTGGAGGCCGCCCGCGTCCTTCCGGACGTCGGGCTCGGTGTCGGCGGCGGGCCAGCCCTGGCGCGCGTCGACCAGGTCGGTGTTGTACGAGGGGTACCAGTACGAGGCGAGCTGGTGACCCCAGGCGACGACCTCGGACGGGGACAGCAGGCGGCCTTCGTACTCATCGCGCACGAAGCGGGCGACGGCGGTGGCGTCGCCCAGCATCTTGGGGTCGGCCCGCCCGTAAAGCTCGGGGAAACCGTCGCCGTCCTCGTCGGGCAGCGCCGCGAAGGCGTGAAACCAGGGCGCGAACTCGATCTTCACCCACACCTCCACCGGCCGGCCCGACCCCGGATCGTGCAGGTAGCCCTCGCTGGCCGTCTGCCGCACCACCTGCGGCCCGCCGGGCAACCCCCAGGTCTCGGCGCGGACCCGATCGACGACGTCCTCCAGGCGCTCGGCGCCGGGCACGTGCTTGGCCTCCAGCAGCTCCACCAGCGGCGCCAGCGCCAGCGGGTGGGCCCGCTCTTCCGCCGACAGCGGCGTGCCGCCGATCGAGGCGGTCAGCGATCCCGGGGCGATGGCGCCGTCGAACGGATGGCTGGCGTCCGGCCGCCTGCCGGCGTCCTCGTCGCGCTCGGGCGGCGGATCGGCGTTCATGAAGTTGGCGTGGTAGGCGGCGAAGTCCAGGCTGGCCCGACTGGGCCGCCGCACCCGCCGCACCAGCAGCTGCGAGCGCTCCCGCTGGTAACCGGGATTGACGGTCTCGACGTCGGCCCGCGTGGCGACGACCGGCGATCCCTTGGTCCGCCAGGGAAAGGCGGGCCGCCCGGTGGCGCAGGTGGCCGCGGCGGAAAGCCCCAGGCAGAAGACGACGAGTCGGAGGAGGTCTGTTCGGTCAGCTCGCATATGCGCCCCGTTGAAAGCGCCACAGGACGCGCAGCACGCGCAGTCCATACGTGACGGGATTCAGGTGCGACACCTCGTCGCCGTAGTGGGTGGGAATCGGTTCTTCGGCGACGGCCAGCCCGCGGGCCTGGGCCGCCGCGATCGCCTCCAGATCGAAGTCGAAGCTGTCGCTGAAGCGGGCGAACGGAAGCGCCGCCAGAGCCCGCGGCCCGTAGACCAGATAGCCGCTGTGGAAGTCGGTGAGCGGCAATCGCAGCACGCGCCGCTCGAGCCGGTTGAGCAGCCAGTTGCCGGCGATCTTGTAGCGGGGCATGCCGCCGGCCCGGGCGGCGCCGCCGGCGATGCGCGAGCCCTGCAACAGATCCAAGCGCCGCCGCTCGAGCGCCCGCAGCAGATCGCCCAGCAGCTCGGGCCCGTACTGGCCGTCGGCGTGCACGGTCGCGACCACTTCGGCGCCGGCCGCCTTGGCAGCCGCCAGGCCGTCCTTCATGGCCGCGCCGTACCCTCCGTTGGCCGCGCGCTGGATCAACGAAAGCTCGGGCCGGCGGGCGGACAGAGCGCGGGCGATGGCCGCCGTCTGGTCGCGGCTGCCGTCGTCGACGACGATGACCCGTTCCAGAGCGGGCGGGCGGTGCGCCAGGATCCGTTCCACCACCCCTTCCAGGTGGTGGGCGGCGTCGTAGGCCGGGACGACGACGGCCAGCTTCATGCGCCGCCCCCGGCGGCCAGGCGCCGCGCCCGCGCGGCGCTGGCCGAGCGGGCCTTCGTCCAGCGGAGCCGGCGCGGGTGGGTCGACGGACCGCCCCCCGGTTCCTGCCCGACCGACGCGGCGATCTCGGCCGCGTAGCGGGTCACGTAATCGGTCACGATGTCGGGCAGCATCTCGGGCAGGCTGCGCCGCGGCCGCCAGCCCAGCAGGCGCGCCGCCTTGGCGATCGACGGGACGCGGACCACGGAGTCGTCGTAGCCGGGGCCGTAGAACGTCTCGGCGTCGACGGTCTGGAAGCGAGCCGGGGGCGCCTCCGGCTGGAGCGCCGCGAACGCCTTCGCCAGCGCCCGCGCCAGCGCCCGGATGGTGACGTCGTTGCGCGGGTTGCCAAGGTTCAGGATCTCGCCCTGGCAGGTGGCCGGGTGGTCGAGGATGCGGCCCACCGCGGTCACGAACTCACCGACGTCCAGGAACGACCGGCGCTGTCGCCCTCCGCCGACGAGGCGCAGCGGCTCGGCGCGCATGAGCGCGTCCATGAAGCAGGCCAGGACGCGCGGGATCCCCTCGCCGTCCACGCCGGGGATGAAGTCCATGCGCGGGCCGATCACGTTGAACGGACGCACGATGGTGAACGGGAGCCCGGCGTGCTGGCCGTGGGCCCAGATCACCCGCTCCAGCAGCTGCTTGGCCGCCGCGTAGGTCCAGCGCTCGCGCGCCACCGGGCCCAGGCAGAGCGCCGTCTGGTCCTCGACCATCGCGCGCATGCGCCGGCCCGCCCCGTCGAGAGCGCTGCGCCCGTACACCTCGCAGGTCGAAAAATGGATCAACCAGCGCCGTCGGGCGGCGCACAGCTTCACCAGCGGGACGAGGTCGGTGTAGCTGGCGTCAATCACCGCCAACGGCTGCGTGTTGTAGAGCGCCGGATTGCACAGCGCGGTCAGCGACACCACCACCTGCGCTCGCCCCGTGATCTCGTCGAGCAGCCCCGGCGTGGTGATGTCGACCGGCAGGCGGGTCACGCCGGGCAGGCCGGCGGCCAGCTTGCCGAGGTCGCGATCGACCGCCACCACCTCCAGCGACCGGTCGAGCGCCAGGTGCGGGACCAGGTGCGATCCCACGAACCCGCCGGCACCCAGCACGGCGACCCGCCGCGGAGGTTCGGGGACGGCCCGCCCGTCGAAGCGGCTATGGCCCGCGCGCGCCACCGGGGCTACTGCGCCGCCGCGGGGATGAAGACGTCCGGCCACCGGTCGTTGGCCGAATGGTAGGTGAGCCGCGCCGCCTTCTCGAACGGCGTGCCGACCTCCCACAGGTAGATCTCATAGTCGGCGATGTCGTGGTCGTGCCCGCGTTGCGTCGCCGCCCAGACCAGCCAGTGACCGTCGGGCGAGAGCTGCGGGAAGTATTCGTGCGAGCGCCGGCCCGGGATGTCGATCAGCGTGATGGCGTCGAGATCGGCGTCGCTCTCGGCCGGCTTGCCGTTCTTGACCCGCAGGTGCAGCACGCGGCTGCCGCCGTTTCCGGTCGGATGGACCCAGTACACCTCCTGGCCCGACGGGTTCCAGTTGATCTGGCAGCCGTCCCCGGTGCGGACCCAGGCCTTTTTGCGCAGGTCCCAGATGCCCGTCTCGCGCTTGGATCCGCGCAGCGTGATGGCGATGTAGTGGCCGTCCTTCGAGATCTCGGGTTGCTGCAAGAGCGCGCCGCCCAGCTCCGGGACCTGGTTGCTGTCGACCAGCACGGTCTCCGGGCCGCCGGCCAGCGCGCGGCGGACGATGGCGGTCGAGCGGGCAAAGATGATCTCGTCGTTCGACACCCAGCTTCCCCAGCTGGCGTTGTCGACGATCTTGGTCTCGTCCTTTCCGTCGGGCGTGACGGTGTAGATGTCCCACTTGCCGTCGGTGTTGGCGTCGCGCTCGTACACCCATCCCTTCTTGCTGCGGGTGAACAGGATCCGGCTTCCGTCGGGCGAAAAGCGCGGGAACCAGTCGACCGGCTCGCCGTGGGTGATGGGGTGAACGTTCGAGCCGTCGGTGTTCATGACGAACAGATCGTGATTCCCCAGCCGGGAGCTCGACCAGACGATGATCCCGTGGGCCTTGCCGCCCACCTCTTTCATGAGCGCGAGCGCCTGATCGTCCGGCTTCTCCTGGCTGCCGGCCGGCGGGCCGCCTCCCATGGTGGCGCAGGCCCCCAGGGCCAGCGCGCTCAGCCAGAGACAACCGATCGGGAACGGACGGACGTCTTTCATGAACGGGATCCTCCTGCCTGGGAAAAGGACGGAACGGCGGCGGTCGGCCGCCGCAGACAGCGGGCCAGCCCCTCGCGCACGCCGCGGGGAGCGTAGCCGAAATCCTCGACGGCCCGCGAGCAGTCGAGATCGGCGTGGTTGGTGAATCCTGCCACCGCGTACGGCGTGAGCGGCGGATCGCGCATCACGCGGGTCAGCACCGCCGCGACGGCCCGACAAACGGGCAGCGGAACGTGCAGGAAAGGGCGCGACGCCCCTTCCAGCTCGAGGACCAGCTGGGCCAGCTCGCGCAGCGTGATCGGCTCGGGGCCGCTCAAGTTGTACGTCTTGCCGAAGCAGATCGGGTTGCCGGCGATGCGCGCCAGCCCGTCGACCACGTCGTCCGAATAGACCGGCCGCTTGCGGGCAGAGCCCGGACCGATGAAGGGGACCACCGGAAACCGCCGCAGGTACTTGCGGAACAGCATGAACTCCTGCCCGCCGGTCTCGTCGTAGACCAGCGTCGGGCGGACGATCGTGTGGGCGAACCGCCGCTCGGCCGCCACCACCTCTTCGGCGTCCAGCTTGGCGCGCCCGTAGGTCGTCAGCCGCGGGTAGACGACCGAGGCGGACGACACGTAGACGAAGTGGCGCACGCCGGCGGCGGCCGCGGCGGCGGCCAGGTTGGTGGTGCCGCGGCGGTTGATCGCGTCGTAGTCGCGCGGGTCGCGCGCCAAAATGACCGCGGCCAGGTGCAGCACCGCGTCGGCGCCGGCGGTGGCGGCCGCCAGCGTCTCGGGCTGGCGCACGTCACCCTCGACGACCTCGCACCCCGTTCCGTCCAGCCGCGCGCGGAGAGGATCGCCGGGGAGCACCAGACCCCTCACCCGCCATCCGTCGGCAGCCAGCCGGCGCACCAGCCGGCGCCCCACCTCGCCGGCCGCGCCGGTCACCAGCACCAGCCGGTTCACGGCGCCCCTGTCGCGGGCGCCGCCAGAGTCGACCAGTCGATCGGCTTGAAGTCGCCCACGGCCAGCTCGCGCGAGGCCAGCTCCCAGATCACGACCTTCTTGCCGGCCAGGCGGTCGTCGCCGCCGGCCAGCGCGTTGTAAAGCAGCTGCCGGGTGGCGTGAGCGCCGGCGTCGTTTTGCGCCAGCACGTCGAGGTCGCGGCCGAGGGCGCGGGCCAGCTGCGGAGCCAGCCCGGCGCTGCTGCCCCAGCCCATCTGTTCGGCGCTGAACACGTTGGTGAAGCTGTCGCCCAGCAGCAACACGCCGGCGTGGTCGCTGGCCTCGAACGCCGTGCCGCTCGGGTCCTGGACCTGGTGGATGGTGTACGTCTCCGGCAGGAAGAGCTGCTGCCCGTCGGGCAGGCCCAGCATGTCGGTCACGTCCCCGAGGCGCGAGACCTGCTGGGCGACCGCCCGCCACGCCCGCGCGCTGCCCGCCGGCGGCTGCGCGGGAACCAGGCCGCGCTCGACCAGGAACCGGGCCAGATCGGCGGCGACCTTTTCCATCCACTCGGGCCGCCAGTGCGTGTCCTGCCGCATGAAAAACGGCGGGTCGGCAGGCGAGAGCCGGGCCGGGCTGGGGTCGAACACCGCCACGCCCGCCCGCTCGAGCTCGGCGGCCAGCCGGGGCCTGTCGGGATTCTCCGCCGGCGGCACGTCCCGCACGTCGCGCGCGCGCCCATGCAACTGGAGCGGCTGCAGGCTCGCCTTGTCGGGCACCGGGAACAGCACCAGGCGGACGCCGCGTCCAGCCAGGAACCGCGCGAAGTCGAGGACGGCCGGGCGCGGGTCGGGCGACAGCGGCGGATCGCCGTCCGCCTGGGCCGCGGTGCGCCGCGCCGCCAGCACCGCGGGATCCAGAAACGGCGGCCCACCGACGGCGGTCACGCCGGGCGTGTAGTACAGCCACCCGCCGAGGCCGACGGTGGCTTTCTTGTTGCCGTAGCGTCCGAGGCGGGTCAGCTCCAGTTGCACCTGCGGGCGGAAGTATTCGCGGGCGGCGGACGTCTTGTCGAGTTCGTCCTCGAAGGCGCGCAGGCTCTCGCGCGTCGGCGCGTGCCGAAACAGATCCATCAGCACCGATTCGTCGCCCGCCTGCTTGTCGTGCACGTATTGCTCGATCGGGACGGCGTAGAGGGCCAGCAAGAACGGGATCACCAGCGCCCAGGCGAGCCGGCGGGAGATCCGCGTGTGCAAGATCCCCCGCCGCAACTCCTGGTCGTGCGAAGGATCGGTCGGACCGCCGCGATGCGCGCCGGCGCCGCCGGCCGGAGTTGCCGTTACAGCCATGGGCGTTCGTTAGAGCGTTGAACAATCATGTTTCTTCAAAAAAAGTTTTAGAATTGAAAATACAGGAACGGGTTCGCGCTTTGCGTCCACATCATCAGGATGGAAAGCGCCACCAGGGCCAGGGCCGCCACCGCCCGCGGAACCGTGATTCGCGACGTGAAGGTCCACGTGTTGGGAGCCTGCCACACGACGACCGCGGCCAGCAGGAACATCGCGACGTGAAACCGCGTGTAAATGGCGCCCGCCGGCACGTCGGAGGCGGGGCTCACCGCGGCTAGGCCGAACAGGGACTTCAGCATGCCGCTCGCCTCGGCCATCGTCTTGGCGCGGAAGAACACCCAGCTCAGGCAGACGACGAAGAACGTGATCGCCACCCGAAGCGGCCGCGGCAGCCGGCGATAGACGCTGTTCTTTCCCTGGGCGCGCTCGAAGGACAGCATCGCGCCGTGGATGGCGCCCCAGAGCACGAAGTTCCAGCTGGCGCCGTGCCACAAGCCGCCCAGCAGCATGACCGTCATCAGGTTCACGTACGTGCGGCGCCGGCCCAACCGGTTGCCGCCGAGCGGGATGTAAAGGTAGTCGCGCAACCAGGTCGACAGGCTGATGTGCCAGCGGCGCCAGAAGTCCGTGATGCTGTCCGCCTGATACGGTGAATCGAAGTTCTGGACCAGGACGAAGCCCAGCATCAACGCCAGGCCGCAGGCCATGTCGGAGTACCCGGAGAAGTCGAAGTAGATCTGGAACGCGTAGCCGACCAGCCCGAACCAGGCGTCGCGGGCGTGCAGCGCCCCGGCCCCGAACGCCGTGTCGGCGATGTGCCCCATCGGGTTGGCGATCCAGATCTTCTTGGCCATCCCGAAGGCGAAGAAGGCGACGCCGCGCGCGAATTTGTCCAGCGTGTGCGCGCGCACCCGCATCTGCTCCTCGAGCGCCGCGTAGCGGATGATGGGCCCCGCGACGAGGTCCGGGAAGAACGCCTCGAAGCACAGATAGTCCGTGAAACGGCGCATCGGCCGCGCGTCGCCGCGGTACACGTCGATGGCGTAGCTCATCGCCTTGAACGTGTAAAACGAGATGCCGACCGGCAGCACGATATGAAAGATCGGCAGCAGATCGCGCCCGAAACCCAGCGCCCGCGCCAGGCCGTTCACGTTCTCCTCGACGAAGCCGGTGTACTTGAAGACCGCCAGCAGTCCCAGGTTGGTCACGATCGACACCACCAAGAGCGCCTTCATCGCGCGCGTGCGGGGCACCTCGCGGCCGATGACCGGCGGCAGCCCGCCCGGCTCGTCGGGCAGCCGCGACAGCTTCAGCAGGCCGATTCCGCAAAAATAGTCGACGCTGGAACCGAAGAACATGATGACGGCCCAGATCGGGTTCGCCCAGCCGTAGAAGACGTAGCTGAACGCGGCGATCAGCGCCGTCCGCGCGCGGAACGGGAGCAGGTAATAGATCGCGAGAACGAGCGGCAGAAAATAGAAAAGGAAGACGTGGCTCGTGAAGACCATGCCCCACCCCGGGGGCAGCTATGATACGGTCGCTCGGCGATTCGGCGACATCTCAAATCCGCGCCGCGTCGCTTTGTCAGCTTCATGCGTATGCGAGGTCGTTCGTCTCTTCTGCTCGCCGTCGCGGTGATCGCAACGGCGCTGGTGCCGGCTGCCGCGCGTTGGCGCGAGCGCGCGCGGGTGGCCGACCGCGTGCGGCGGCTGGCCCTCAGCTCAGGCGCATGGACCGGCCTGGCCGGGGCGCAGACCGGCTGGACGGCCGTCGATCCGAGCTTGCTGGTGCGCGTCGAGGAGCTCGACGGTCTGGTGGCCAGCTGGCAAACCATCGGCGGCTGCGGCGCCGGCGCGGGAGCGGCTTCCAGCGCCGGGCTCAAATGGGTCGGGCGCAACGTGACGGGCGGTCTGTTCAACGTCCAGGAGCAGGTGAGCTACACGAACCTGGGGACCTCGCCCTACAACGAGCACAACTTCTTCATCAACACGTTCATCAACGCGGACGTCGAACCCAAATGGAACCTCGGGATCATCATCCCGCTGGTCTACAAGTACCTGGACGACCCGATGCACCTCGCGCCGGAGCCGCCCATCAACTATTCGAACGCCGGGCTGGGCGACATCAGCTTGCTCGTCACGCGGCGATTGGGAGCGACCAACGCGACGTCGCTGACGGGAATCGTCGGGCTTCCGACCGGTCCCTGGGACTCGACGTATCCGGGCGGCCGGGTCCTCAATCAGAACGCCCAGCTCGGCTACGGCAAGCTGACCGGCTCGCTGGTCGTCGACCACACGCTGGACAAGGTCTGGGGGCTGGTCGTTTTGGGCGGGTTTGCCGCCGACCGCGGCGGCCACAACGAGCTCGACAATTACCGCGCGCCGACCGCCGGGGTGTACAGCTACACCGGCTATTTCATGGGCCCGTTCGTCCCGTCGGTGGGGTTGATCCTGTCCGGGTTCAAGGGGCACGACGTGGATGAGAACTCCGAGCAGTTCACGCCCCTCGTCAGCCTGGGCGTGCAGGCGTCGCTCGAATGGGCCACCGACTGGGTCGCCGTGCTGGTTGCGGTCTCGCGCGCCTACAAATACGACGGCGTGACGCTCGACGAGTCGAGTCAACCCCGCTCACCCTGGGGGTTCATGCCGTGGAGCTTCGCTTTGGGCCTCTCGTTGGCACCATTTTGATGAAGACCCACCCGGCTGGCCTCCAATCCGGTCGCGGCGGCGCCTGACCGCGCGGCGCGAAAGGCGGACGTCATGAACATCATTGTCGCTGGTCGTGCTCTGGGACGCGTGGGCCTGCTCGGCCTCTGCGTGATGGGTTGCGGCGTGCAAGCGCACCCGACGGTGTCGAACGGCGCGACGCAGACGGGCGGCGGCAACGCCACCGGGAACCCGGGCACCGGCGGAACCGCGCCGGGTTCGGGCGGCAGCGGCGTTCAGACCGGCTCGGGCGGCGCCACGACCGGGGCGTCCGGCGGCGCCAGCTTTCCGGGCAGCGGAGGCCAGGGCGGCTCGACCACCGCCGGCATGGGGGGCGACAATCCGACCGGCGCCGGGGGGGCCACCGCCAGCGGCGGAACCACCGGCAGCGGCGGCGCGACCAGCGGCGCCGGCGTGACCATCAACGGAAAGTTCGTCCCCAAGGACCAGGCCGTCGTCTTCATCCACTTCGGCCATTCGAACATGCGCGGCCAGGCCACGATGCCGACCAGCCTTCATTCCTATTTCTACAACACGCAAGACGGCCTTTGGAGCTACCGCGACGGAAGCTTCACGCTGGCCAAGGAGCCGACGGCCCCCGAGGGGACGATGACGTTCGCCGGCCCAGGGATGGCGATCCTGCATTCGGCCCAAGCCGGCTTGCAGGCCGGCAGCGGCGTGCAGTTCATCTCGATCGGGTACGGCAAGGGCTCGGCGACCACCGTCGACTACGCGCCCGGCGGAACCTACTACGACGCGTTCATGGCCTGGGCGAAGGCGCTGAAGGGAAACGTCACCTTCGGCGCCGTCGTCATCATGCTGGGCATCACCGACGGCGAGCACCTGCCCAGCGCCCAGGTCCCGGCATTTCCGACCCGCGTCTCGCAGATCGTCTCCAGCATCCGCAGCGACCTCGGGGAGCCGAACCTGCCCGTGCTGTTTTGCGACTACGAGCAGAACGCCACCGGGACGCTGGCGCCGACCGGCTCGGTCGGCATGGTGATGCAGCCGCTCATCCGCATGTTGCCGGGGATGATCTCGAACCTGGTGCTGGTCCCGACCGACGGCCTCGAGATGCAGGACGATCACCACTTCGACATGCAGGGGCACAAGGATTGGGCCGACCGCGTGATCATGCTGATGAAGTCGAACGGCTGGTACCACTGGTGAGGCGTCCCGCGCCGTGCGGCTGACGCGTCGGCCGTTCGTGTTCGCCGCGGTGGCGATCGGCGGCGCGCTGGTCGCGCTGGGGCCCATCGCCGACGGCGACATCTACTGGCACCTGGCCGCGGGCGCCGAGATGTGGCGGCGCGGCGCGCTCCTGCGCGTCGATCCGTTCACGATCAGCGCCGGCGGCCGGACCTGGGTCGACGTGCACTGGCTGTTCCAGCTGGGGGTGGCGGCGATTCATCGTGGTTTCGGATTCGCGGGCCTGGCCGCCGCCAAGGCGCTGGCCGTCGCCGCGGGCGCCGCCGTGGCCACCTGGGCGGCCGAGCGCGGCGGCGGGGCGGCGGCGCGCGACCTCGGCGCCGCCGCGTTGCTGGCCC
>JAICYS010000051.1 GCA_025934105.1 Myxococcota bacterium | reverse complement strand
TTTCGCGTGCTGCACCCGATGGGCTGGGACGCCTTCGGCCTGCCGGCCGAGAACTACGCCATCAAGCACGGCGTGCACCCGCGCGTCACCACCCAGCAGGCCATCGCCAACTTCAAGCGGCAGATCGACGCCGTCGGGTTCTCGTACGACTGGACGCGCGAGCTCGACACCACCGATCCCGCCTACGTGAAGTGGACGCAGTGGATCTTCCTGAAGCTGTTCGAGCGCGGCCTGGCCTACGAGGGCGTGGTCCCCATCAACTGGTGCCCCGTCGACAAGACCGGCCTCGCCAACGAGGAGGTCACGCAGGGGCGCTGCGAGCGGTGCGGCACGCCGGTGGTGCGCAAGGACCTGCGCCAGTGGCTGCTGCGCATCACCCGCTACGCCGACCGCCTGCTGGCCGACCTGAACGAGGTCGACTGGCCCGCCTCGACGGTGGCGATGCAGCGCAATTGGATCGGCCGCAGCGAGGGGGCGGAGGTCGTGTTCAAGACCACGGCGCCCATCGCCGGCCGCGAGCTCCGCGTCTTTACCACCCGCCCCGACACGCTCTACGGCGCCACGTACATGGTGCTGTCGCCCGAGCACCCGCTGGTGGCGGAGCTGACCACCGACGGCCAGCGTGCGGCGGTGCGCGCCTATCAGGACGAGGCGCGGCGCAAGAGCGATCTCGAACGGACCGATCTGGCCAAGGACAAGACCGGCGTCTTCACCGGCGCGACCGCGACGAATCCGGTCGACGGCCGGCAGGTCCCGATCTGGATCGCCGACTACGTGCTGGCCAGCTATGGGACGGGCGCCATCATGGCCGTCCCCGCCCACGACGAGCGCGACTTCGCGTTCGCCAAGAAGTTCGGGCTGCCCATCGTTCAGGTCGTCGCGCCCGCGGGCGGCGGCGCCGTCAAGCCGGACGAAGCGTTCGCGGGCGACGGGGTGGCCGTGAACTCCGGCCCGCTCGACGGGCTGCCCACGCCCGAGGCCAAGCGGGCGGTCATCCGCGACCTGGAGGCGCGCGGCGCCGGCAAGGGCGCGGTCAGCTACCGGCTGCGCGACTGGGTGTTCTCGCGCCAGCGCTACTGGGGCGAGCCGATCCCGCTGGTCCACTGCGACAAGGACGGCGTGGTGCCGGTGCCCGAGTCGCAGCTCCCGGTGCGGCTGCCCGACGTCGAAAGTTACGCGCCCACCGGCACCGGCGAGTCGCCGCTGGCCGGGATCGAGAGCTGGGTGCGCACGACGTGTCCCACCTGCGGCGGCCCCGCCCGGCGCGAGACCAACACCATGCCGCAGTGGGCGGGCTCGTGCTGGTACTACCTGCGCTACCTGTCGCCCCGGGACGACGCCCGCCCGTTCGAGCCGGCGGCCGAGAAAGAATGGATGGCCGTCGACCTCTACGTGGGCGGCGGCGAGCATGCCGTGCTGCACCTCCTTTACGCGCGCTTTTGGCACAAGGTGCTGTTCGACATGGGCCTCGTGCACACGAAAGAGCCGTTCGCCAAGCTGCGACACCAGGGGACCGTGCTGGCCTACTCCTACCAGGACAGCCTGGGGCGCTACCACGAGCTCAGCGAGATCGAGTTCCGGGGCGAGACGCCGATCTTGAAGGCCACCGGCGAGACGCTGAAGAGCAGCGTCGAGAAGATGGCCAAGTCCAAGCTGAACGGCGTCAACCCCGACGACGTCATCCGCGAGTACGGCGCCGACGTGATGCGCCTCTACGAGATGTTCATGGGCGAGTTCGAGCTGCCCAAGCCCTGGGACCCGCGCGCCATCGAGGGGGTGAACCGCTTCCTCAAGCGGCTCTGGCGCCTGTGCGAAGAGTGGGACATCTCCCGCGCGCCGGTCGGCGATCCGCAGCAGCGCCTGCGGCACAAGACCATCAAGCGCGTGACTGGTGACCTCGAGCGGATGGCGTTCAACACCGCCATCGCGGCGCTGATGGAGTACCTGAACGCGCTCAGCAGCGGGGGCGCCACCCACGAGGACCTGGTCACGCTGGTCAAGCTGGTGGGCCCGTTCGCGCCGCACCTCGGCGACGAAGCCTGGGAGCGAGTGGGCGGCACCGGGTTCCTGTTGCAGGCCGCCTGGCCGACTTACGACGAATCCCTGACCATCGACGAGACGGTCACGGTGGGCGTGCAGGTGGACGGGAAGCTGCGCGGCGAGGTCCACCTGACCCGCGACGCCGGCGAGGACGACGCGCGCGCCGCCGCCCTGGCCGTCGCAAATGTGGCCAAGCACCTGGAGGGGCGCAGCATCAAGAAGTTCATCTACAAGCCCGGGCGCATCATCGGGATCGTGACCGGCCCGTAAGCGCTACAATTGCGGAATGCAGCCGCGCGCCGCGCTGTGCCTTGTTTTCCTGGCCGGCGCGGCCTGTTCGACCAAGACCGTCATCGCCGTCGATCCGTTTCCGTGCAGCGACGCCGGCATCACCGGCTGCGGCCCCGGCCTGCTGGACGATCTGGTCGGCTACTGGAAGCTCAACGATCCGGCCGGCAGCACCATCGCCCACGATTGGTCCTCGCGCGGAAACGACGGCACCTTGGTGGGCCTGGATCCGGCGGAGGTCTGGATCGCCGACCCCACCGCGCCCAACGGCGCCGCCCTGTCCGTCGAGGGCAAGGGTCACGTCACCGTGCCGGCGTCGAGCTCGATCGACAGCATCACCACCCAGGTGACCATGGTCGCCTGGATGTACATCGACGGGACCATCACCGACTTCGCCACGCCCATCTCACGTCAGATCGGCACCGGGTACGGGCAGCTTTATCACATGGGGCTCAGCCCCACCCTGGACCCGGTTGCCTTCATCACGCCCGGCGCCGAGTCGAACCAGCTGGCGCGCTACGCCCCGAAGGTCACCGCCCCACAGAAGGAATGGTTCCACCTGGCCTGCACGTACGACGGCTCGAACGTGTACCTTTATCTGAACGGCGCGCAGGTCGACACCGGTGCCATCAGCGGCGCCTTCGCCCCCGAGACCACCCCGGTGATCTTGTCGGGCAACGGCAACGCCAACACCATCAACGAATCCATCCCGGGCCGCCTCGCCGAAGTCATGCTTTACCGCCGCGCCCTCTCGGCCGCCGAGATCCAGCGCCTCTACCAGGGCGCCCTGCTCGTCAAGCCCCACCACACCGACGGCGGCGACCAGTAGCCGGGCCCCCCGCGCTGGTCGAGGCCCGCCCGGTGTCGGTCTCAGACGCCGGCCAGCACGATCTTCCCCTCGACCGTCCGCGCGCTCAGCATCTCCATCGCCCGCCGCGCTTCGAGCAGCGGCAACGTCACACTCGCCAGCGGGTCGACTTTCTTATCGGCGATGAGCGCCCGATGGCGTCAGAAGCGGTTGACGGGATAGCGTCCGATGGCGTAAGTACCGACGCGCACTAAACTTCGCCGGCATAGCTCAGTGGTAGAGCAACGGTTTCGTAAACCGTAGGTCCCCGGTTCAATCCCGGGCGCCGGCTCAGAAAATTCAAACACTTAGGGTTGGACTTTTAGACCAGTGAATTGACGCAACCTTCAGGATTTCGCCACGTACGGCCGCCGTCGACCTCGACCGTCAGTGCGGGACCGCCCGAGCCCAGGCGCTTCGACTCACGTCCTCGAAGTCCATACCGCGATTGGCTGAAGAGTTTGTTTGCCGATTTCGACGAATTCAGGCGGGGGGGCTAAATGGCAGTGCAGCCGCACATGACGGAAGGACGCACACGGGGAGCGCGGGTTCCCGGGCTGGATGGACTGCGCTTTTGGTGCGCGCTGTGGGTCGTATTCGGCCATCTCGGGTTCTTGCCACTGGTCGACGGGGCCGACACGACTCACCTCGCCGGTCGCATTAGCCGGCTCATCTACAACAACCTCACCCCCGGCCCCGCGGCCGTGATCGTGTTCTTCGTCATCTCGGGGTTCTGCATACACTTTCCGTACAGGAAGGCGGAGACCGTCCCCCTGGTGCCGTTCTTCGTGCGCCGTTACCTGCGCATCCTGATTCCCGTCGTGGTTGCGATCGGCCTGTCCCGCCGGATTGGCGTCGAGTTGAAGCTTTTCGACAAGTCGGTGCTGTGGAGCCTCGTATGTGAGGAGGTCTACTACGCCGCGTATCCTCTGCTGCTCCGACTTCGACTCCGATTCGGATGGTCGAGGCTAATCGCCGTCTCGTACGGCGCCTCGGTCCTCATAGGACTACACACGATGCGCGGCGGCGATTACCCGTCGTTCGGCACCTTTGGCGTCCCGATGAACGTGGCCCTGGGGCTCCCGTGCTGGTTGCTGGGATGCAAACTCGCCGAGTCGTACGAGCCCAGCGACAGCCTCAGCAAATTCGGGATCAAGTGGTGGCGGGCGGTGGCTCTGATATCGGCGATGCTGGCCAGCATGGCGCGATTCCACAGCCCCATCACCTACCCGCTGACACTGAACGTCTTCGCGTTTTATGCCTATTTCTGGCTCCGCGAGGAAATCAGAAACTCCAGGGGCCTCCAGCCGGGATTCTTTGCGCGTGCCGGTGCGTTCAGCTATTCGATTTACCTCATCCACCCACTCGCCCCCGCAGGCCTGGACGCGTTAGCCCTCCCGTCGCTCGGGAAAGGCGTCGACTGGATTGTGCTGATCTCCTTCATCCTGGCGGCCTCGTTCGCCTTTTACTTGGCCGTCGAGCGCCCATCACACTTGTTCGCGCGGCGCGCGTACGTGTGGCTCCGCAGCCGGTCAACAGATAGGGCCGATGTTTACGAGCGCCCGAGTCTCTCGTGACATTTGCCGCGAGAAGCGGCGTCTGCTCGGACCTCTCGTCACGGCCATCACCGTTTGCGCCAGCGTTGGGTGATCAGGCGGCGGCCGATCTCGATCTGGCAGCGGAGGCAGGTGACGGCCTGGCGGGTGGGCGACCAGGCGCCGACGCCCGCCGGCAGGCCGCACAAACTTCGGGCGGCTTCGCTGGGACGAGAGTGCACCAGGTCGCCGGGCGGCGGGATTGGCGAATGGCGCGGGCGCGGCATGACCGGCCAATCCTGAACATTAGTTCAGTATAAGTCAAGGTCGCCGAATCTCTGTCGCAAGGCGGCCGGGCACGGGGTCGACCAGACCGTCCTCCCGAGGGGGCCGCTGGGATTGGCCGTCGGTCGGGCTGTTGCTCGCGTTCAAAACGTACCGCCCATCCCAAACAGGGCCAGGCCGGGCTGAACGACGATTCGCGGGGAAAGCGCGCTGGCCGCCGGCTGCTTGACGACGGGTTCGCGCGCGAGCAGCAGGTCATCGATCAAGAACGCGGCGACGGGCGACATCACGAATGCCGCGGCCACCCAGTCGCAGGAGCTGGCGTGCGGGAATGAGTCGGTGGAGCAACCGGCGCTCTCCGAAACCGACACCAGGATCGCCAGGCCGACGGCGACGGTGCCGGCCCGTAGAAGGAGCCTGCCGGCGGCGCGCCCGGGCCTTCGGTGCAGGACATGGACGAGCGGACCGTCCAGCAGGTAGACCGCCGTCAGGGTGTAGATCGCCGGCGCCGTGATCGACGAGTGGCTCCCGTCCCTGCGCCGCAGGTCACTCTCGTGAATTCCCGCCAGCGCGACGCCGCCCGCGGCAATCCCGTCCGCCACGAGCGTGACGTCGCCGTACCAGCGCGTCTCTGGCGCGGCGGGCGGAGCTTCGACGGGCGACGGCACGACGGACGCTCCGCCCGCCGCCGGCGCGCTCGGCAGATTGCCAAAGAGGACGGTCGCGACGGGCAGCACCAGCAGCCAGGGCATGCGGCTTGGACAGCAAGGCAGGTGCCGGGACGACGGTGGCCGCGGCACCGGGAACCCGGGCGGCCAGCGTCGATGTTTGGTCGCACGGCGTCCGGAATTGGACGGACTGCGCCCGCGCGCGCGGCTACTGCTCGCGCCGCGGCCGGCGCAAGCCGAACAGCATGGCCGCCAGGCCCGCCAGCCACAACGTCGCTGCCGCCGGGCGGCCGTCACCGACCTGGCAGGAGCACCCCGAGCCTTTGCTGGGGCCGGCCATGGGAGGCGTGCCACCCGAACCGGGATTGCCGCCGCTGGCGGAGCCGCCGGCCGCGCTGCCGCCGGCGCCAGGCGTCCCCCCTGCCCCGGGCGTCGAGCCTCCGCCGGTGCCGCTGCCGCCCGCGCCCGTGACCGGGCCGCCACCGCTACCGCCGCTGCCGCCGGACGTTCCGCCCTGCCCCGCCCCGGCGCCCCCGACGCCGGTGACCGGCGGGCTGGCCGCGGCAATGAACTTCAGCCAGTTCAGGTGCAGGGCGCCCGCCGACACCAGATAGAGGCGACCGACGCCGGTCACCGTCTGGCTGAGGGTGCAGGTCTGCGTGGCCCACATGTTCGACGTCGACGGAACCGTGCAAGTCCCCAAGAGGGTGCCGGTCTGCGAGTCGGCGTGCAGCTCGACGGTGGTGTCGGCCTGCGACTTCACGCGCAGCTGGACGCTGGCCACGCCGGCGTCGGTGTAGTCGACGTTCTCGAAGTAGACGGAGCCGCTGGCGGCCAGCGACACCGACTGGCCCAGGCTGGTGTCGCCGCTGTCCTCTTTGCTGGCGCCCGACTGGCCGTCGTAATCTTCGCCCTCGATCTCGACCAGCGCGTTGCGACCGGTCAAGGGGCGCTTCAATCCCAGGAGGATCAGCGTCCCGGATTGCCTGTTCAGCGTGAACGAGGTGCTGAACGAGGTGTCGACGGTCTTCTTGCTGACCGGCTGGGCCAACGCCAGGTGCTGCGCCTTGCGCATGGCCTCCCACTGCGCCTCGCTCGGATTGGTGGGCTTGTTCTGTCCGACCCACACGCTGTAAGGATTGCTGTGGGTCTCGTCGACCAGGAACTGGGTGACGAACAGCTCTTTGCCGGCCAGCGGCGCCGGCAGGTTGCTCACGTTGACGGTCACGGTGTCTGTGCCGGTGGTGTTGACGGTGCTGTACGCGTCGTAGACGATGATCTGGATCTCGTCCTCGGCGGCGGACTTGGTGGCCAAACCGTCGACGCCGTCGCTGCTGGTCCCGCCGCCCGACAACAAGCGCGTCGGGCCTAGGTAATTGAGCATCTTGAACGCGTTGAACGCCGCCTTGCGCATGCCCTGGAAGGTCATCAGGCCGAACACGTGACCGAACGGCACCGTCCCCCCCTGTTGCTGGATGTACATGCCGGCGTCGCTGCCCGATTCGCCGAAGACGTCCGTCAGCACCCAGTATGAAAAGACGCCCAGCGGCGGGGTGTCCCCCTGGTCCTTGTCGGACAGCAGCTTGGTCGCCTTCAAGATGAAGGGGGCGTTCACGTGGCTGTCCATGCTCTCGTTGGCGTCGCCGGGCTTGCCGCCCTGGCCGCAATACGAAGAGTTCCACTCGGTGTTGAACGACATGACCGCCGACGTGCTGTAGCCGCCGCTGGTGATCTGGCTGATCCGTGTGTTGTTGTCGCTGGTGAGGCCGCTGGCGTTGGCGGGCGAATCGCCGCAGGCGCCCGGGTAGTAGTGCGACGAAGCAAACGTCACGCGCTTGTTCGCGCTCTTGCAGTGTTGCAGGAAGGCGGCAATCTTGCTGGGCTCGGTGCTGGCCGGACCGCCAATCAAGATATTGGGCAGCACGGCGGTGGCCCCGTCGACGGTCGCGTCGTAGAGCGCGTAATACTCGGTCATCTTCTGGCTCAGCGACTCGTTCTTGTCGCTGCCGTTCCAGAACCCGGAATAGTCCGGCTCGTTCCAGACCTCCCAGTACCATTTACCCACGTCGTCAGCGCCGAACTTGTCCACGCAGTGCTGGACCAGCGCCTGAATGAACTGCTTCCAGACGTTCAGGTCCTTGGGCGCGTCGCGGCTGTCGCCGTTCTTCGCCAGGTCCTTGGGCATGAAGTCCAGCTCCATGAGCGGGCGCATGTTCGCGGAGGCGATGGCGTCCAGGTACTTGTCGAAGTTGGTCCAGTTGTACGTGGGCGCGCCCGTGCCCGACCACTTGACGATGGCCATCGAGTCCTTGTCGTCGCTGAGCGCCCCGTGGCCGCGCACGCGCTGGATGCCGAGCTCCCGGTTCGCGATCTGGGCGTGGGTCTGCCAGTCCGTCCGGAGCGAGATGATGCCCACCCCGGTGCCGACGCTGGCGCTCCAGAAATGGGGATTCCCGGTCGTCTGCTTCGAGGCATCCACGGTGATGGTGTAGTTGGCCGCGGCCGCCGGGCGCGCCCCGGCGCACAGAGCGATCCCCAGCGCCAATGCCGGCAGGTGGCGCGCCGCGCGGATGGCACAGCTCAGCTTGTTCATCGGACGGACGGGATGATCCATGGGCGGAGTCTCGCCGAGTTCCGGCCGCCCGGTGCATCACAAATCTGAAAATCGCCAGCCGGCGGCAATTTCCAGCACGAGCACGGAACGGCCGGCGGCCCGGCCCGGGACGTTCCGCCGGCCGATCGCGCGACCGGAACCTTTCGCCGGCCCGCGGAGCCGCTTTGCGTGGACGCGCGCGGGCCGAGGCCCGCGGATCGCAACACCCTGCTCGGGCGAACGCGACGGTGGTCGCGCGGGACTGCGGGGCGGTGACCGGGCGCGCCGTTTTCCCGATGCTGCCGGCGGCCCGTGATGCGCGCCGTCACCGCGCGCCACGCCTCGGCGGCCCGTTCAGTACGGCGGGGGGCCGTACAGCGATTCGCGGAACTCGCTGTAGCCGAAGCCCTGGCCGCTCGGCGCGGCGATCTTCATGACCAGCGTCCCCGAAGGCGTGATTTCGTGAATCTGCCCGCTGGTCGAGAACGTCACCAGGATGTTGCCGTTCGGCAGGACCTGCGCGTCGCCCAGCACGTTGCTGCTGGCGCCGCTGGCCGTGTAGTGCCCGACCTGCGTGGCCGTCAGGGTCGTTTCGTTCAGCTTGTAGTTCCACATCTCGTTCGCGTTGTTGTTGAAGAACACGAACGTGCCGTCGGCGGCCAGGTGGTGGCCGTGGTTCACCGACCAGGTCGTCACCCCCGAAAACATCTTGGCCGCGTCCTTCGGGTTCTTGCCGCCGAATTGCCAGATCAGCTGCCCGGCGCGCGAGATCTTCACGTAAAGGCTCGGGTTGCGATCGCCGATCGTGTAGGTGTTGTCGCGCGCGTAGTAGTGGATGGCGTTCGTGTGGAAGGTGCTGGACGTGTAGACGGTCCCCACGTCGGCCACGACGGTGGTCTTGGCGCCGCTCTCCGTGAACTCGACGATCGAACAGGGCGCGTCGGTCCCCGAGCTGTTCCACATCGGCGTGGCCAGGCCGCCCGGGATGGCGGCCAGGTCGTGGTGAGACGCGGTCACTCCGCTCAACGACGTAGGCGTCGACCCATCCATGGGCTGAATGACGATCTTTCCGGCGCCGGTGTTCATCACGTTCAGCGACATCTCGTACATCTTGGCGGCGTCCCAGCTCAGATGGACGCGGCTCGGCTGCGACGGCACACCGCTGGGCGCGACCCAGACGACGGTCCCGTCGGCGTCCATGATGTACGCGGCGGTTCCGTTCAGCCCGCTGCTGGTCACGATGAAGCCCTTGTCGTGCATCGCCGCTGACGAGATGGTCGCCGTCGGCTTGGGCGCGTTGGCCAGTGCGCCGGTCATGATCGTGTAGTCCTGGCTGGTGCAGGATCCCGCCGCCGACTTGGCGACGATGCGATACACGTAGCTGGTGCTGGGCTTCATGCCCAAGAGCAGCCTCTGATACTGCGGCTGCGTCAGATCGACCGGCGCCACCATGGTGGGCCCGGAGGACGACGGCCCGAAGTCGATCTCGGCGCCGGTCGGGTTCGACAGACTGGTCATCCAGGTCACCGTGAAGACCGTCGGGATGGCGCTGCTCTGCTTGGCTTGCGCGGTGATGGTGCAGGCGGCCGACCCGCCCCCGCTGCCGCTGGAGTTGGCACCGCCGCTGCCCGTCCGGCCGGCGCCGCCGCTGGTTCCGCCGCTGCCGCTGCGCCCGGCGGCACCGCCGCCGCCGGATGCCGGATTGCCGCCCGACCCGCTGGCCGTGCCGCCGCCGGCGCCGGGGCTGCCGCCAGCTCCGAGCCCGCCGCCGCTGCCGCCTCCGGTGGCGGCGTTTCCGCCACGGCCACCCGTCGCGGTGCCGCCCCCGGCGCCGTTCGTCCCGCCGGACCCCGCGCCGGTGCCCCCCGCTGCGGTGCTTCCGCCGGCGCCGCTCGTGGTCATGACGTCCGGCGTTTGTGCGCACCCGACGGCCAAGCCCAACGCGGCAGCGGCTCCCAGTAGCTGAAAATGAGAAGCGATCTTCATGGGGGGTCCTTCTGCTCGTCGGCTGGAAACGTGAAGAGGTGCATCTGTCGAGGCGGCATCTTCGTTCCAGGCGAGGCGCGAGGAACGCGAATATCGGACGGATTCAAGTGACGAGCGACGAAGCCAGGGACGAAGAGGAACGCCGGCATCTGCATGGATTCACATTTTCTGGGGACTAGGGGACGACGCCGCGCCCTTCCGTCGAAAAAAGCGCCTATCGAGCGGTAGCAGGCCGGGCCGGAAAGGGGTCACAAAAACGTGAACCGCACCTCATCGATCCGGACGGAGGGGCCAGGCGACGCGGGACTTCCGGCCGGCGCACGAAGCGTCCGCAGCGCCATCGCGGTCGGCCGCGCCTCCGGCGGCGCGCGTCGAGCGCCGCCCTCCCCTGGCCTTCGCGCCCGCGAGGGCCGAGCTCGCGGTGTTCGACCGGCTCCGTAATCCCGCCGGTCGCGTTTGCGTCATCGGCGGACGGAATCAGGTTGCCGGAAGGAGGGAACCATGCCGGAGCTGGTCGAGGACGTGCCGGGCGCGGTCGCGGTGGTCGAGGGCGGCTCCGCTCACCCGCGCGTGAGCTGGGGCGCTGTGTTCGCGGGAGCCGTGGCGGCGGTCGGGCTGTGGATGCTGCTCTATGCGTTCGGCCTGGCGATCGGCGCGTCGACGCTGGACGTGCGCGACGCCGGCAGCGCCAAGGCCACCGGCATCTTCGCGGGCGTCTGGGGTGTGGTGGCGCCGTTGATCGCCCTCTTCGTGGGCGGCATCGTCGCGGGGCGCGGCGCCGGCGTGGCGAAGCGCGGGGACGGCGCCCTGCACGGGTTCGTCACCTGGGGCCTGGCGACGATCGGCGGCGCCTGGCTGCTGGCCGGCCTGGTCGGCGCGATCGGCGGCGGGATCGCGTCCCTCGGGCATGAGGCGGCCGAGGCCGTGGGCTCGGCCGGCGCGAACGGCTCGCAGATCAGCCAGGCCCTGCACGGCGCCGGTCTGGACGCCAACGATCTGGTCGCGCCCTTGAACCAGCGGCTGCGCGCGGAAGGACGTCCCACGGTCTCGGCGGATCAGCTCGAGGCCGCCGCCCGCGACACGCTCCAGCGCTCGGTGCGCGCAGGCGGCATCGACCACCTGCTGGTCGTGCAGTCGGTGGCCGACAACACCGCCCTGTCGCGCGCCGACGCCGAGCAGCTGGCCACCCAGATGGAGGCGCGCCTGCAAAATGCCCGCTCGCAGGTCGCCAGCCACCTGCAGAGCGCGGCGAACGCGGCCGGCAAGGCGCTGTGGGGCGCCTTCGTGGCGCTGGCGCTGGGTCTGATCGCGGCCATCATCGGCGGCGTCGTGGGAGTCCCGCGGCCGCGCACGAACGGGCGGCGGCGCCAGCCCGCGCCGGTACCGACCCCCGCGCCGCGCGCGCCGGCCGGTGCGCCGCGCGAAGTCTACCCGTGACGCCGCTGGCGCCCGGGCCGGCCACCGCCTAAGCTCGGGCGCCATGCCGATCAGCGACGAGGAACGCCGCGCCCTCGACCAGCAGATGGTCGAGGCGGCGTTCGTTTGCGATCTGATGCGGGTTCGGACGTTGCTGGCGCGCGGCGCCGACCCGAACGCGCGCGACGACCAGGGGCGGACGCCGATCTTCTCCGCGGTGCTGGGCGGCAGCGTGGCTCTGCTGGGGCTGCTGCTGGAGACCAAGGCCGACGTGAACGCGCGCGACGAGCGGGGCGCCACCGCGCTGCACGTGGCCGCCGAAGAGGTCGTGCCCGAGGCGGCCACGCTGCTCATCGGGCGGGGCGCCGACCTCGACGCGCAGGACGAGGAGGGGAACACGCCCCTCGGCCGCGCCGTGTTTTCGGCCCGCGGCCGTTACGAGGTGGTCCGCCTGCTGCTGAAGGCGGGCGCCAAGGACGACATCGCCAACCGCGCCGGCGAGACGCCACGCCAGCTGGCCGATCGCCTGGGCGAGCCCGTGTTCACCGCAAACTGATCCGCGCTACGGCTTCCATCCAGACGGCGGACCCTGGGTCTGGCAGGACGGCTGGCAGCGACCGTTCCAGACGCAGCGGCTGCCGCCCGGACAGGTCATGGCCCCGCACGGGTCCTGGCAAGCCGACTGGCCGGGCGACTGCGCGCGCGGCCAACTGGGATCGCAGCCCGCCAGCGCGGCCGCGGCGCCGAGGAGCCCCAGGAACCTTCGCCAGGTCACAGCCACGCGCGGGTCGGACACCAGCTCTGCCGCGCGGGTTGCCCGCCCCGCTCGCCTCCGGGACATCCGGTGGCTAGTGCACCGCCGTCGAAACAGCGTCACGTTCGGCCGACGATCCGCGCCGGACGCTTCGTTGCTTCTCCTCACAATACCTACGGCTATCCTCGTCGTCGCGCCTCGCGTCCAGCGCGGCTTGTCGGCCTCGGCGTTGACGCTATGTCGCCGGCGGTGCACTAGGGATGAAGCATGGTCACGACAGCAGCGACGATTCTCGGATGAACAAGCAACGCCCGCACGAAGGCCCCGCGGACGACGAATCCTGGAAGACGCGGCCGTCCACGGAAACGACCCACGACGAAGGCACGAACGCGCGCGTCGCGCGCGAGCGCCGGGTGGCCGAAAACGCGCCAGGCAGCGGCCGCAGCCCGAGCTCGGGCGCGCTGGGCGGCGCCCCGCCCCCGCGCGGTCCGAACATGCACGACGGCGACGACGACTGACCGATTGCACCCCGGGCCGCCGGCCTTGTAAGGTCGCCCGAGGTCGCCGTGTCGTCGCAGGCGAAAACCCGTCGGAACGCGCAGCGGGAAGTCCAGGAGTCCTGGATCGAGACCGACGTCCCGGCGCGCCTGGATCGCCTCCCCTGGAGCAGCTGGCACACGCTGGTCGTCGTCGCGCTGGGAATCACCTGGCTGCTGGACGGCCTCGAGAGCAACCTGGCCGGGGCGCTCTCCGGTGTGCTCAAGCGCCCCGACACGCTGGCCATGACGGACGGCGACATCGGGCTGGCCGGCAGCATCTATCTGCTGGGGTCGGTGGCCGGCGCGCTGGTCTTCGGCTACGCGACGGATCGCCTGGGGCGCAAGAAACTGTTCAGCCTCACGCTGATGCTCTACCTCGGCGCCACGGCGGCCACCGCCTTCTCCTGGAACTTCACCTCGTTCTGTCTGTTTCGCGCGCTGACCGGCGCCGGCATCGGCGGCGAATACGCGGCCATCAACTCGGCCGTCGACGAGCTGATCCCGGGGCGCGTCCGCGGCCACGTCGATCTGGCCATCAACGCCTCGTTCTGGATCGGCGCAGCGCTGGGGTCGTTCGCGTCGTTGCTCTTGCTGAACAGCGCCTGGATCCCGGCGGCGTACGCCTGGCGCTTCGCCTTCGGGGTGGGAGCGGTCATCGGCGCTGCCGTCCTGTTCCTGCGCCGCCACGTCCCGGAGAGCCCGCGCTGGCTGATGGTGCACGGCGACCCGGCCGAGGCCGAGAAGATCGTCGCCGACGTCGAGCTGCTGGTGGTGCACCGCCATCCCAGCCCGCCGCCGGCCGCCGACAAGCTGCGCATCCGCTGCCGCAAGCAGGTTCCCTGGCGCGAGATCTGGCGCGCGATGGCGTTCCAGCACCGGCGCCGGTCGCTGCTGGGATTCACGTTGATGGTGACGCAGTCCTTCTTCTACAACGCGGTGATGTTCACGTACGGCCTGGTGCTGCTGCGCTACTACCACGTCAGCGCCGAGCACGTGGGCCTTTACCTGATCCCGCTGTCGCTGGGGAACTTCTTTGGACCGCTGCTGATGGGACGGCTCTTCGACACCGTCGGCCGCCGCCGCATGATCGCCGGCACCTACATCCTGTCCGGCGTGCTGCTGGCGATCACCGCCTGGCTGTTCCGCCAAGGCCTGTTGACCTCGTTCACGCAAGCCGTCTGCTGGAGCGCGATCTTTTTCGTGGCATCGTCGGCGGCCAGCTCGGCCTACCTGACCGTCAGCGAGATCTTCCCGCTGGAGATCCGGGCGCTGGCCATCGCGCTCTTTTACACCTGCGGCACCTTCGCGGGCGGCGTGGCCGGGCCGGCGCTGTTCGGCTACCTGGTCCAGACCGGATCGCGCACGCTGCTGTTTCGCGGTTACCTGGCCGGCGCGGCCGCCATGATCGTCGGCGGCGTCGTCGAAGCGCTGATCGGGGTCGACGCCGAGCGCAAGCCGCTCGAATCCATCGCCAGCCCGCTCGCCAGCCACGGTGATTAGTCCCCCCGGGGCGCGGGGCGCACTAGACCTCTGCAACGCCGGCATCCAGACGGAGACGAAGCCGCGCTATGCTGCCGAGTCACCATGCTTGCTTTCGTCACCGGCGCGACCTCGGGGTTTGGCGCCGCCATCTGCCGCCGGTTCGCCCGTGAAGGACACCGCCTCATCGCCACCGGCCGCCGCGCCGAACGGCTGGCCGCCCTGGCGGGCGAGCTGGGACCGGCGGTCGCCCGAACCATCCCGCTCGACCTGCGCGACGCCGACGCCGTCCAGCGCGCCGTCGCCGATCTGCCTGGCGAGCTGGCCGCGATCGATCTGCTGGTCAACAACGCCGGCCTGGCCCGCGGCCTCGAGCCGGCCCATCGCGCCTCGCTGGACGACTGGAACGAGATGGTCGACACCAACGTCAAGGGGCTGATGACGACCACGCGGGCCATCCTGCCCGGCATGGTGGCGCGCGATCGCGGACACGTGATCAACATCGGCTCCACCGCCGGGAGCTGGCCGTACGCGGGGTCGAACGTTTACGGCGCGACCAAAGCATTCGTGCACCAGTTCTCGCTGAACCTGCGGGCCGATCTGGCGGGGACGCGGGTGCGGGTCACCGTCATCGAGCCGGGGCTGGCCGGCGGGACCGAGTTTTCGAACGTGCGCTTTCACGGCGACGACCGGCGCGCCGCCGAGTTCTACGCCCGCACCCAGCCGCTCGAGCCCGAGGACGTGGCCGAGTCGGTGCACTGGGTCGCCACCCTCCCCGCTCACGTCAACGTGAACAGCCTCGAGCTGATGTGCGTCGCGCAGTCCTTCGCGGGGCTGTCGGTCGCGCGCCACTGACCTCGGGCGGGCCCTGCGCGCGATCCGGTGCCGGCCGGCCCGCGCCGGCACCACCGGGCCGGCGCGCAGCCGCTCGGCGGGAGCGACTCCACGACGGTCGCGGGCGACACTTCAATGACGGTGAGGTCAGGCTGATTTGAGGCGTCCGGCCGGCAGCGGATCGGACGTGGCCTGGCGACCGACCGGCGCCGGCCGCAAGACGATCAACGAAATCTCGGGCGGCACCGCCAATCGCACCGGCAGCGCGGTCGCGCCGAGACCGCTGTTCACGTAGAGAGTCGACGGGCCGTGCCGGTAAAGGCCGGTCGTGAACTCGGTCATGAGCCGCGCCAGGTTGTAGCGCTTGGCCAGGAACGGCACGCCCAGCTGCCCGCCGTGCGTGTGCCCGGACAGGGTCAGGTCGACCCCGTGCGCGGCCGCCTCCGGGAACAACGCCGGATCGTGCGCCAGCAACACCGCCGGCGCCCCGCTGGGGCGCGCGGCCAGCGCGCGCGGCACGTCGTTGCGATGCGTCCAGGTGTCGTCGACGCCGGCCACGTAGAGAGTGCGGTCGCCGCGGCGGACGGGAACCCCGCGGTTGCGCAGCACGTCCAGCCCCGCCCGCTCCAGCGCCGTGACCATCGCTTCGCCGTCGGTGAAGTAGTCGTGGTTCCCCATGCAGGCGAACACGCCGTCGCGCGCGCGCAGCTTGCCCAGCGACGCCGCCACCACGGGCACGAACGCCGAACCGCTGGCGATCAGGTCGCCGGTGACCGCCACCAGGTCGGGTTGCAGCCCGTTCACGCGCCCGACCCACCGGTCGACGCGCGCGCCGCTGGCGAAGGGGCCGCAGTGCAGATCGGAGATCTGGGCGATGCGGTAGCCGTCGAACTCGGGCGGCAAGCCCGCGATGGCGATCTCCTGGCGATGGACGCGTGGCCGCCCGTTGAGCGCGGCGACCGTGCCCAGGGCGCTCAGCGCCAGCGTGAAGATCCGGACCGGCTCGACCGGGAGGTGCGCCGCCTGGCGGACGGCCCAGGCTAGCAGCGACAGTCCGGCGAACAGCAGCGCGAACGTCCACCAGATGAAGAACGGCCACAGGACCAGGTACAACCTGGCCCGACTGGGCGCGCCCCAATGGCGGCGGCCGCCAAACGCCGTTTGCAGGAACCCGGCCGTGAGGGCCACGGCCAGCAGCAGCGGCGGCGCCAGGTGGCCGAGCGCCCGGCTGAGCCCGAGGACGAGCGGGATCTGCACCCCCAGGCCGAACGACAAAATGAGCCCGAGGGTCCGGCCCCGCCGGCGCGGCCCGGATCTCGGGCGAGGAGGCGAAGAAGCTGCCAAGCCTCTAGGGTGTAGCACACCGCGCGCCGGCTGGCCTGCGGGCGCCCCGCACGAGCTCGAACAGGCAGGAACCCTAAAAGGGTTCCTTGGACCTGCCGCACCGACTCCGCGGGGCGAAGCCCAGCTCCGTCAACGCTCGTCGGGGGCCGTGGCATTTCCACCGCCCGAAGACCACGCCCGAGCGAGCGCGCGCTCGCCCCGCCCCGAGCTCATGGCAGGCCCGGCGGCGACCTTTGCGGCGGCGCGGCGGCGGACTCAGAGCGGTGGATTCGCGTTCTTGGCGAGATCGATCAGGTACGACGGAAACATGTCACCGGCTTGCGGCGCGCCCGGGGTCGCGTCGTCCGAGCTGCAGTTCGAGTCATAGCGGGGCGCCTTCGGATCCGCGACGCCGTCCGATTCGCCCGGGACCTTGATCCACAGGAACGCGTCCACGTTCGGCAGCGGATTGGCCTGTGGCCGCTCGCCCAGGCCGGCGCCCTTGATGTTGCACCAGTTGCCCGGCGAGGTCCGGACGTTGGGGCGCCCGTCGCGGCCCGTGTCGATCACGAACCCCTTCCCGACGATCCCGGCCGTGGGCAGCATCTTGGCCAGGTCCTGGACGTACCCGAGCTCGTCGTTCGGCGGGTAGGACGCCACCCGCGGCGGCGCCGTCGGGTCCTTCACCGGATCGTAGTTCGACACGTCGGTCGCGAACCCACGGATCCGGTCGGGGCCGCCGGCCATCGCGATCACTTCTTTGTAAAGCGGCACCGCCCGGGCGATGTTCTTGGGCCAGCCCAGCCACCCGGCGTGGGCGGCGTCCAGGTACAGGAACGCGTTCGGCTGCGACAGCTTGGCGATGGCGTAGGCGATGCCGCGCTTGTAGTACGGCGCCGCCTGCTCGCACTTGGGGTTGGCCAGATTGGTGACCAGGTTGGCCAGCGAGTCCGGCTCGACAATGAAGGCGATGCGCAGCTTGGGGTGGGCGGCCACCGCCGCGGCGATGACGTCGATGTAATCGCGCTGGTAGCGCGCCTCGCCCTCCTCGTTCAACTTCAGCTCGCCCGCCGACGCCTCGGCGTTGCAGTCGCGGCCGGGGATGTCGTAGACGACGAAGCTCGCGACCACCGGCTGCCCGCCGGCGTCCTGCTGCCTTTGCGCGTCGTCCAAAAACTTGGGCAGCATCTTGGCGTCCTTGATCCAGCTCAGCCAGATCGCCGTCGGATAGCTGGCCACCTTGCGCAACAGCGCTGCGTCGGCCGGATGCGTCTTGGCCACCTCGTCGACCGCGGCCACGTAGTCGGGGTTGACGTACATCTTGGCGCCCGCGAATGGATTCTGGTCGGTCGGCGCGTGCGGCGTCGTGGCCGGCGTGACCGGGACCGGCTTGGGCCCGCAGGCGGCGAGGCTCAGCGTGACTGCGACGAACAAGAAACCGGGGCGCGTCATCGTCTTCTCCTGTTTGGCCGGCGGAGAATAGTCCAGCTCGACGGTAAAGAGAACTCGCCGTGCTCGAGGTCACCGGCGCCGCGGGCCACCTGTTCTAGACTGCGCGCGTGAAACTCTCGATCTTGGCTTTGGTGGGTGCCCCGGCCCTCGGATTCGCGCTGGCCGTCTTCACGGCGCCCGGCTGCGCCAGCAGCTGCGGCGAGAACTGCCCCACCACCACCGTCTACATCGGCAGCAACGACAACCACGAACTGAACGGCATCCTGGCGGACCTCGAGGTCAACGGGCCCGCCTGTCCCCCGCGCTATTCGGTCCTGTGCGTCGGCGACATGTCGACCACCGGTTGCACGCACACCAGCATCACCGGCACCCAGCCGGGCTGGTGCGACGTCGAGTTCGTGTTCAGCGACCGCCCCACCGAAGTCCTGCATCTGCAGTTCGGGCCGACGATGAACGCCAACGGCTCCTGCTGCCGGGGCTACCCGGTGGTGGGCCCGTCCCTTTACGTCATCCCCGACAAGCCGACCGGGCCGATCTACAGCGGCACGCAGGGGACCGGCACCTACTCGACCGACGCGATCACGATCCTCACCGACGCAGCCGCCGACGGCCCGCGCGACGCGGGCGCCGACTCACTTCTTCCGGATGCCGAATAGCCGCTTGAGCGGGTCGTAGTACCGGTCGACCACCCGCTCTTTCAGCGGAATGATCCCGTTGTCCGTGATTTGGATGCCCTCCGGGCAGACCTTCGTGCAGCACTTCGTGATGTTGCAGTAGCCGATCCCGTGCTGCTTCTTGAGCTCGGGGAGGCGATCCTCGGTGTCGAGCGGGTTCATCTCCAGCCCCGCCACGTAAATCAGGAAACGCGGGCCGATGAACTCGTCGTACTTGTGGTGCTCGCGCAGCACGTGGCAGACGTCCTGGCACAGGAAGCACTCGATGCACTTGCGGAACTCCTGCACGCGCTCGACGTCTTCCTGCTGCATGCGCCAGGTGCCGTCCGGCGCGTCCGGCTTGCGCGGATGGAACGGCTTGATCTCCTTCTTGACGCGGAAGTTCCACGACACGTCGGTGACCAGGTCGCGGATCGACGGAAACGTCTGCATCGGCTGGATGGTGACCGGCTGCTCCAGCGGCAGGTCCGACAAGCGCGTCATGCACATCAGCTTGGGCATGCCGTTCACCTCGGCCGAGCAGGACCCGCACTTGCCGGCCTTGCAGTTCCAGCGCACGGCCAGGTCGTTCGCCTGCTCGGCCTGGATCTGGTGAACCGCGTCCAGGACCACCATTCCCTCGGAGACCGGCGTCTCGTAATCGCGGAACTCGCCCTTGCCGTGCTCGCCCCGCCAGATCCGGAAGGTTGCTTTGGACGCGGCCATTTACTTGTTCTCCTCGATGACCTGTTTCAGGTCGCCGCGCAGGGGCGGAATCGTCTCCCGCCGCAGCTCCGGCCGGCCGCCGGGCCCCTTGCGGACGACGTGGTTGAAGCTGCCGAAGCTCGCATCCTTGTCGGGGAAGTCCTCGCGGAAGTGACCACCGCGGCTCTCCTTGCGCGCCAGCGCCGAGACCGCGATGGCCTCCGAGCAGGCCAGCATGTTGCCGAGGTCCAGCGCCGTGTGCCAGCCGGGGTTGTACTCGCGGTTGCCGATGGCGCCGACCTTGCCGGCGCGCGCCTTCAACGTCTGGATGGCCTCGACGGCCTTTTGCATGTCGGCCTCGTTCCGGACGATGCCCACGTTGTGCTGCATGACGTCCTGCAGCTCGTACTGGATCTTGTACGGCCCCTCGGCGTCGCCGCTGGAGGTGCCGCGCTCGAACGGGGCCAGCGCCGCCCGCTCGGCCGCGTCGACCTGGGTGGCGTCGATCGAGACCTGGCTGCGCTCCTTGGCGAACTTGGCCGCGAACTCGCCGGCCCGCTTGCCGAACACCAGCAGGTCGGACAGCGAGTTGCCGCCCAGCCGGTTGGCGCCGTGCAGGCCCGCCGCGCACTCGCCGGCCGCGAACAGCCCCGGCACCGTCGACATCTGCGTGTCGCCGTCAACGCGGATGCCGCCCATGATGTAGTGGGTGGTCGGCCCCACCTCCATCGGCACCTCGGTGATGTCGATGTCGGCCAGCTGCTTGAACTGGTGGTACATGCTGGGGAGCTTCTTCTTGATGTGCTCCGCCCCGCCCGGCACCCGCGACTTGATCCAGGCGATGTCCAGGAACACGCCGCCGTGCGGGCTGCCGCGCCCCTCGC
This sequence comes from Myxococcota bacterium, assembly GCA_025934105.1. GTDB lineage: Bacteria > Myxococcota_A > Polyangia > Fen-1088 > Fen-1088 > JADGRB01. The sequence continues at coordinate 6,446 of JAICYS010000051.1, read as the reverse complement.
GGACCTCTTTCATGATCTTCCGCGCCACGTGGTCGCGGGTCAAAAGCTCCGGCGGGCGGCGCGAGCTCTTGTCGCCCTGGGTGTACTTCCACCCTTCCTCTTCGGTGTCGGCGGTCTGGGCTTTGTAGTTCTCGGGGATCTCGTCGAACATGAAGCGCTTGCCGTCCTTGTTGCGCAGGACGCCGCCTTCGCCGCGCACCCCCTCCGTCACCAGGATGCCTTTGACCGACGGCGGCCAGACCATCCCGGTCGGGTGGAACTGGACGAACTCCATGTCCATCAGGTCGGCGCCCGCGTCGTAAGCCAGCGCGTGCCCGTCGCCCGTGTACTCCCAGCTGTTGCTGGTGATCTTGAAGGCGCGCCCGACCCCGCCCGTCGCCAGCACGACCGCCTTGGCCTTGAACAGGCGCAGGAAGCCCCGCTCGCGGTCGTAGCCGAACGCGCCGGCGATACGGCCGGCGTCGACGAACAGCTTGGTGATGGTGTGCTCCATGTAGACCTTGAATCCCTGGTGGATCCCGTGGTCCTGAAGCGTGCGGATCATCTCCAGCCCGGTGCGATCGCCGACGTGCGCCAGCCGCGGGTAGCGGTGGCCGCCGAAGTTGCGTTGCAGGATCTTTCCGTCCTTGGTGCGGTCGAAGACCGCGCCCCAGGCCTCCAGCTCACGCACGCGGTCGGGCGCCTCCTTGGCGTGCAGCTCGGCCATCCGCCAGTTGTTGAGGTACTGGCCGCCGCGCATCGTGTCCGCGAAGTGGACCTTCCAGTTGTCGCGGTCGTCGACGTTCCCCATCGACGCCGCCATGCCGCCCTCGGCCATGACGGTGTGCGCCTTGCCCAGCAGCGACTTGCAGACGAGGCCGACGGAGACGCCGGCCGCCGAGGCCTCGATGGCGGCCCGCAGGCCGGCGCCGCCGGCGCCGATGACAAGGACGTCGTGCTCGTGAACTTCGGGGCTGGGCATTCAGATGATCCTCAGGTCGGTGATGACGCCCATCGCGCACAGGCGGATGTAGACGTCGGTCAGCGCCACCGAGAACAGGCTGAACCAAGCCCATTTTGGGTGGTGGCGGTTGAAGCAGGTGACGCAGTCCCAGGCCTTTTTCCGCGCGGGCGCTTTCGAGAACTGGTCCACCACGCCGCCCACCAGGTGGCGGAGCGAGTGGCACCCGAAGCTGTAGCCGGCCAGCAGGATCGCGTTGATCAGCATGATCAGCGATCCGATCCCGATCCCGAACTGCGCCCTTCCGGTCGACGGGTCGTTGAAGATGAACCCTTTGACGGCGCCGATGAACAGGAACACGTTGAAGATCAGCGCGAAGTACAGCGCGTACCGGTGCAGGTTGTGGATCAGCAGCGGCCACTTGTGCTCGCCGCGGTACTCGTCGCGAGGCTCACCGACGGCGCAGGCGACCGGGTCGGCCCAGAACGCCTTGTAGTAGGCGCCGCGGTAGTAGTAGCAGGACATGCGGAACGCCAGTGGGAAGATCAAGATCAGCATCGCCGGCGAGTACTTCACGAACGGGAACCACCACCAGTGCCAGGGGCCGAACCAGGCGTGCGGCGAGCTGCCGAAGATCTCCGGTTCGTAGAGAGGCGACAGGTAGTTCCCGTACCAGTAGTTGTCACCCTGAAGCAGCGACCAGGTGACGTAGACGATGAACGCCGAGAACACCACGAAGGTCGTCAGCGGCATCACCCACCACCCGTCTTTGCGGGCGGTCTGTCCGAACTTCAGCCTCTTGAGCGGAACGTCGACGGTGGCCATGGACCGCCGCGCAGCATAGTCGGCTGGCAGGAACTTTCAATGACGCGTTGACGGAGCCCGGCTCGCCGCGGCCGATGCAAGGACGCGCGCCTGGCCGCGCGGGCCGGCGGCTCACGCGGCGGCGTGCGAGCCCGTGGTGCCGGTGCGCGTGCGGCGCGGGCCGGCCACGATCTTGGCGTTGATCGGCACCTCGTGCAGGAAGCGCTGCCGCCAGCCGAGGTCCGCGATCTTCTCGGCCTGGGCCAGCAGACGCTGCCGCGCCACCTCCAGCGCCGCCGCCGAGGCCTCCTCGTCGCCAGCGGCGCGCAGGGCCTCGGCGTAGGTCCAGCGGACCGCCAGCTCGCCCTCCTCGATCTCGCCCAGCCGCTCCAGCGCGTCGTGCGCCTCGCGGGCCGCCGCCACGCCGTCGCCGACGTCACCCGCCGCCAGCCGCGCCCGCGCCAGCGCGGCCAGCGCCGCCACGTGCAGCGACGGCGCCACCGCCAGCGTTTCCACCGCCGCGGCCGCCTCGCGCGCCGCCCCCTCGAGCTCGCCGGCCGCGGTCAGGATGTCGGCCAGGTAGATGCGGGCCGCCCCTTCGAGGCGCGGCTCGCCCTGCCGCCGGAACGCCTCGACGGCGGCGCGTTCGAGCCGCTCGGCCTCGGCCAGCTCCTTGCCGAACCCCAGCACCCGGCCAAGGTTGTGCAGGACGCCCGCCGAAAGGTCGCGCAGCCCCATGCGCTCGCTGGCCAGGAAGGCTTGACGGAGCGCCGCCTCGGCCCGCTGGAAGTCGCCCAGCTCGCAATAGACGTAGCCCAGGTTGGTGCGCACGGCGCAGGCGTTGCGCACGTCACCGGCCTGCTCGAACGCGTGCAGCGACGATTCGAGGCCGGTCAGGCAGCGCCCGAGATCGCCGGCGCAGGACGCGCGCACCGCCCGAACCTGCTGCAGCAGCGCCAGCGCCTGCGGGTCCAGCACCGCGTCCGCGTCGGCCAGCGCGCCGATCTTGGCCATCAGCGGATCGGCGGCCGCGTAGCGCGCCCCGAAGATGAGGTAGTTGGCCGCCCACGACAACGAGATGACGCGCGCGCTGCGCACGTCCGGGTCCTCGTCGACCATCGAGGCTTCGATCAGACGGACCTGTTCCTCGACCACGTCCAGTCCGCCCCGCTTGGCCGCCGCGACGATGGCCTGTCCGCGCGCCCGCAGCCAGTCGGCCCCGCCCCACGGCAGCGCCTCCGCCGCCTCCAGCGCGCGCGCCTCGGCCTGCGCCAGCTCGCCCCGCCAGACGTGGCTCTCGGCCTGGATCAGCCGCAGCCGCCCGACGGTCTCGGCGGCGGCGCCCCCGCCTATCCCGGTCTCGGCCCGATCGATGGCCGCGCCCAGATCGTTGGCGGCCAGCGCCTGCGCCGCGGCCCGCTCGTACCAGGGGACGGCGCGCGCCGGCTCGCCGCCGCGCCGGAAGTGCTCGGCCAGCACCATCGCGTCGCCGGCGCCCGACTGCTCCAGCCAGTCGGCGGCCAACCGGTGGCCCAGCTGGCGATCCTCGTCGGTCAGCATGGCGTAGGCCGCCTCGCGCACCAGCGCGTGCGCGAACACGTAGTCGACGTCGTCCTGCCGCAAGGGCGGAGCGGCCCGCGCGATCAGCTCGTGCGCGGCCAGCCGTTCCATCGCGTCGACGATGGCCTCGTCGTCGGCCGGCGCGCCCAGCAGCGTCGCGATTCCGGCCCGCGAGAAGCGTTCGCCGAAGATGGCCGCCGCCCGCAGCACCCGCTTTCCGTCGAGACCTTCTGCGTCCAGGCGGGCTTGCACCATGGCCAGCACCGAATCCGGCAGCCGATCCGAGCGCCCGGCCGCCATGGCGCGGATCAACTCCTCCAGGTAAAAGGCGTTGCCGTCCGCCCGCTCGACGATGCGGGCCACCATCTCGTCGGTCACGCCGGCCAGCGCCTGCTTGACCAGCTGCTCGGCCGCCCGGCGCGACAGCGGCCCCAGCCGGACGGTCTGGCGGTGGCGGGCGGTCCACAGGTCGGGGAAGCGCTCTTCCACCTCGGGCCGCGCCAGCGCCAGCACCATGAACGGCCGCTCCTGCAGGTTGCGAAGCGCGCTGTCGAGGAAGCTCACCGTGCCGAGGTCGCCCCAGTGCAGGTCTTCCAGCACCAGCAGCACCGGGTGCGCGCCGGACTCGGCCATCAGCCAGTCCTCGAACGCGCGCCGCATCCCGTCGCCCATCAGCTGCGGGTTGGCGCGGGCCGCGCGCAGGGCTTCGCGCTGCGTGTCGTCGAAGCGCACGTCGGCGATCTCGCCCAGGAACTCGGTGACGCGATCGCGGATCTCGCGCGCCACGTGCCGCCCCACCCGCGCCGCCAGCTTCTCGCGCCGGGACTCGATCGGCTCGCCGTCCAGGATGCCCGCCGCCCGCCGGATCATACGGGCCAGCATCGCGAACGGAGATCCGGCCCCCACCGAGTCGACGCCGCCGAAGAACAGCTCGGCGCGCTCGGGCTGCCTCTGGACCCAGTCGATCATCTCTTGCCGCAGGCGCGACTTGCCGACCCCGGCGCTGCCGACCACCAGCACGGCCGTCGCGGTCGACTCGGCGGCGGTGGCGGCGTAGAGGTTGGTCAGCATCGACATCTCGCGGCCGCGCCCGACGAAGGGCGTGGCCTTGCCCAGCAGCTGCCGCTGGACGCCGAACGCGTCGCGCTCGGCCCGCAGGTAGGCCGCCGTGCCGTCGTGGAAGACCTCGAAGCGCGCGTCCAGCAGCCCGGCCGCCACGTCGTCCAGCCGAATGGCGCCCGGCGCGGTCCCGCGCAGCAGCAGCGCGCCGCTGTCGATCACGTCGCCGACGGCCGACCAGGTCGAGAAGCGCCCGTGTCCGGTCGAAACCACCAGCGGCACGTCCGGCAGGATGCTGCGCATCGCCAGCGCGCAGCGCGCCGCCCGCGCCGCTTGATCGGTGGCCCGTTCGGAGTCCGGCAGCGACACCACCACCGAGCCGTCGGGCAGCGGGTGAATGCGGGCGCCGTACTGGCGGACCAGGTCTTCTTCGATCGCCACCAGGCGGCGCAGCCGGCCCGCGATGCCCACCTCCTCATGGCCCTCCGGCGGGCCGCCCCACAGCTTTTCGCCGGTGGGCGACGGGCCGGCGATCACCACGCAGGCGATGCGCCGTTCGCTGGCGGTCAGCGACACCGTGGCCGACGTGCGCGGGACGCGCCCCCCGGGACGGACGCGGTCGTCGTGCGCCGGAGCCAGGCCGTCCAGCGCCGCCAGCACCGTCATGGCGTCGCCCATGCGCTGCTCCGGGTCCTTGGCCAGCATGTGGGCCAGCACCTCGTCGATCTCCGCCGGCACGTGGGGGGCGACGTCGCGGACGCGCGGCGGCTCGACCAGTAGGATCTTGGCCAGCAGCGCCGTCACCGCCTCGGCTTCGAACACGGGGCGTCCGGTCAGGCACTGGAACAGCACGCACCCCAGCGAAAAGACGTCGGCGCTGGGCTTGATGTCGCGCGCCCCGCGCACCAGCTCGGGCGCCATGTAGCCCGGCGTGCCGATGACCGAACCGGTGCGGGTCAGCTTGCGGGCCCCGCTGGTCAACCGGGCGATGCCGAAGTCCAGCACCTTCAGTCGTTCGATGTTCCCCGCTGGCAGGAACAGGTTCCCGGGCTTGATGTCGCGGTGGACGACCCCTTTGGCGTGCGCATGCGCCAGCGCCTCGGCGGTGCGGCGCCCAAGGGCGATGGTCTGGTCGATCGACGGCAGCTCGCGATCCAGCTTGGCGGCCAGGTCCTCGCCTTCCAGCCACTCCATCACGATGTAGCGGGCGCCGTTGTCGGCGACCCCGTGGCTGATGTACCGGACGATGGCCGGATGAATCAGCCCGGCCAGGATGGTCGCCTCCTGGTCGAAGCGATCCGTCTGCCGCACGTCGCGTCCCGCCAGGATCTTGACGGCGACGTTCGCCCCGGACATCAGATCCCGGGCGCGGTAGACGGCTCCCATCCCCCCCGCCCCAGCCTGGGCGAGGAGTTGGAAGCGGCCGGCGAGGACGCGGTCGATCACATCGTCGACTTCGGCAGAAAGACCGTGATGCTTTCGAAGTAGTTGTTCCCGGACAGCATCCGGCCGCTGTCGCTGCAGATGTCGTACTGGCCGAAGGGGCCCTGGAACAGGCAGTCCTTCGCGCACGAGCCCACCACCGTCATGGGGCAGTCGCTCATCGAGTCGCCGCAGACGCGCTGGTCGCTGTTCGCGCCGGGCGGCAGGCAGAGGAAGCGCGGCTGGCCGGGGATGAATACGTTCCCGAAGTAGGTCGCCTCGCGATCGGTGTAGGTGGCCAGCTCGCTGCGGCCAGGGATGAGGGCCGGGTGGAGGCCGCGCACCGAGATCTCCCGCTCGACCCCGGCCGCGTCGACACGCGCCAGTAAACAGGCGCTGACCCAGCGCTGGCAGGAGCCGTCGCACGACCCGCCAGACATCCCCCACTGGGGCGCCAGGCCCAGGCCGCCCGGGAAGTGATAGGGCTGGCCGCCCAGGGTCAGGTCCAAGCTCTGCTTGGGCCCGAGCGCGCAGGAGACCAGATACTTCAGGAACTCCATGGTGGTCGGGTTGGCGACGCCGTTGGTCGTCAGCGAGTTCGCCACCAGCGAGTTCGCCACCAGCGAATTCGCCACCAGCGAGTTCGCCACCAGCGAATTCG
>JAICYS010000069.1 GCA_025934105.1 Myxococcota bacterium | reverse complement strand
TCGGCGCGGGCCGGGCCCGGCGCGGCCGCCGCCGTCACCAGCAGGGACAGCGCGAGGAACGCCGGTCCGGTCACCGCCGCTTGCGCCGTTTGCCGGGCGCCGCCCGCTCGCGCTCGGCGACGCGCGGCCCGCCGGCCGGCGCCAGGTGTTGGGTCTCCCACATGCGCAGGCTCGCCGGATCGCGGCGGTAGCGGCGCAAGAGCGCGATCAGCAGCGCCATCCCCAGCACCAGCGAGATGATGCCGATGTACTGCGAGGTCGACAGGTGCGCATCGGTGGTGAACGGGACGCGATAGATGCCGCGGTCCTCGTCGGCGCGAAAGATTTCAATCACCGGCCGCATGATCCCGTACCCGAACACCCAGCCCAGGAACACCTGCCCGGAGAACTTGCGGTGGTGGCGCAGCCAGAGGAGCAGCCCGAACAGCGCCAGCCCCACCAGCGATTCGTAAATCTGCGTCGGATGGATCGGATACGACCAGGCCGACGTCTGCGGGAGCCCCAGGTTGCGGACGTGGTCCTGCCAGGCCGGGCTGCCGTTCGGGGACAGCGGGTTGGGGCCCGGGAAACGCACCGCCCAGGGCAGGCTGGTGCGCGCGCCGTAGTCGCAGCCGAACAGGAAGCAGCCGATGCGCGTGATGCCGGTCCCCAGCACCACCGACGGCGCCGAAACGTCCGCCCACTTGAGCAGCGGGATCCCGCGCTTGTGGCAGCCGTACCAGCTGGCCAGGAAGCCGCCGATCATTCCGCCGTAGGCCACCAGTCCGCCGCGGTTGATGAGCGGCAGGTCCCAGATCGTCGCCTCGGGCGTGGTCATCCACCAAAGGACGCGCGCGCCGACGATCGACCAGACGGCGGTCCACATGTAGATCGTGCCCGCCTCCTGCTGGTCGATGCCGTCCTGCTTCGCGAACCGCATGGCCACGAACCAGCCCACCACCAGCGAGGTCCCCAGCATGACGCCATAGGCGTAGATGGGTACGGGCGACCACGGATGCGCGAACCCGGCCGCGCTCGGCACCCATGAGCCCGACTTGAGCCCGATCAGCAGCTCGGCTCCCACCAGCCCGTAGAACGCCGTCGACGAGAACGGCCGGGCCGGATCGCGCCGCCTCAGGAACAGGTCCCGGGCGAACATCCCGGCCCCCACCAGCAGCGCGACCACGAACAGCAGCTTGGACGGGATCTGGATCAGGATTGGGCGCATGGGGGGCGAACCGACTTCCCGCTTCTAGATATTCCGCCGCTCGGGTCCCGTCAAACGATGTCGGCGGACCGCACAATTTCGCCCCTGGCCGGGGTCTATCCCTTCGAACAGGAGGACACCATGCCCACCACGACCGATCGAAGGACTCTGACCCTCGAATATCTGCAGGCCGTCGCCGCCTGCGACCACGCCGCGCTGCAAGAGCGCCTGGCGCCCGACTTGCAGTTTCGGGGCCCCGCCATGGCGCGGAGCTCGGCCGCCGAGTTCCTGGCCGCGCTGAAACGGCTGGGGGCCATCCACCTCCGCAACGACGTCAAGCGCGTGTTCGTCGACGGCGACGAGGCCTGCGTCATCTACGACTTCGTCACCAGCACCAGCGCCGGGGCCCTGCCAACCATCGAATGGCTGCGCTTCGACGGCGACCGCATCTGCGCCATCGATCTCTATTACGATCGGGTGCCATGGCAGACCACGGTGATGCCGGCGATGGCCGAACGGGCGGCGCGGCAGCCGGCCGCGTGATGGCCGGGGACTTCGCCGCCGCCTTCGCCGAGCACCGCCCGGCGCTGCTGCGCCACTGCTACCGGATGCTCGGCTCGTTCGCCGAGGCCGAGGACGTGGCGCAAGAGGCGCTGCTGCGCGCCTGGCGCGCCCGCGGCAGCTACGGCGGCGAAGCCCCCCTCGCTCACTGGCTGATGCGCATCGCCACCAACGCCTGCCTCAACGCGCTGGCGCGCGGGTCCCAGCGGCTCCTGCCCCAGCTGGAACGGGCGCCCGTCCCGGCGGACACGCCGATGGAGACGCTGGAGGCGGCGGCCTGGATCACGCCCGCGCCGGATTCGGCGCTGTTTCCCGATCCCGGGCGGGCGGCCGAGGCGCGCGAGACGGTGGCCCTGGCGTTCATCGCGCTCCTGCAGCGGCTGCCGCCCCGGCAGCGGGCGGCGCTGCTGCTGAAGGACGTGGTCGGCTGGTCCGCCGAGGAGATCGCCGCCGCCCTCGAGCTGACGGTCTCGTCGGTCAACAGCGCGCTCCACCGCGCCCGCCAGACCATGGGCGCGGCGGCCGTCGAACCCGCGGCGGACCCGCCGCCCGACGTCCTCGGCGCCTACGTTCGTTCCTGGGAAGCGAGGGACCTGGAGGCGCTGGTGGCGCTCTTGCGGCAGGACGTCGCGTTCGCGATGCCGCCGCATGCCCTCTGGTTCCGGGGCGCGGAGACGGTGCGCGCCTTCCTGCAGACGCCCCGGTTCGCGGCCTTCTGGGCGCGCGGCCTGCGCGCCCGCCCGACGCGCGCCAACGGCCTGCCGGCGGTGGCCTTGTACCACCCGATCGCGGGCGACGGCGTCTTCCGCCTGCATTCGCTGCAGGTGACGCGATTCCAGGGCGGCGCGGTGGCGGACGTGACCACCTTCGTGGGCCCGCATTACCTGCACGGGTTCGACCTGCCGCCGGCGCTGGAGGGGTGACGGTCAGCGCCGGCCGCGGTGACGCGGCGGCCGGCCCGCGAACCAGGACAGCACCAGCAGCAGGCCGCACAGCCCGCCGGTGAGGCCGCTCAGCCAGGTGGCCGTCGTCTGGCCGCGGCCGTCGAAGACGGTGGCCAGCACCGCGGCGGTGGCGCCCAGGCCGCCCCACAGGAGCTGCTGGCCCGTGTAGTAGATGACCCGCGCGCTGTCGTCCAGGTTGCGGACGCCGACCTCGATCTCGCCGCGCAGGGCGCGGGTCATGAACCGCTGCAGCTCGCCGGGCAGCGCCAGCGCCGTCAGCGCCATCTCGCGGGAGGCGTCGAGCACGACCTCGGACCACTGCTTCTGCTCGCCCAGCAGGAACCGCTCGAGGTAGGGTTCGATGACGGCCGCCGGGTTCATCTCGGGATCCAGGGTCGTACAGACGCCCAGCAGCAGCAGCAGCGTCCGCTCGAGCAGGATCCACTCCTTGGGGATGTGAAACGCGTCGCGCAGGTCGGCCAGGCTGACGTTCAGATCGCGCAGGTCCAGCAGGCTTCCCAGGCTCTTCTCCGCGTCGAACTTCAGCTCTTTCAGCGAAAAGCCGTCGGCCGACATCTGCACGCGCAGCTTGTCGTGGAAGTACTGGACCACCCGGTCGAACACCTCCGGGTCGGCCCGCCGCGAGATGAACCCCATGTCCTTCATGGCGGAGACGATCCGGTTGCTGTCGCGGGTCATCGCCCCCTGGATGAAGGACACCATCCCGCGGCGCATCTGCTCGCTGACGGTGGCCGTCGCGCCGAAGTCCAGGAACACGATCGACGGACCGTCGCCGGCTGCCGCCGCCTGCTGGACCAGCAGGTTCCCGGGGTGCGGATCGGCGTGATAGAGGCCGTCGATGAAGATCTGCTGGCAATAGGCTTCGACGCACAGGCGGGCGGCGGCGCGGCGGTCGACGTGCAGCGCCTGCAGCTTTTCCAGGTCGGCCACCTTGGCCCCCTCCATCCACTCGGTGGTCAGCACGCGCGCCGTCGAGAACCCGCTCATGACCCGGGGGAAGCGGACATGCGACATCGGCGCGCCGCGGGCCGCGAAGTTCGCGGAGATCTTCTGGATGGCCGACGCTTCGCGCCGGTAGTCGAGCTCGGCCAGCACCATCTCGCGGATCTCGCGGTAGATGGTGTCGAAGCCGTAGTCGGGCATGAACCAGCGGAGCACGCCGAAAATCCGCTGCAGCGCGCGCAGGTCGATCCGGACGATCTCCTCGATGTCCGGGTACTGGACCTTCACGGCCACGGTCTCGCCGGACGGCAAGCGGGCCCGGTGGACCTGCCCGATCGACGCCGAGGCCACCGGCTCGGGCGAGAACTCGGCGAACACCTCGCTGGGCGCGCGGCCGCCGAACTCTTCGCGCAATCGCGCCTCGATGTCGCGGTAGGGGCGGGGCGGCACCTGGTCCTGCAGGCCCTGCAGCTCTTCGCGGAACGCGTCGGGAAGCACGTTGGCCATGATGCTGATGAGCTGCCCCACCTTGATGAACAGCCCGCGCAGCTTGATGATGGCCGCCTCGATGCGGCGCGCGTTCAGGCGGTGCTTGGCCAGGGTCAGCCGCGCCACCGCCTCCGGCCGGCGGAACCGCCGCGACAGCGCCAGACCCAGGTAGGACAGCGCGACCTGGGTGGTGACCAGGTAGGCGGTGAACAGGCGGGCGCGGCCGGACACGCCGGCATCATATCCGCCACCGCATTTCGCGGTAACCTTCCGGCGATGGCCGACGACGCGAACAAGAAGGGCAGCAGCCCGCCCGAGGACGTGGCACCCGAGCTGACGCCCGAGGAGACCACCGGGCGCACCGACGACCGCCGCATCTCGGACTTCGTCCGGCGGGCCGTCTCGGCGGGCGTCGGCGCGGCCCGCAACTCGAAGGAAGACATCATGCGCGCCGCCGCCAATGAGGTCCGGAGCTGGCTCGAGCACTTGAACCTCAACGACGAGCTGGCGAAGGCCTTGTCGAAGATGGTGATCGAGGTGAAGACCGAGATCCGCTTCCGCCCGTCGGAGGATGGGCGAATGGTCCCCGAGACCACCAACGAGGTGAAGGTGAAGCCGCCCGGGCAGTGACGGGCGCCGGCCCGGTCAGCGCGGGAGACGGCGACGGCGGCCGCCAGCCAGCATGAGGCCGCCCAGCCCACCCAGCAGGCCGACCGCCAGCGCGCCGCCGGGCGCGCCGCCCGCGACGCGGCACGAGCAGCCGCCGCCACCTTTGCCGCCGCCGGGCGCGCCGGCCGCCAGGGTGGGGGTGCCGCCGGCGTTCCCCGACCCGGGCGGGTATCCGCCGGTCCCGGTCGCCCCGCCGCTGTGGCCGCCGCTGAAGCCGCCGGTGTGAACGCCCGCCCCACCGCTGCCGTTGGAGAGGCGCCCCCCGCTGCCCGAGTTGCCGCCGCTGTGCGCGCTCCCCGCGCCGGAGGTGCCGCCATGGGCCGGCCCGGTCCCGCCGCCGCCGGACGCCGCGCCGTACGGGCCGACGGCCGCGCCGGCGGTGGTCGACTCGAACGCGCCCACGTCGTGCGCGGTCGGGCGCAGGCGATAAAACCGCGCCAGCGTCTCGTTCCGGTAGTACTCCGCCGTCGGGACCAGCGTGGCGCCGATCGCTTCGGACGCGGCGCCGACGGCCGTCGACCCGGCGGCCGGCGTGAAGTCCTCGTTGGCCGCGTCCTTGAACATCGGGTCGTCGCCGAACACGGTTCCGGTCAGCCCGCTGGCGCTGGTGAGGGTCGACACCCAGTTATGCGTCCCGCCGACCTTCCCCTCGATGGTGTCTTCGACGTTGACGGCGGCGCCGGCCCCCACGATCAGGTTGTCGTCCAGCTCGGCGCTCATGGCCGTCCCGTCGGCGTTCGACAGGTGCACCAGGGCCGCGTGGCCGGCGGCCGGCCCGACGAAGGTGTTGTAGACCAGCGTGACGTTCAGGCTGAGGCCCTCGGCTGCCGTGTCGTCGTAGACCGCGATGATCTGCGACGTGTTCGACTGGCTAGTCCCCTGGAAGATGACGTTGCCCCGGAACAGCATCTGTTGCGTGAACGTGCCGTTGCCGTCGTAGTCGTCGTCGGTCATGAGGTCGCCCTCGTACGATTTGGCGCGGGCGAACCAGTTGTATTCCAGCGTCGCGCGCTGGGCGCGGATGTGGAAATTCTGCCCCTGGATCGGATCGTGCGCGTACGAGTAGCGCAGCGCGAACGTTCCACCGTAGATGTAGATGTTGTGGGAGGGGGCGCTGGACGACGCCAGCAGCGTGCCGTTCGAGTCGAACTCGCAGAACTCGACGGTGATCTCGCTGTTCTCGGTCCCGCCGGTGAGCCCGTTGTCGTTGTCGCGGAACACCATGTCGCTGAGGAGGATCCCGCTCGACCCGTTGTAGTACCGGACGCCGGCCGAATTGGCGCCGGCGTTGTGACACCCGGTGATCACCAGCCCGGAGACGTGGATGTTGGTCGCCCCCGAGAACTGCCAGCAGCCGCGGCCCCGGTCGCCGGCCGTGTAACTGCCGGGCGCGCTCTCGACCAGCGTGCCGCCGAGGTCCCACACCGGCGGGTTGCTGGGATCGGCGGCGTGAATGAGGATGGGCTTGGCCGCCGGCGCCTGCTGGGTCAGGTAGACGCGAAATTTGTAGGTGCCCGGGGCGATCACCACCTCGTCGCCGGGCTGCGCAGCCTCGATCTTCGCATATGAGTCGCCGGGCCCGACGTTGATTGTCGCCGCCTCGGCCGAGGTCACGCCCACGGCGAACAGTAACGAGGCCACCCCAAAGGCCCAGCGCATTGGCGGAATTCTCGCCTTGGCCGCTCGGTGAGCACAATGTACGAAGCAGACCACCAGGTGCGACGTCCGCCACCTGCGCGTACAACGTGCGCGCCGCGCCGCGTTCGCCGCTATTTCGCCGCCGCGACCTTCAACTTGCCCCGGTCCATGTCGCCCCAGCAGACGGTCCGGTTGCGGCCGCCGTGCTTGGCGGCGTAGAGGGACTGGTCGGCGCGGGCGATGATCTCCGCCTTCTCGCGCGCGTCGTCGGGGTAGCTGGCGACGCCGATCGACAGCGTGGCCTGGAAGTTCCCCTTCGGCGATCCGAAGCTCTGCTGCGACACCTCCTGGCGGATCCGCTCGGCCAGCTGGCGGGCCCCGGCGCGGTCGGTCCCTTCGAGGACGATCGCGAACTCCTCGCCACCGTAGCGCGCGGTGATGTCGATCTTGCGGGCGCTGGCCTTGAGGATGGCGGCCACCCGGCGCAGCACCTCGTCGCCCGTCGGATGCCCGTAGGTGTCGTTGACCTTCTTGAAGTGATCGATGTCGGTCAGCAGCAGCGAGACGGAGAAGGTGCGCCGTTCGGCCCGCCCCAGCATGGCCGAGAACCGCTCCTGGAACGTGCGGTGATTGACCAGGCCGGTGAGCCCGTCGGTGGTGGCCTGCTCCTCGACCACCTCGTACATGCGGGCGTTCTGCATCGAGGTCGCGACCTGGTTGGCGATCACGCCCAGCATCTCGCGGCGGTCGGTCGGAAACGCGGCCGGCCGCTGGGCTGCGACCGTGAACGTGCCGATCACCTGATCCTTGACGATCAGCGGGACCACCAGCAGCGACTCGTAGTCCTTGATGCGCATCGGGTGGGAAAAGACCGGCACGTCCCGCTCCCGCCATTCGCCGCCCGCCGGCAGCGCCAGCTTGTTCTTGGCGGCCATCGACGCGATCGACGAGGGGTCCTTGTGCGACGTCCCCAGCAGCTTGTCGGCCGCCTCGCCGACCACGCACCGGATGGTGTGGCTGCCGCGGGCGGCGTCGTAGGTGGCGATGGCCGCGAAGTCGAAGTCGCACACGCCCCGCGCGCCTGCGATGGCGGCGTTGTAGACCTGGTCCAGGGTCAGCGCTCGATTCAGCTCGGCGGAGGCGCGGTAAAACCGTTCGTGCTCGTGTTTCGAGCGCTCGACCGCCTGGAACACGCGCTCGGACTGGACGACGCGCACCACCTGCTCGGCGGCGCTGGTCATCAGCGCCACCGCCGGCTCGTCGAACTTGCGCCCGCCGGCGCGGTCGCCGACCAGGATGCCGCGCGGCACCTGTCCCTCGACCACCGGCACCCCGACGAAGCTGCCCACCGCGGCCGGGCCGGCGTAATAGGGGATCAGCGACAGGCGCGGCGACTCCAGCACGAACGGGTGCCGCTCCTTCAGAATCGCGCCCAGCACGCCGCCGCCCGCCGGGATCGAACCCTCGACGACCTGGCTCGAATCCGTGCACAGCTCTTTGACCTTCAGGCGCTCGCCGCTCTCGTCCAGCCAGAGCAGCGCGCAGGTCTGCAGCTCCAGGGCCGAGCGCAGGAGCGCCAGGTTGTAGTAGAGCTGCTGGTGAATCGTCTGGATCGAGCCCTGCGACAGCTTCTCCTGCTCTTCGTCGCGGCTGCGCACCCGGCTCTCCGACGAGAGCGCCGTCGAGATCAGGCGGAACTCGCGCGCCTCTTCGCGCATGGCGGCCACCTCGCCCTCGAGGCGCCTGCGGCGCTCGCGGCGCTGCCGCGCCACCTCGGCGTGCAGGAAGACCACGTTCAAGAGGGCGAACACCGCGATGAAGGCGACGTGCCCCGGAAAGGCCCCCGCCGCGTCGGGGGCGGCGTTGGGGCCGAAGGACAGCACGGCCTCGAACCCGATGGCGGCGGCCGCCAGCGGCAGCCCGACCGATAGCCGGTGAAACGTGACCAGAAAGCTGACCACCGCGTAAACCATCGGGTAGATGGCGGAGGTCACGCCGCCCGAAAGCGCCAGCAGCAGGTAGACCGTGGTCAGGAGCAGCAGGCCCAGCTCGGCGTCCGACAGCGCCTCGCGCCGGGCCGTGCGGCGCCGTTCGGCGGTGCGGACGCGGGCGGCGATCTTGAACGCCAGCAACCCGGTCAGCACGGTCGCCGCCATCACGCGCCGCATGTCGGCGCCGGGCGCGCGCAGGTCCGGGAACCACCCGTGCCAGAACAAGAGCAGGAAGGCGGCGCAGACGGCAAACGCCAGCGTCGCGCGCACGAACCGGCCGCCGTAGTACCCGACCTGTTCGCTGAACCGCATGCCCTTCATTTGCGGTGCGCCAGCGTGGTCTCGGCCGCCTCCGGCCGGTCGCCGCGGCTTCGCGGGGTTTTGCCCGGCGGGGTCGCCGCCGGAACGTCGGCCTGAAGAGCGTCCGTCAAATCGACGACGATCTCGCCGGGCTTGACCCATCCCAGGTCCGAGCGGGCCACCCGCTCCATGGCGTTGGGATCGCTGCGGAGCGCCTCGGCCTCCCGCGCCAGGCGATCGTTTTCAGCGGCCAGCTCCTGATTGCGCGCCCGCAGCGTCTTCAGGTCGCGCGCCAGCAGCAAGGTGCGTCCCAGGCCGGAGCGCGTGTAGAGGAAGTAAGGCAGGTACGCGAGGACGAACGCCACGACGGCAGCCGCGACCAGCCGCCCCGCCCAGGTCTTCGTTTCACGGCGCATCGAGCTTCCCGCCCGTCCCAGTATCGGGCCGGCCGGCGGGGCCGTCCATTTTCCGGGTGGGCGTCGAGATGGCCCGCGATGTTTCTTCACCCCTCTCCGGGCAGCCCCGTTCGGTTGGCTCGAGCGTCGGGCATGGTTGGCTGCCGATCACCGCTTCCTGACGGCAACGCCCTCCCAGGCGTCAGCCCGGCGAGGTGGCAAAGCCAGGCCGATAACCGACGGGAGTCGACTCGGGGGCAGCGGGACCCGGAAGCCCGGCCCCGGGCAGCCGGCCGGAGCGCCGGCCGCCGGTCGACTGGACCGCGAAGCGGCCGCATGGGCCCCGAACGCGCGAAATCCCGCCGGGCGCAGCCCGACGGGACCTCTCGCAACGTCATCAACGGCCCGGCCGGCCCGAATCCGTCAGTAAGTCTTGCCGACGCCGCCCAGCGTCTCGGCGCGGTTCGCCGCCGACGAGATCGCCTCCGAGGCGTCGTCCGGAGCGCGGCGCAGGCGGTCGCGGATGTCCTCGCGCAGCTCGCGGCCCGGCTTGGGGGCCAGGATCAGCGCGATGCCGGCGCCGACCAGCAGGCCGATGCCGAACGTGCCCAGCGTCCCCGCCAGCCAGGCGCTGGTCGAGCTCTTGGTTTCGAGCCCCAGAAGGCCCAGTAGATCGTCCTTGTCCATGCCCTTCAGATCCTTGAGATTCATGTCAGCCTCCTGAGTTTTCAGCGTTCGCCCGTCTTTGCGGCTTTGCCGCCGCCACGTCGCCCTTTGTTCGTCTCGACCTCGCCGCCGAGCGAATCGGCAAGCTCGGAGATCTGGTCCTTCAGCATCGGGAGCAGCGCCAGCCGGATCCCGAGCCGCATCCCCAGCCCCACGATGCGGGCGGTGAGTGGCGTGAAGATGCCGCCACCCAGCACGTACCCGACGCCCAGCGCGGCCGCGATGGTTCCGTACGGGTTGCGCCGCACGCGCCCGTCGATGTCGGCCGCGCGCTTGAGGTCGGTGACCGCGTCACGCGTGCGATCCCACGCCTGCTGCGCGGAGTCGCTGACGCGGTCCATCCGCTGTCCGATGGTCTTGGCCGGGTCTTCGCTGCGGCCGTTCGCCATGTTCGGCTGATCGTGAGTTTCCATTTTCCCTCTCCCGCTCACGCCGCTTTTCGGGCGATTTTTCCGATCAGGTATCCGGCGGCCAGCGCGCCCAGTAGGCATTTGCCCGGGTTCTCCTTGATGTAGTCCGTGACCGTCTCGTCCAGCGACGAGAGCCGCCGCTTGGCCTCTTCGATCTGCGGGCGCACGCGGGCGCCGACCTCGCGGACGGTCGCTTCGATCTGCTCCGTCATTTCCATGGTTGTCCTCCCGAATTTTCGTCGACTGCCGTTTGCTGCGACCGCTGGTCGCTATCGCCGGTTTCCCAGCCAGAAACCCACCGCGAAGGCGCCGCCGATGAACAGCGCCGGCCGCCTTTGGATCCACGAGCGCCAATCCACCTGGCGGGCCACTTCGTTGCGCAGCGCCATCATCGACTGCGCCACGCGCTCCCGCGCCCGCTCGACGTCGGACTCGGCCTGCGCCAGCTCGTCGGAGGCAGCCGGGTCGTCACTCGCTTTGTCCATGCTGTTTGCGCTCATGAGGCAGGCCCTTCCAGGGATTGAGTCAGCGCGCTGACGCTGCGGGTGGCCTCGGCGGCTGTTCCGCGCATGAGGGATGTCTTTTTCATTCTCTTCACGGCCGACGCGACCGCGATTCCGCCCGCGATGAGGTGCAGGACCGCCACCCCCCCGAACGCGACGGGCGCACCGCAGAGGCGCGCCACGGCCAGGCCGATCGCCAGCCAGGCGAACGCGTAGCCCAGCGCCAGCACGAAGCCCGCCACCACCAGAATCGCCACCCCCTGGCCGTAGCTGCGCGCGTCGGCCGCCAGTTCCAGCCGGGCCAGCTTGATGTGGTCGGCGATGAGCTGACCCAGACCATCGGCGGTCTCCCGAAGGAGCCCCACCACGCCATCCGGCGCGTCCTGTCCCGCCTGCCGCGACATCACCGTTCGAAGGTAAGCACGGCCGTTGGCCCCGCAAGCGCGGGCCATGGGGATCAGACCGGGGCTTTTTTATACGTCGGGCAGATGTCGCGCAGCTTGCAGGTCTTGCAGGGAACGCCGCGCCAGATGGTGTCGATCATCTCCTGGGCTCGATCCAACAAACCGTCGTCGCGTCCGGCGAACCCCAGCTCGAAATTGCGGCGCCCGGTTCCTTTGGCGCCCAGGCCGGCGCCCGTCCAGTTCGCGCTGCCGACGTAGATGAACGCGCCGTCCACGATGACGGTCTTGAAGTGGACGCGCGGGCAGGCCCGCATCGCCAGCGCGCGCTTCAACCGGGGCCGCTTGGCCAGCGCCGCCTGGAACGCGCGCGAGGGAACGCCGGCGTGCAAGATGCGCAGCTCGACCCCGCGCGCCGCCAGCTCGTCGAACACCCCCAGGATCGATCGGAAGGTGCGGGGGGACCCGCGCGCGCCGGTCCGCAGGGTGCGGCGCCGTCCAGGCGCGGCCCGATGGTCCTCGACCATCAGCTCTTTCAGGTTGGCGGTGGCGATCCAGACGCTGCGGCGCGCCTCCATGACGGCCTGGACCACGCGCTCGTAGTGGCCGCGCCCGCCGACCAGCTCGAGCGTGAACGCGCGGGCCGGCTCGACGAAATCCACCGCCGCTCAGCCCCCGTCGTTCGAGGCGGCCGCCGGCGTGATCGCCAGCGTCAGCGGCGCCTGCCCCAGCTTCTTGCGCGGCTCTTCCGGCGCGCTCACCGCGAACGGCCGCACGTCGATCTGCGGCCGGTCCACCAGCTCTTTCTTTCCCTTCGCGCCCAGCTCTTCCAGCTTGCGCGCCGACACCACGGTGCGCCGCTCGAACGAGACCATCGCCACGTTGAAGTGCTTGACCGCCTGGCCCAGCGAGCGCCCCAGATCGCCGAAATGATCCAGCACGGTGGCCACCCGTTCGTGGAGGCGCCGCCCCTCGTCGCTGATCCGTTGCGCGTTTTCCGCCAGCCGCTCCTCGCGCCATCCGCACGAGATCGCCCGCAGCAGGCCCAGCAGCGTGGTGGGCGTCGCCACCAGGACGCGCTGCGCGAACCCTTCCTCGATGAGGCCGGGCATCTGCTCCAGCGCGGCGGTGTACAGCGTCTCGCCGGGCAGGAACATCACGACCACCTCGGGCACCACGCCCAACTCGTCCCAGTAGCTCTTGGCCGCCAGCTTCTGGATGTGGGCCTGAAGCTGCGCCGCGTGCTGCCGCAACTTCGCCTGGCGGACGTCCTCATTCGGGGCCTCGCGCGCTTCGAGGTACGCCGACAGGGGCACCTTCGCGTCGACGACGATGTTGCGGCCGCCGGCCAGCTTCACGATCAGATCCGGACGCACCCGCCCCTCGCCGTCGGCCGGCGTGATGGTGGCCTGCTCGACGAAGTCGCAGTGCTCGATCATCCCCGACATCTCGACGACGCGACGGAGCTGCATCTCGCCCCAGCGGCCGCGCACCGTGGGCGCTTTGAGCGCGCCGACCAGGCCGGTGGCGGCATCGCGCAGGCGCTCCTGGGTTTCGGCGATGGCCTGCATCTGCTGGCGGAGGGCGCCGTACGCGGTGCCGCGCTCGCGTTCCATGGCCCGGATCTGCTCGTCGACCTTCTCCAGCGAGGCGCGCACGGGGGCGACCATCCCCTCGATCAGCTTTTCGTGCGTCTTTTCGCGCGCCTGCTGCTCGGCCGCGGTCTGGTTGCGCGCCCGCTGATCTTCCAGCGTGCGCGCCATCGTGTCGGCCCGGGCCTGCTCGGCGGCCCGCTGGCTGTCCGCCTGGCGCAGCGCCGCCTCGAGGCTGTTGGCGCGCGCCTCCGCCTGGTGGGCCTGCGCCGCCAACGTGTCCGCCCGTGCTTCGGCGCCGCTGGCCCGCGCCACCGCGTCGCGGCCGGCGGCCTCGGCCAGCGCCCGCCCCCGCGCGGTCGCCACCAGCCAGGCCAAACCACCGCCCGCCGCGCCCCCGATCAGAAATGCCACGCCGGCGATCGCCAGCCAGGACCACTCCATGAAGCGCGATACTATCCACCCGTTCAGGTCACCGCAAGAAATCGATGCCGCGGCGTTCGGGTCCCACGGCTGAGGTTCAAATACTTTTGAAAAATTTATCTGGCCCCTTGCCGCGCCGGGGGTCCACGGCCTATACGCAAGGCAGCCATGGGTGAGGGCGGAATCAGTCAGCGTAAAGCCGAGCACCTCGCCATCGCCGCCTCGGGAGCCGCCGACTTTCGCAGGCCGCCGCTGTTCGAGGACGTGCGCCTGCTCCACTGCGCGCTGCCCGAGCGCGCGACCGCCGAGATCGAGCTGGGCACCACGCTCCTCGGACGCCCCATCCGCGCGCCGCTGATGGTCACCGGCATGACCGGCGGCACCGCGGCGGCCGGCGAGATCAACCGGGCGCTGGCCGCGGCGGCCGCCGCGCTCGGCATTCCGTTCGGGCTGGGGAGCCAGCGCGCGATGCTGCTGCACCCCGAGCTGGCGCCGACCTACGCCGTTCGCGGCGGCGCGCCCGACGTGTACCTGTTCGCCAACTTCGGGGCCGTGCAGCTCGCGGCGCTTCCGACGGCGGCGGTGCGCGAGGTGGTGGCGCGGGTCGAGGCCGATGCGCTGTGCGTTCATTTGAACCCGGCGCAAGAGATGGCGCAGCCGGGGGGCGATCGCGACTTTCGCGGGGCGCTGGACGCCATCGCGCGCGTGGTGGCCGAGCTGGGCCGTCCGGTGATGGTGAAAGAGACCGGCTGCGGGATCTCTCCGGCGGTGGCCCGCAAGCTGGTCTCGGCCGGCGTGAGGGCCATCGACGTGTCCGGCGGCGGCGGCACCTCCTGGACCGCCGTCGAGTCGCATCGCGCGCAGGGGGCCGACAAGGCCCGTGGCCAGGAGCTGTGGGACTGGGGCATTCCGACCGCCGCCGCGGTCGCCTGGCTGGCGGCGGAGGGTCTGCCCGCGGCCGGCGTCGACCTGGTCGCGTCGGGCGGCATCCGCACCGGCCTCGACGTGGCGCGCGCGCTGGCGCTGGGAGCGACGGTGGCCGGCGTCGCGCAGCCGGCGCTGCGGGCGGTGCAGGAGGGTGGCCGCGACGGCGGCATCGCGTACCTCGGCGGCGTCATCGACGGCCTGCGGGCGGCGGCGCTGTTGACGGGCGTCGGCCGGGTGGCCGAGCTAGGCACTGCGCCGCGCGTGATCACCGGCGAGCTGGCCGCCTGGGTGGCGCAGAGGCCGCGGTGATGTCGGCGGCGCAAGGCGAACCGTTCCGCGGTTTCGGCCACGGCAAGGTCATCCTGGTCGGCGAGCACGCCGTCGTGCACGGCCACGCCGCGGTCGCCGCCGGAATCTCGACGGGGATCGCCGTGACGGCGCGCCCCGGCAACGGAACCCTGCGCATCGGCGCCTGGGGGCTGCAGGCCGCGGCCGGCGACGGCACGCCGGTGGGCCGCGCGCTGGAGGCCATTCAGCGTCGGATCGAGGCCCCCGCGCTGGCCTTCGAAGGTGACGCCCGGATCCCGTCGCGGGCGGGGCTGGGGCGCTCGGCGGCCATGGCGGTCGCCGTCGCGCGGGCGGCGGCGGCGGCCAGCGGCCGGGTGGTCCCGCCCGAGACGATCGAGGCCGCCGTGCAGGCCGCCGAGGAGGTGTTCCACGGAACGCCCTCCGGGATCGACGCCGCCGCCGCCAAGAGCGGACGCGTCGGGCGCTTCACGCGCGCGGGCGGCTGGCAGCCGATTCCGGTGCTGCAGCCGATCACGCTGTGCATCGGGCTTTCCGGCAAGCCGCGCGACACGGCGGCGCAGGTCGCGGCGGTGGCGCGGCTGCGCGATCGGCTGGCCGCGGCCGGCGAGGCCCTGGCGCTGCTGGGGCGCCTGGCCGACGACGCGGCGGGCGCGCTCGGCAAGGGCGACGTCGACGGGCTGGGGCGCATCTTCGACGTCGCGCACGGGCTGCTGGCCGCGGTGCGCGTCTCCTCGCCCGAGCTGGACACGCTGGTCCACGCGGCCCGCGCGGCCGGCGCGGTGGGCGCGAAGCTGACCGGGGCGGGCGGCGGCGGCGCGGTGATCGCGCTGGCGCCGGCGCACGAGCGGGACGTGCTGGCGCGCTGGCGCGCGGCCGGCTTCGACGGGTTCACGGCCGAGATCGCGGCCACGCCCGCGGAGGTCCGATGACCAGCGCCACCGCCGTGGCGGGCACCAACATCGCGCTGGTGAAGTACTGGGGCAAGCGGGACCAGACGCTGAACCTGCCCGCCGCCGGCAGCTTGTCGCTGACGTTGGACCGCCTGGGGACGCGCACGCGCGTGGCCTTCGACGGGGGCGACGGCAGCGCCGATCGGATCGCGCTGGACGGCGCGCCGGCCGGCCAGAAGTTCGTGTCGCGCGCGTCGGCGTTCCTCGACCGCGTGCGCGGCCGGGCGGCCATCAGCGCGTGCGCGACCGTCGAGACGTTCAACAGCGTGCCGACCGCCGCCGGCCTGGCGTCGTCGGCGTCGGGGTTCGCGGCCCTGGCCGTCGCCGCGGCGCAGGCGGCGGGCCTGGATCTGTCGCCGGTGGAGCTGTCCGAGCTGGCGCGGCTGGGCTCCGGGTCGGCGGCGCGATCGATCTTCGGCGGCTTCGTCGAGATGGCGCCCGGGTCCCGCGCCGACGGCCACGACGCCGTCGCGCACGCCCTGGACAGCGGCGCCGGCTGGGAGGTGCGGCTGGTGGTGGCGATCACCGCGGCCGGCGAAAAGGCGATCGGCTCGACGGCGGCCATGGCGCGCACCGCGGCGACCTCGCCGTATTACGGCGCCTGGGTGCGCAGCGTGGAGGACGATCTGTCGGCGGCCCGGACGGCGATCGCGGCCCGCGACCTGAACGGGTTGGGGACCGTCGCCGAGCGGAGCGCGCTGCGCATGCACGCCAGCGCCATGGCCGCCGATCCCCCCATCCTGTACTGGAATCCGGCCACGCTGGCGGCCATGGCCACGGTGCGCGCGCTGCGCGAGCGCGGCGTGTCGGCCTTCTTCACCATCGACGCCGGCCCCCACGTGAAGGTGCTGTGCGCCGCCGCCGAGGCCGACGCGGTGGCCGCCGCGCTGAACGGAACGGCGGGCGTCCTGCGCACGTTGATCGCGGCGCCCGGCCCGGGGGCGCGGGTGGTGGAGGCGGCATGACCACCTTCAGCGCGCCGGGGAAGCTGTTCTTGATCGGCGAATACGCCGTCTTGCACGGCGGCACGGCGGTGGTGGCGGCGGTCGCCCGGCGCGCCGCCGCGCGGTTCGTGCCCGGCGCCCAGCCGGAGACGCCGCTCATCGCCGAAGCCGTCAAGGCGGTCCGCGAGTACGCGCAGGCCAACGGGCTCTCGCTGCCCGACGGCGCGCCTCTGGTCGACAGCAGCGCGCTCAGCCAGGAGGGGCAGAAGCTGGGCCTCGGCTCGAGCGCCGCGGCGCTGGTCGCCGCCATGGGCGCGCTCTGGGACGCGCTGGGACGATCCGATCCCGATTCGCTGCTGCCGCTGGCGGTGACGGCGCACCAGCAGGCGCAGGGAGGCCGCGGGTCGGGCGGCGACGTGGCGGCGGCGCTGCTCGGCGGCGTCATCGCTTACGCCGGCCCAGGTCGGGAAGGGCGCGCGATCCGGCCGCTGCCGGCCGTCGTCCCCGCCGAGCTGGTGGTCTTTCGAGCCGGCGATCCGGCGGCCACCGTCCAGTTCCTGCACGCGGTGGAGCGGCTGGCCGCCCGCGATCCCGCCGAGCACGCGGCGCTGGTGAGGCCGATCGCCGAGGCCGCCACCCGGTTCATCGCCGCGTACGAGGCGGCCAACGGCGCGGCGCTGATCGACGCCGTGCGGGCGGCGCACGCGGCGCTGGACGCGCTGGGCAGCGCCGCCGACGTCCCCATCGTCACGCCGGCGCTGCAGACGGCCGCGGCGCTGGCGCGCGGCTGCGGCGGGGCGGCCAAGGGCTCGGGGGCCGGCGGCGGTGACGTCGGCATCGGGCTCTTCCCCAGCGTCGAAGCGGCCGACGCCTTCCGCGCCCGCGCCGCCAAGCTTGACCTGGAAATCCTTAGTATAACGACCGGAGCGCGAGGGCTGTCGCGCGATGGTTAGAAAGGCGACATGAGCAACGAAGCGCAAAAGGACGGAACGCGGATTCCGGGTTTCTACCGGCTCTCGATTCGCGAGCGGCGGTCCGCCCTGCGTGGCATTGCCGATCTGACCGATCAGGATCTGGAGACGCTGGAGCGCGGGGGCCTGGACACCGGCACCGCCGACAAGATCGTCGAGAACGCGGTGGGGGTCTACGCGCTGCCGTTGGGGGTGGGGCTGAACTTCCTGGTCAACCAGCGCGACGTGCTGGTGCCGATGGCCGTCGAGGAGCCCTCGGTCATCGCCGCGGCCTCCAACGCCGCCCGCATGGTGCGCGAGGGCGGCGGATTCATCGCGGAGGCCGACGAGCCGGTCATGACCGCGCAGATCGAGATCGTCGACGTCGCCGATCCCGACGCGTCGGCCAGCCGCCTGCAAGCCGCCGCCGCCGAGCTGCTGGCGCTGGCGCACGCCACGCTGCCGCGCCTGGCCGAACGGGGCGGCGGCGCGCGCGAGATCGAGGTGCGCGCCCACCCGCGCCGCGTGGTCGTGCACGTCCACGTCGATTGCCGGAACGCCATGGGCGCCAACATGGTCAACACCGTCGCCGAGGCGCTGGCCGATCGCGTCGCGGCCCTGGCCGGCGGCCGCTCGGGGCTGCGGATCCTGACCAACCTCTGCGACCGGCGCTGCGTGCGCGTCCGGGCGCGGGTCCCGGCCGCCGCGCTGGCCTCGAAGACCATGGACGGCGCGGCGGTGCGCGACGGGATCGTCGCCGCCTCGCGCTTCGCGGAAGACGATCCGTACCGGGCCGCCACCCACAACAAGGGGATCATGAACGGCGTGGACGCGGTGGTGATCGCCACCGGCAACGACTGGCGCGGCGTGGAGGCCGGCGCCCATGCGTTCGCCGCGGCCAGCGGTCGCTACCGGCCGCTGGCCACCTGGCGCGTCGAGAACGGCGACCTGGTGGGCCGGCTGGAGATGCCGATGGCGCTGGGGACCGTCGGGGGCACGCTGCACGCGCACGCGGGCGCCCGGCTGGCCTTGAAGCTGGTGGGCGTGACCGACGCGACCGAGCTGGGGATGATCGTCGCCAGCGCCGGCCTGGCCTCGAACCTGGCCGCCCTGCGCGCGCTGGCCACCGACGGAATCCAGCGCGGGCACATGGCGCTGCACCGCCGGTCGAGCGCGGCCAGCCTGCCCGCCCACCCGCAGGTCAGCGGGGGGAGCCCCTGATGCTCCGGCAGATCATCCGGAGCGGGCGGGACGTCGAAGTCGACGGCGTCCCGTCCCTGACGTCGGTCCCCAAGCCGTCCATCCGCTGGCTGGATCCGCCGCCCGGCCCCTGGACGGTCGCGCGCGCCTACGACTACTGCGAGGAGTTCGCGCGCGCCCACACCGAGAGCTATCCGGTGGCGTCACGGTTCGTGCCGCCCGAACTGCGGCCGCACCTGGTGGCGTTGTACGCGTTCGCGCGCAGCGCCGACGACTTCGCCGACGAGCCTGAATACGACGGGCGCCGCGCCGAGGCGCTGGGCCGCTGGGAGGAGGCGCTGCACCGCTGCTTCCACGGCGAGGCCGATCACCCGGTCTTCATCGCGCTGGCCGACACCATCGACCGCCGCGATCTGCCGGTACCCCCGCTGCACGACATGCTGACCGCCTTCCGGATGGACATCGAAGTGCGGCGCTACGCCACGTTCCAGGCGCTGCGCGGCTACACGGTCCGCTCGGCCGATCCGGTGGGACGCCTGCTGCTGGCTCTCTTCGGCTACCGCGACCCGATGCTGGTGCGCTACGCCGACGAGCTATCGACCGCGCTGCAGCTCACCAACTTCTGGCAGGACGTCGCCTCCGACGCCGCGCGCGACCACATCTACATCCCGGCCGAGGATCTGCACCACTTCGGCCTGGCCGAGGCCGACGTCAAGGCGCTCAAGCTGACGCCGGCCATGAAGAACCTGCTGCGCTTCGAGGTGACGCGCACCCGCGCGCTCTACGAGCGCGGGCGGCCGCTCCTCGACAAGGTCGGCAAGGACCTGCGGATGGAGCTGACCCTCATCTGGCTGGTGGGAAACACCATCCTCGACAAGATCGAGGCCGCCGATTTCGACGTCTTCGCTCACCGTCCGTCGATCCGCCGGCGCGACCAGGCGGTCATCATGGCCCGGGCCGCCAAGGAATGGGCCAGCCACCTCGACCGCACGCGCTTGCGCGCCCTGTGGCGCTGACGTTCCAGGCCTCCGTCGGATCGCGCCCGACGTCGCGTCGGGGCGGAGATCGAGGGTCGCGATCCGCGGGGCGCCGGCCGTCTTCGTGACGGCCGCGTGACCGGCCTCCCGGCCGCGAGCGCAGCCCCGACGTGCAGATTTTCGCGGGCGATCTAATCTTCGGGCACTCTCGTGGTTCCTCGAAGATGTGCGGGTGACGAGCTGTGATTAATGGACGCCGGGCCGTGGTGGCGGTGCTGCCGCTGGTGCTCCTGGCCGGCGGCGGGATCGGGGTGTGGCGCTGGCGGGCGGCCCACGGCAAGCCGCCGGTCGAGTTCGACACGGCGGCGGTCGATCGCGGCCGCATCGTCGCGCGCGTCACGGCGACCGGAACGCTGTCGGCGCTGGTGACGGTCCAGGTGGGCACGCAGGTGTCGGGGACGGTGCAGAAGCTGTTCGCCGACTTCAACTCGCCCGTGAAAAAGGGGCAGCTCATCGCGAAGATCGATCCCCGGCTCTTCCAGGCGGCGCTGGAGCAAGCCCAGGCCAACTACCAACAGGCCGTGGGCACCCTGGCCAAGTCGGAGGCGCAGGAACGCGACGCCGGCCGCCAGTTCGACCGCCAGAAGAACCTGCTGGACCGGAAGCTGATCGCCCAGGCCGACTACGACACTGCCCAGGCGAACCTGGAGGTGGCGCGCGGGCAGACGGCCGCGGCGCGGGGCGGGGTGGCGCAGGCCAAGGCGTCGCTCTCGCAGGCCCGGGTGAACTTGAACATGACCTCGATCGTCTCGCCCACCGACGGGACGGTCATCTCGCGGAACGTCGACGTCGGGCAGACGGTGGCGGCGTCGCTGTCCGCGCCCACGCTGTTCGTGATCGCCAGGGACCTGCGCGGGATGCAGGTGGACACGTCGGTGGCCGAGTCGGACGTCGGCAAGCTGTCGGCCGGCATGCCGGCCAGCTTCACCGTCGACGCCTTCCCCGGAGAACGGTTTCGCGGCAAGGTCCGGCAGATCCGGAACTCGCCGCAGACCGTGCAGAACGTGGTCACCTACGACGCGGTCATCGACGTCGACAACTCCGACCTGAAGCTTCGTCCGGGCATGACCGCCAACGTCACGTTCGTCTCCGCCGAGAAGGACGACGTCCTGCGCGTGCCCAACGCGGCCATGCGGTTCAAGCCCGCTCCGGAGATCTTCGCGGCGTTGGGAATGCCGGCGCCCCCGACCCCTGAACGTCGGCCGCGAGGCGCGGGCGGGCCGATGCTGACTGCCATCCACGGGGGCGCGGCGCCCGGCGGCGGCGGCCCGGCCGGGCGGCGGCCTCGGCCGGCGGGCGGCGACGGCAAAGCGGACGCGCCGAACGACCGCCGCATCGTCTGGGTGTTGCGCGGCGGCCGTCCCGAGCTGGTCCCGATCCGCATCGGCTTGTCGGACGGCAGCACCACCGAGGTGGTCGAAGGCGACGTCCACGACGGAGACGCGCTGATCGTCGACGCGTCCACCACCGAATCGGCCGGCGCGCCGCCCAAGGGGCCGGGCGGTCGGATCCGGCGCCTGTTCTAGCGGAGCGGACGCGCATGCCCCTCATCGACCTGACGCAGATCTCAAAGGTGTACCGGATGGGCGACGTGGAGGTGCACGCGCTGCGCGACGTGTCGTTTGCCGTCGAGGAGCGGGACTTCGTGGCCGTGATGGGCTCGTCCGGGTCGGGCAAATCGACGCTGATGAACATCGTCGGCTGCCTGGATCGGCCCTCGACCGGGACCTATCGGCTGGACGGCCAGGAGGTCTCGCGGCTGGATCGGCGGGAGCTGGCCCGCATCCGCAACCGGACGCTCGGGTTCGTGTTTCAAAGCTTCAATCTGCTGGCCCGCACCTCGGCGCTGGAGAACGTCGAGCTGCCGCTGATGTACGGGGGCGTGCCGGCGCGCGAGCGGCGTCGCCGCGCCGAGGTCGCGCTGGCCCGCGTCGGGCTGGCCGAGCGCGCGCACCACCACCCGAACCAGATGTCGGGCGGGCAGCAGCAGCGGGTGGCGGTGGCGCGGGCGCTGGTGACGCAGCCGCGGCTCATCGTGGCCGACGAGCCGACCGGCAACCTGGATTCGCGCACCACCGTCGAAATCATGGTGCTCTTCCAGGAGCTGTCGGCCGCCGGGATCACCGTCCTTCTGGTCACCCACGAGCCGGACGTCGCCGCGTACGCCTCGCGCGTGGTCATGATGCGCGACGGGCGGATCCGGACGGACACCCGCCAGGCGGCGCGCCGGGCGGCCGCCGACCGGGCGGCCGCGGCCGGCGCCACCGCCGACGCGCCGGAGGCCTCGGCGTGATTCCGCTGGAGACCTTCCGGGTCGCGCTGCGCGCGCTGCTGCGGAACAAGCTGCGGTCGTTCCTGACGGTGCTGGGCATCATCATCGGCGTGGGCGCCGTCATCGCCATGGTGGCCATCGGCGAGGGGGCCAAGGCCGAGGTCGAGGCCTCGTTTGCCTCGATGGGCTCGAACCTGCTCATCGTGATGTCGGGCAGCACCCAGTCGGGCGGCGCGCGCGGCGGGTTCGGCTCGATGCCCACCCTGACCTGGGACGACCTGCGGGCCATCCGGCGTGAGGCGCCCGCCGTGCGCTACGCGGCTGCGCAGCTCCGGTCGAGCGCGCAGCTCATGAGCGAGGACCAGAACTGGGCCACGCAGGTCAGCGGCACCTCGCCCGAGTATTTTCAGATCCGCAGCTGGGCGGTCGAGCGCGGGCGCGGACTGCTGGACTCCGACCTGGATTCCTCGGCCAAGGTGGTCGTGCTGGGCGGGACCGTGGTCGACAAGCTGTTCGGGGCGGTCGACCCGCTCGGCGAGACGGTCCGCATCAAGAACATCCCGTTCGAGGTGGTGGGCGTGCTGGCGCGCAAGGGGCAATCGCCCATGGGCCAGGACTACGACGACGCCGCCTTCGTCCCGCAGACCACCTTCCAGACGAAGATCCAGGGCGGCCTGCAGAAGTTCATCAACGGCACCATCTTCATCGGCGCGTCCTCGGCGGACGCCACCGAGCGCGCCCAGACGCAGGTGGCCAACCTGCTGCGCGATCGGCATCACCTGCAACTGGGCGCCGAAGACGACTTTTCGATCCGGAACCTGACCGAGATGGCCAACGCGCAGGCCGAGGGGACGCGCACGCTGACCACGCTCTTGGCCAGCATCGCGGGGGTCTCGCTGCTGGTGGGCGGCATCGGGATCATGAACATCATGCTGGTCAGCGTGACCGAGCGGACGCGCGAGATCGGCGTGCGCATGGCCGTCGGCGCCACGCCGCTCGACATCCTGCTGCAGTTCCTGGTCGAGTCGCTGACGCTGGCCATCGCCGGCGGGCTGGTGGGCATCGCCATCGGCGTGTTCTCGGCCGGGCGGCTGGCGGCGCGGTTTGGCTGGCCGACGCTGGTGCGGCCCGACGTGGTGGTCATCTCGGTGGTGTTCAGCGGAGTGGTCGGCGTGGTGTTCGGGCTTTACCCGGCGCGCAAGGCGTCGCGCCTGGACCCCATCGAGGCGCTGCGGTTCGAATGAGGCGCCTGATCGCGAGATGCGCGGCGCTGGTGCTGCTGGTGGCGGCGGGCGACGCGCGCGCGCAGGAGGCGTCGCCGGCCGCCGCGTCGCCGAACGCTGCGCCGGACAGCCTCGCCACCGCCCCGGTGGTGACGCTGGCCGAGGCGGTGCGGGCGGCGCGCGCCCATCACCCGGCGCTGGAGCTGGCGCGGGGCAGCGCCGCCACCGCCCTCGGGAGCGCGAAC
>JAICYS010000068.1 GCA_025934105.1 Myxococcota bacterium | reverse complement strand
GGCGCGTCGGCCACCGGCGGCGCCGGGGGCAAGGGCGGCGTCGGGGGCTCCGCGAACGGCGGCGTCGGGGGCACCGCCAACGGCGGCGTCGGGGGCACCGCCAACGGCGGCGCCGGTGGCGCGGGCTGCACCAAGAACGCCGACTGCAACGGCGGGATCTGCAGCAGCGGGGCCTGCGTCGGCTGCAACGGCAGCGACTCCGCTTGCACGACCGCCTACGGCAGCGGCTACATCTGCGTGTCCGGCGCCTGCACGATGGGCAACTGCCACACGGCCGCGAACTGCAACGACGCGACGAAGGTCTGTGTCAACAACAGCTGCGCCGCGTGCACCGCGAACAACGACTGCACCGCCGCGTACGGCACGAACCACGTTTGCCACGCCGGCGCCTGCATCGCCGGGAACTGCCTGGCCAAGGGCGACTGCGCGGCGACCGGCCTCATCTGCGGATCCCAGACGGCCTTCACCTGCGGCGCGTGCGGCGGCGCCGACGGCGACACCCAGTGCGCCAGCGAATACGGCGCGAACCACATCTGCAGCGGCGGCGCCTGCGTCACGGGAACCTGCCACGACAGCAGCGGCTGCAACGCCGGTCAGGTCTGCGATCTGACGTCGCACACGTGCAAGGGCTGCGGCAGCGGGACGGCCGGCGACAGCACCTGCCAGGGCGACGCCAAGTACGGCGCGACGTACATCTGCCAGGGCAACGCCTGCATCGTGGGCAACTGCCACACGGCGGCGACCTGCAGCACCGACGGGACCAAGATCTGCAAGAACTCCACCTGCGGCAACTGCAGCACCAACGACGACTGCACCAGCGCGTTCGGCGCCGATCACGTCTGCGCGGGTGGCTCCTGCATCTCGGGGAACTGCAGCAGCTCGAGCGAGTGCGGCAACAACCAACTTTGCGTCCACAACGCCTGCACGCCCTGCACGGCGGGGTCTACCGGCGACGCGCAATGCGTGGGTGACACCACGTACGGCCCCATGCACATCTGCCTGGCCGGGCAGTGCGTGCCGGGCAACTGCCACGACACCTCCGCCGAATGCATGAACGGCCAGGTCTGCGGCCTGACGGTGGCCCACACCTGCAGCAGCTGCGGCTCGGGCACGGCCGGCGACACCAACTGCAAGAACGCCGCGAACACCTACGGCGCCGGCTACATCTGCCTGGCCGGAGGCTGTGTCCAGGGCGACTGCCACGACACCTCCAACGACTGCACCGCGGGCAAGCTCTGCAGCACCTCGACGCACACCTGCAGCAGCTGCGGCGGCACCTCGGGCGACACCGACTGCAACGCCGACCCGCGCTACACGGGCGACATCTGCTACCAGGGGCTGTGCGCCCCAGGCAACTGCCACGCCACCAGCAGCGAGTGCACGGCCGGCTTCATCTGCGGCGTCACGACCGCCAACACCTGCGGCCCCTGCACCACCGACAGCCAATGCAAGTCCGATTCGGTCTACGGCGCCAACGACGTCTGCGACACCGCCTCGGGCAAGTGCGTGAGCGGAGCGTGCACGAACAACAGCTCGGCCTGCACCGCCAACGCGGGCGATTTCTGCTGCGGCGGCACCTGCACGGCCGGTAACTGCTGCGTCGACAACGACTGCGGCGCGGTCGGCACGGCCTGCGTGAACCACACCTGCACCGCCTGCAACGCGGTCAGCGGCAACAAGTGGTACGTCGACCCGATCAACGGGAACGACGCGACCGCGACCGGCAGCGGCATGTCCGGCAGCACGGCGGCGCCCGGATGCGCCTTCAAGACGATCACGGCGGCCATCGGGCACATGGGCTCGACGCCCTTCGCGGGAAGCCAGATCATCATCGTCGGCAGCTCCGGCACGACCACCGGCCTGTCGTCGGGCGACACCCTGCCCATCATCCTGCCGACCAACACGACGCTGACCACCAGCGGCGGTCCGGTCACCATTACCGTCCCGGTGGCGGGTGCCTTCAAGCTGAACAACAACAGCTCGGGCATCTCCGGCGGAACGGGCGCACCGCTGACCTTGGACGGCAACAACCACACCGGCGGGATCGCGGTGGTGGTCTCGCCGACGACGGCCGGCTTCGCCGCCAGCATCTCGAACGTGACCATCCAGAACACCAACAACGACGGCATCCGGGTCACGAACGGAACCCTGACCGTGGGGGCCGGCGTGGTGGTGGCCGGCGCGAACTCCGACGGGCTCCGCATCAGCGGCGGCGCCGCCAACATCGACAACCCGTCGGGGACGGAGACGCTGTTCGCCAACAACGCGTCACACGGCATCGAGGTCAGCGGACTCGGCTCGGTCAGCATCACCGGCACGCCGGGCAGCCCGGTCCCAACCAACAGCGGGACGGTCGTCTGCACCGGGAACGCTGCGGCGGGCATCCGCATCAACCAGACGCCGGGCGCAGCCGGCCTGGTCACCAACGAAATCAATGGCGTCGTCTCGTGGGGCAACACGCCCAACTACGGCCTGCGTCTCTTCGGCGGCTCGAAGGTCAAGGTGCGAAACAGCTTGTTCCTGGCCAACCAGCAGTACGGCGTCATCGTGAGCAGCGGCGCGAACAGCGTGGCGGGCGACGACCTGTCCGGCATCGACCTCGGGTCGGCGGGCGATCCGGGCAAGAACTACCTGCAGGTTCCGCTGGGCGCGGCCGGCCTGAACGCCAGCGGCGGCCTGTGCGTCGCCTTGAGCGCCTGCACCGCTCCTTCCTGCACCGGTCCCCTGACCGAGAACCTGGCGGCCCAGGGGAACTTCCTGGTCTCGTCGACCGGCAACCTGCAGGTCGATTGCTCGAGCAGCACGGCGACCGTCTCCAAGGGGACCTGCGGTGGCCTGCGGAGCGAGGGGATCAACGCGGCGACCAACATCACCACCACCGTGGACATCTCCGGCTGCATGTAGCGCGCAGGCCCGATCGGCCGGCGCGCAACCACGCGCCGGCCGGTCCGATACCAGCAGCGTGAAAACCCGCGCTGCCACCCACGCCCTGGCCCTGGCCGGGGCGTTCTTTTTTGGGGGCGGCTGCCAGCCCGCCCTGCCGCACGCCCCGCCCGGGCCCCCGGCAGGTGCCGTCCGCCTGCTGGTCGAGCCGGAGGCCGGGCGCGCCGCCGTGCTGGACCTGCTCTCCGGCGCCCGGAGGTCCGTCTGGGCCGAGCTGTACCTGCTGACCGACGAGGACGCCCTCGCCATCCTGGCCGGCCGCGCCGCCGCCGGGTGCGACGTCCGGATCTTGCTCGAGCCCGCGCCCTATCAGGCCGAGGGGGCGAACCAGGCCGCCTTTGCGCGGCTGGCAGCGGCGGGAGCCGACGTCCGCTGGGCGACCGCGCGCTTCACCTATACCCACGCCAAGGTCTTCACCGTCGATCACGCGACGCTGGCCGTGCTGACGCTGAACCTGACGGCCTCCGGGCTGGACTCGAACCGCGAGTACGCCGCCGTCGACACGGACCCGGTGGACGTCGCCGCGATGGAGGCCGTCTTCGCGGCCGACCAGTTCGGAACGACGGCGGCGCCCGCCGGCCGGCTGGTCACCTCGCCGGACGGGTCGCGCGGCGCCCTGCTGGGACTGTTCGCCGAGGCCGGCGCCACGTTGGCGGTCGAAACCGAAGAGCTCGCGGATCGAGAAGTCGTCGACGCGTTGCTGGCCGCCCGCGCGCGCGGCGTGGCGGTGACGCTGGCCTGGCCGGGCCCGGCCTCCGGCGCGGCCGGGACATTCCAGGCGCTGGCGGCGGCGGGCGCGACGGTGCGGGCGGTGGGTTCACCGGCGATTCACGGCAAGGTGGTGGTGGCCGACGGCCGCAGCCTCTACCTCGGCTCGGCCAACCTGACCGCCACCTCGCTGGACGCCAACCGCGAAGTGGGACTGCGGCTGACGGATGCGTCGCTGGCGGCCACCATCGCGGCGACCGTGGCCGCCGACGCGGCCAGTGGCGTGCCCCCCTGAACGCGCCACCGCGCTATCATTCACTCATGGCGCCGGCAGATCCGCTCGACCGTGAAGCCTACTTGGAGGAGCAGATCGCCCGCCAAAAGCGAGGCGAGCCGGTGGACGTCGATTGGGTGAGGGCCGAGCTGGCGCGCGTCCGCCGGGATCAGAACGCGACGGTGGCACGCACCCAGCGGCGGCTGCGGCTGCTGGTGCTGGTCACGGCCATCGTGCTGGCCATCCTCTGGATCAAGAACGGCGGGCTGTCGGGGACCGCCGGGCTTCCCATGCTGGGGCTGGTCCTGGTCGGCTTCCTGGCCAGCTTCGCCATCGGCCGCCGCCCGCGCTGAACGCCCCTCAGCGCAGCGCGCGCAGGGCTCGGTCCAGCGCCTCGCGCCGCTCGCCGACTTCGGCGTCGCGCGCCTGCCGGATGAGTCCCGCCGCCTCCTCACCGCTCAGCCGGCCGAGCCGCGCCTCGGCGGTGGCGCGGACGGCTCCGGTCTCCTGCCGGACGGCCTCGATCAACACCAGCGCCGCGGCCGGCGTGGCGATGTCGGCGATGGTCTCGAGCGCGGTGATGCGGACGCGCTCGTCGGCGGACTCGCGAAAGATCCGGACCAGCGGATCCAGGCCGTCGGGAAACTTCAACCGCCGTAAAGCGCCCAGCGCCTCCGTGACCACGCGCGGCGCGCCGTCCGCCAGCCCCCGGCGGACCAGATCGAAGCTGCGCCGGACGCACACTTCGCCGACCCCCCGCATGACCGCCGCCCGCACCTCGGGCGACGCGTGGTCGTACAGCCGCTCGAGCGGGCTCAGCGTGTCGTAGTAACAGACGCGCCCCAGCGCCACCGCCAGTTCGGCCAGCGCCGAGGGGCTGTCCCAGGCGAACGTCGGCGCGTTGCACAGCAAGAGCGCGCGCAAGGCCAGGCGCGAGTATTCGGTGGGTGGCCGCTCGACGACCAGGCGGACCAGCACCGCGGTCGCGTCGCCGCCCAGCTCCCACTCGACCAGATCCTGCCGCCAGATGTCCTGGTAGTTGTCGGGGCGCCGCAGATATTCGGGAAAGGCGACCGCCGGCGGGCGCGGTTCGGACTGCACCGTGGCATAGCGCTCGGCCAGGGCGCGGTAACGGGTGCGCCGCTTGTCGGCCAGCGGAAGCTCGGCCAGCTCGGCGTAGAACCGGCCGCAGACGGCCACGTCCCCCAGCGCGGTGGCCGCGTCGATGGCGGCGTGAAAGGCGTTCGCGGTCAGGTCGACCGGACCGCCGGCGGTGAGGTTCTCGCGCGCGGCCCGCGTCCAGGCCTCGATGGCGCGCATCAAGTAGTGCCGGTCGTAGGGAAGTCCGGCCCGCACGCTGTAGTCGGCCGCCTGGCGCGCCGCCATGGCCGCCGCGTGCCACTCGCCCTTCTCCATCGCGTAGCTGACGAAGTCGTCGTGGTACTGGACCACCCGGTAGCGATCCTCGGCCGCCGCCACGATCCGGATGGCGTTCAGGTACCCCTCGGAGACGTTTTCGAACGAGCCCGTGTCCTTGCCCAGGCGCAGGAGCACGCTGTAGCAGTCGAAGGCCCGCTCGAGCTCGCCGCGCGTCTCGAACTCGTCGGCCACCTGCTCGAGCAGCCGCTGCGCGGTCGAGAACTGCCGCCCGGCCGCGGTGCGATCGCCGATGCGCAGCAGCGCCTCGGCCAGGTTGAAGTGCGCCAGCACGGTCTCGTAGGGGCGCCCGGCCAGCCGCGGATCGCGCAGCACCCGCTCCCATTCGAGGCGCGCCGCCGCGCTGGCGCCCGCCGCCTCCAGCTCGATGGCGGCGAGCGCGGGGTGGCCATGCTCGGACAGGAGGCGCGCGGCGTCGCCGTGGTGGCCGAGACGCGACGCCGCCAGCGCCCATTCCATCGGCCGTTCGGCCGGGGGGAAGTGCCGCTGCGCCTCGGCGTAGCGCCGCAGCGCCAGCAGGCCATAGCCCGCTTCGCGGGTGCGGCCCAGCGCCAGATACGCCGCCACCGCCCCTTCCAGCCAACCCTCGTAATGAGTCCGGTCGGCGCGCACGCTGCCGAGGAGCTGCCAGTACTGGCCCAACGCCTCGGCGGGCCGACCGCCGCGCAGCGCCCGGTCGGCCCGCTCGCGGGCGTGAATCTCGGCCTGGTTCGGCATCAGGGGCCCGCGGCCTCGTCGATGATCTCCAGCGCGCGGCGGCGCTTGTCGGCCGGGCGCGCCAGCGAGGCGGCCGTCACCACCTGCACCCGGTGCAGCCGCGGCAGGTACTCGAGGTCCAGCGGCTGCGACGGCAGCACGAACACCCCGGTCAGGTGGGCCAGGCCGGCCAGCGTCTCCACCGTGTTGGTCGGGATGTGGCAGGCGCCGTGAGTGATGAAGGTGATCGCCACCTGCCGCCCCTCGTCGCGCACCAGCCGCCCCAGCTCGACGGCCAGGTCCGAAAACACCCGCGCGTAGTTGCGGCCCCGCTCCGAACGAAACGCCAGGAACCGCGGCAGGTCCCGGCGGGCCGTCCGCCCCAGGTCGAACTTGGCGTGCAGGCGGCTGTCGAAGAAGCGCACCCAGACGTCGCCGCCCTGAAGCGACAGCTTCTTGGCCAACGCCAGCGCCAGGCCGCGCGCGAAGATCTCGCGCGCGCCGCGCATCGACGCGCTGGCGTCGATCAAGAGCACGTGCAGCCGGCGAATGGCCTGGTTCTGCCGCTCGTGGCCGTAAAACAGCAGGTCGTCGAACAGCACCTTCTGGACGAACACGTCCTCGTCGTGCGCCAGCTCGCCGGGGAGCAGCGCATCGACGTTGCCGCGCCGCTCGACCGAGGCGTAGCCGTCGATCGAGAACCGCTGCGCCGACGCGCGGCGTTTGGTCTCCAGCAGCGACGGCAGGAGCTGCAACGAAAAATCGACGACGTCCGTCGCCCCCGTGCCGCTGCCGAGGAGCTGGTACAGATCGCCCAGGTCGGCGCCGGCGCCCTCCGCCGAGAACAGCCCCAGGAGGCGCAGGGCGCCGGCCTCGATCTGGTCGAGGCGGGCCAGCACCCCGCGCTCGTGATCGACCAGCCGCTGCACGAACGCCAGCGCCCAGCCCGGGTCGTGCGCGCGCGCCAGCGTGTCGCGATCCAGCTCGTACATGGGCGACGAGGTCGGCAGCTCGGAGGGGATCACCCCGCGGGGCGCCCAGCGCAAGTACACATCGCCGAGGACGCGGGCCAGGATCACCGCCAGCATCTCGTCGCGCAGCGGGGCGGCGCCCAGCTCGGTCACCGCCTCGGACGCGGCCACGCGCGCCAGCAGGGCCTGATAGCGGCCGATGGGCGCCGGAACCCGCCCCAGGTCGCGCCGGACCTGGCGCAGGCCCCCCAGCCGCTGGGCCGTCAGCACCAGGCCGAAGTCGTGGACCACCACCAGCGGCAACGGGCACCCCAGGCGGGCGACCAGGTTCCACCAGCCGGCGGCGGTGATGGCGTCCGCCGGCAACGCCGGCACCACCTGGCTGTAAATCAGCGTGGCCAGCTGCCGCCTGAGCTCGCGATCGGCGGCCTCGGTCGCGTCGGGCACCCCGTCAGGCTACCACCACGCGGCGGCGGCCGCCGCGCGAGCTACTCGGCCACTCGAAGCCGGTCGAGCGCGTCGAAGGCGACGTGGTGCGCGCGTTCGTCCCGCGCCCCCAGCCAGCCCAGCACGCCGCCGTAGACCACGTGCAGGCCCAGCGTGAACAGCGCCGACCAGGGCTCGCCGCGGCCCAGGCCGAACTCCAGCCAACCGAGGAACGCCGGCACGTAGCAGATCTGCATGATCATCCAGAGCGAGATGCCGTACGCGAGGCCGCGCCCGGTGCTCATCGGGCGGGCCAGGAACGAAAACAGCACCGCGGCGGCCACGCCGTAGGCGAAGTGCGCCAGCGTCGTGACGATCGCCAGCGGCAGCGGCCCCCAGGTGGGCAGCAGGTGCCAGCTGAACTCGACCGGGAACGGCCGGAATGCGACCGGCCCGTGGCGGAACAGACCGAACGCCATCAGCAGCGTCATGGCGGCCGTCGCCGCCACCCCGATCACCGCCGCGCGACCAGCCCGGCGCAGCTCCTCGCGGTATTGCCTGGTTTCCATGATTCGCCTCTGTTTTCAAGCTGGAGGCGAAAACGCGACCGTCAACCGCGCCTACGCAAAAGCAGCAGGTGCTCGCGACGCGGCTGGGCGGCGAAGATCGCCGCCAGCCGGCGATCACGGATGGGCCGCGCCTGCGACGCCCGCGCCACCGGCTCCAGCCCAACCGGCGCGCCGGCCTCGGCGATGGCGTCCGGCGCGTGCTCGGGCCGCCCGTCGACCACGCCGTCGCCGACCACCAGCAACGCGTGTCCGCCCGGGCGCAACACGCGCGCGATCTCGGCCACGAAGCGGCGCTGGTCGGCGCCCCAATCGTCGCCGCTGGCCTCTCCCACGCCGCCGGACCGCGCGCCCATCTGCGCGCGCCTGAATGAACGCGCCGACAATCCCAGCCAGGCGAACCGCACCGCGTGCTGGGCGGCGTAATCGTAGGTGCCGGCGTAGGGCGGCGACGAGACCACCAGCGCCGCCCGGCGCGCGTCGACGGGCAGCTCGCGCGCGTCGCCGTCCGCCACGCGCGGCGCCGGCGTCCCTTCGGGCGCGCGCCGCTCGAGCGCGGCCAGCCCGCGGGCCAGCTCGGCC
The DNA here is from genome assembly GCA_025934105.1 of Myxococcota bacterium. Taxonomy (GTDB): domain Bacteria; phylum Myxococcota_A; class Polyangia; order Fen-1088; family Fen-1088; genus JADGRB01. The sequence goes on along the minus strand of JAICYS010000068.1, from coordinate 14,820 downwards.
GCGCGATCGGCCAGCATCCGCGACGGCACCCCGCGCGCAATGCGCTTGGTCTCGCCGTCGCGCGGCGCCTCCGGACCGGTGCGCATGAACTTGACCAGGATCGACGACAGGCAGAGCCGCAGCGCGCGTCCGACGTCGTCTTCGCCGGTCATGAACACCAGCTCGCGCAGCCCGAGCAGCTCGTAGAGCACGTGGGCGTGAAAGCGGGTGATCTCGTTGCGCGCCCACTGCGGCACCTCGGGGCGCTTGCGCCGGCGCGCGCGGTCCCCCGACTCCTCGGCGATGCGGGCCGCCTCCTCCACCAGCCGCTCGCGCCCGTCCGCCCCCAGCACCGTAGTGCGCACGCGCGCGATGGCGGTCGCCAGCGGGCTGGCGTCGACGCCGATGGCGGCGCGCCCCGCGGCCAGCGCTTCCACCAAGACCGTGCCGCTGCCGCAGAACGGGTCGACGACGGTGTCGCCGGGCGCGCTCCAGGCCGCGATGGCCCCGCGCGCGATGGACGGGTGCATCCGGCCGGCGTAGCTGTGAAAGCCGTGGGTGAGCGCGCGCGCGGCCGCCGGATCGACGTCGAACAGCCCGCGCAACAGCGCCGCCGCGCGCGCCTCGCCGCCCGTGTCGACCGGGCCGCCCAGCGTCGAGAACGCCCGCTTGGGGCGGGGAACCCGCGGCTCTAACCGGTCCACTTCGACGACTCGAATACGCCCTCGAGCAACCGATCGACCTCGGCGGCCATGGCCTGCGCGGTGTCGGTGCCGATGGACTGCAGCGCAGCCCGGATGTCCTGCAGGTTACGGAGCTGCGAAAAGAGCTGGACGTCGGACAGGGGCGTTCCGCCCAGCAGCAGGCTGCGGATGCCCCCCAATTCCACCAGGATGCCGTCGAGATCGCGCGCCCGCGGCCCGGAGGTCCGCGCCTCCGGATGCTCCTGGCGGTGCCGCTCGAGCACCGGCGCCACGACCTCGTCGCAGATCGCGATCTGGTCGACGCTGTTCCAGACGTGCCGCAGCACGAACAGGTCGCCGTCGTCGACGGTGGCCCGCCCGTCGAGGAGCGCGCTGGCGGCGCACAGCTTCAACAGCTTGACCACGCGCCGGTCCGACAGCGTCACGCCCTCCGACCGGATCTGGAAGCAGAGCGACTTGTAACGGGCCAGGAACTCCTCGGGGAACTGCAGCAGCGTGGCCAGCCGCCGCTGCAGCGCGCGGATCTCCGTCAGGGTCACCAGCGGGCGGACCGCCGGCTCGACCTCGCCGCTCAGCACCTCGATCTCGGCCTGGATACCGCGTTCCACCAGGCCGTGAAAATGGAAGCTGTCCAGGTTCTCCGACGGGGCGCGCACCAGGAAGCGATCGAACACCGCGCCCAGCGCGTCGTCGTTCGGCACCTCGTTGGTGGCCCCGAACAGCGACGAGAGCGGAACCTTGATGCTGGCCGAACCGGTGAAGAAGCGGCGCTCGTTCAAGATGCTGAGCAGCGCGTTCAAGATGGCCGAGTTGGACTTGAAGATCTCGTCCAAAAAGACGATGTCCGCGTCGGGCAGCATGGCCTCGACCCGGCGCAGGTAGACGCCCTCGCGGAAGGCCTTGATGTCGATGGGGCCGAAGATCTCGTTCGGTTCCGAGAACCGGGTCAGCAGGTATTCGAAGTAGCGCGCGTCGATGAGGCGGGCCAGCTGCCGGACCAGGGCCGACTTGGCCGTGCCGGGCGGGCCGACGATCAGCATGTGCTCGCCGGCCACCAGCGACACCAGCAGCAGCCGGACCAGCTCGCCCTTGTCCAGGAAGCGGGCGTCGAGCGCACGGCCGACCTCGCGCAGCTTGTGGCTGATGCGCAAGGCCTCGGCATCCAGAGCCGGCGCCGTCGCCGTCGGTAGGGGCTCACCCGCGGACATGTCGCCTCATGATACCGCGGCTGGGAGCGTGGCGGGCGTGACAGCGAAATCCGCGATGGCCATCGCGGCCACCAGGCGCGGCGAGCCGGCCGCCGCCGCTTGCGCCGCGAACGCGTCCAGGCGGGCGCGAAAGGCTCGCCCGAGGTCCCCGTCCGGGCTCACGTCCTCGGGCCAGACCAGCGCCGGGCGGGTCCGCTCGGCCGCCGTCAGCACCACGGCCAGCTCCAGCCCGGCCCCCGGCGCCACGTCGCGATCCAGCTCCAGGCGGCGCCCCTCGGCCCGAAACAGGACGTCCAGCCACACCAGGTGCGCCAGGAAGCGCAGCGCGAAGGCGGCGCCTTCGCCCGAGGCGTGCACCCCGACCGGCGGGTCGTGCATCCCGACGTACCGATAAAGCGCGGCGCCCAGCGCGTCGCCGGCGCGTTCGACGCCCAGGTCCAGGGCCGCCCCCGCCACCACCCGGGCCAGGGGCGGGAACCGGATCACGGCCAGCATGCGCCCCCACCCCGGCGGCGGATCGAGGCGCAGCGGATCCAGCGCCTCGCCCAGGGGACTGGCGGCGTTCAGCTCGACGAAGGCGGCGCGCCCCGGGCTGGGGATGCCGATCTCGCGCAGCCAGCCGCGGGCGGTCTGGTCGACGCGCACCCGGCGCAGCGCGGGCAGCGCCGTGATCCGGGGCGGCGGCGTGCGTCCCACGAAGGTCTGGCGGCCCAGCCAGAATCGAACGGTGCGGTCGATGCGGACGATCTCGCCGAGGCGCCCCAGCAGCGAATGCCGCGCCACCGCCTCCACCGCGGTGCGCGGCGGTCCCACCGCGGCCAGCGAGCGCGCGGCGGCGGCGATGCGATCCTGCCGGCGGCCCACCCCGGGGCCAGCCAGGTCCGGATGGGCCAGCGCCAGCAGGTCGTGCAGCGCGGCGCCCAGCCGGACGGTGGTCTCGTCCAGCGCCGGGGGCGTCCCGGCCGGCAGGTATCGCGCCATCACCTCGGCCCGGGCCCGCGCCAGCGCGCGCACCGGATCCGCGCCGCCGGGCGGCGGGGGCGCCGACGACGCCCGGCGGGCCATCTCCAGCACCCGCGCCACCGACGACGGGCCGAGCGGCTTGCCGACGTGAAGCGCGCCGCCGCGGACCAGCGGCAGCAAGAAGTCGGGGACGAAGCGGGCCGGCGTCACGGGCGGGGCTGCCTTCGCGGCGCCAGCGCCGCCGAGACGTCGGGCGCCGGCGGGGCCGTCGTCACGGGCGCCCCAGCCCCCACAGCGGCATCGGGCCGAGCGGCTCGTTCTCGATCACCACCGGCTCCTCGACGGGACGCTCGCGCTGGCCCAGCGCCTCCAGGTTGGCCACCGCCGGCTCCAGCTCGGCCAGCAGGCGCCGCTCGAACGGCACGATGGCCTCGGCCAGCACGCGTAAAGGGGCGGAGCCGAGGCTGGGAAACAGCACCATCGCGCCGCCCACCGCCCCCAGCCGCTCCGACAGGATGGCCGGCGACACCGCCGGCACGAGGCGCGTCCCGAGCGGGATCAGCACCTCGGGCGCGCCGAGCTGGAGGAGCGTCCCGAACGGCATCCCCTCCAGTCCCTCGGCGGCGCGGATCAGAACGCCGCGTTTGAGCAGAGCGACGCGATAGGCCCGCAGCGCCGACGGCGGCAGCGCGTAGACCAGGCGCTGCAACCAGGCCGCCTGCGACCAGGGAATGAGAGCCGCCATGGCTCGCCCCGGACCACCGCCGCGCTCCAACCGCAGGGCGACGGCCAGGTCCGCCCGCGCCCCCGGCGCCGCGGCGCGCGGCTCGGCGCGCTCGGCCGTGGGCGGCAGGATCCGGACCAGGTCCTCGATGGCGGCCAGCGCCGGCAGCGGCGCCACTTCGACCACGCCGCGCGGCGAGAACAGGTGCAACCGGTCCGAGGGGACACTGGCGCGGCACGACTCGAGATGAATCGGGTGGCGGTAGCCGGCCGCCACCGCCACGTGGTTCGTCACCGGTACGTAGACGTCGACGCCGGGCGTCCGGCGCAGCACCGCGTGCAGCCGCGGCGGCAGCCGCTCGATCCGGAACAGCCAGAACGCCGCGCCGGGCGAGAACGCGCTGCCGCCCGCCGTCTCGCACAGCGCCGCCGAGGCGCGCAACGGCTCCGGCGCCGGGCTGGTCTCCGCGCCCGAGAGGCCGGCCCCGCTGCTCCGACCGCCGAGGGCGGCGGGGGGCGGCCCGGCGGGGGCGCCGCCGCCGAGGTCGCGCGCCCCTTCGCCGCGGTTGCCCAGGCGGTGCAGGTACTCGGCCAGGACCGGCCCCAAGCCGCGCCGGGCGGTCACGTAGATCGGCCCCTCCGGCAAGACGGCGGTGGGCCCGTGCAGCCGCACCAGCGACAGGCGCAGCACCAGCTTCTGCAGCGCCAGCTCGCTCTCGATCCGGTACGGGACGGTCTGTTCCAGGCCGTAGAGCACCAAATCGCCCTCGGCTTCGACGAGGGCGTCGATGTCGTAACCGAGCGGGGCCTGCGCGTCGCGGAACTGGACGAAGTGCTTGCCCGCGCCGGTGAACAGCTGGCCGCGCGCCAGGCGCGCCGCGCGGGCCGCCGCCTCGCCGAACTCGGACGAGGCCGCCGGCATCATGACGATGGCCTCTCGCGTGCCGGCGCCGCTGCGCGCGTAGACGATCCGGAAGCCCGGCTGCAGGTCGTCCAGGCTCTCGTCCGCCGACAGGACGCGCAGGAACGAGACCAGCCGGTCGACCGCCCCGAACCGGGCCACCAGTTGGCGCCCCATCGCCGCGCCGCGCGCGTCCGACGTCAGCCCCGGCAGGTTGAAGCGAGGCTGCCCGACCGCCACTCGGTGGAGCATCCGAACATGATAAGCCAGGGACAAGCCCGCGGGGGAGGTCGGGTTTTCTCTGTTAGGATCGGGTGGTGACTCCCCGCGATCCGCGCGCGGCAGGCGATCCGACGCTGAGCGTGGCGGCCGGGCGCGATCTGGTCGCGCTGGTCGGACGGCTGGTGCGCGACCGCTCGTGGGACACGCTGACGGCGCTGTTCGCGTCGCTGGGCGGCGAGGAGGGGCTCCCCTCGGCGGCGCTGGCCGACCTCGACGCCGCGGCCCGGCTGGTGGGGGACGCGCTGGCCGCGATGGCGGCGCCCAAGAACCCGCGCGGCGCGCAGGCCGACGAGCTGCGCGCGCTCTGCCTGGCGGTGGCCGAGGCGCTGCTGGACCGCTGCGCGCGGCCGCCGCTGACCGAGGTCGAGCGGCGGGCGCTGGACCGATCGGCGCAGCTCCTCGAGCGGGCCGGCGACCACCGGCGAGCGGCGCTGGCCTACGAGGAGCTGGGCGCCGACGAGCGGGCGGCGCTGGCCTGGGGCGCGCTGGGCGACCTGGATCGGATGGAGGCGGCGCACGCGCGCGAGGAGCGCCGCGCGGCGACGGCTCGGGCCGCGGGCGAGACGCTGCGGCGGTTCGAGGCGCTGCTGACCGGCGGGGAGCGGCTGCGCGCCGTGGTCGCGGCAGGCGCCATCTCGGGGATCGACGAAGCCGCCACGCTGCGCGAACGGGCCGCGGCCGTCGAACGGCGCCTCTGCCGCGGGCGCGCCGTCAGCCTGCGCGCGCCGGGGACCGGATGGGTGCGGGTGGCGCCGTTGCCGGCGGAGATCGGGCGGGACGCCGACCTCGGCATCCCCTTGCGGGATCCGGCCGTCTCGCGCCGTCACGCCGTCCTGCGGAGCGGCCCCGACGGGGTCGTCATTGAGGACTGCGGCTCGCGGGCCGGGGTGCGGCTGGGCGGCGCGCGGCTGGAGCCCGGCGTGGCGCTGGCGCTGCGCGACCAGGGCGAGATCGCGCTGGGAGCCACCACCACCCTCGCCTTCCGGCCCGCCGGGGCTCCGCCGCCGGACGAACCGACCGTGACCTGGCTGATCGAGGTCACGCTCGGGCTGGACCGGGGCGCGCGGATCCTGGCCGGCGTCGCGCCGGTGCCGCTTGGTCCCGGGCTGGCCGGCGCGGACGGGCTGTCGATCCAGATCGTGCACGACGTGGTCCGGATGGAGCGGCCGCCGGAGCTGGCGGTCCGGGTGGACGGACAATTCATCGGGCCGGCCTGCGATCTGCTGCACGGCGACGTCATCGAGATCCCCTCACGCGGCGTCCGGTTCGAGGTGGCATGACCGAGCGGCGCCATCCGGGATACGCCGGTGGCCGCCCGCCGACCGGCGAGGACCTGCTGGCCGACGCGGATCGCGCGGAACGGGCCGGGGATGCGTTCGCGGCCGCGCTGGCGCTGCGGCGCCACCTGGATCGCCACCCCGACGACACCGGCGCGCGCCTGCGCTTCGCTCGTTTCTTGATGGGCTCGGGCGAGCGGGCGTCGGCGCGCCAGGCGCTGGAGGCCCTGATGCGGTCGGAGCGGGCCCGGCGGGACGTTCCTTCGATCTCCCGCGAGGCCGCCGCGGGGCCGGCGCCGGCGGCGCCCGCGTCCAGCCTGGAGCTGCACACCCGGATCGAGCGCCTGCTGGCCGAGTTGGACGAGGCGGACGGGCTGCTGGCGTCGGCGGCCGAGCGCTGGGAGCACCTGCTGGCCGACGACCTGGACGACCCGGAGGCCCGCGCGCGGCTGGCGCGCCTGCGGCCGGCGCCCCCCACGCCGGGACTGCCGGTGGCCGAGCGGCCGGCCGGCGGCGAGACGCTGGTCTCGCCCGAAGGCGTGGACGCCCTCCGCTACCGGCTGCTGCGCGAGATCGGCCGGGGGGCGACGGCGACGGTCTACCTGGCGCGGGACGAGGCGCTGGAGCTGCCGGTCGCCTTGAAGGTGCTGCACCCGCAGCTGGCCGGCAGCCGGCAATCCGAGGCGCTGGCCCGCTTCTTTCGCGGCGCGCGGCTGGCGGCCGGCGTCCGCCATCCGGGCGTGGTCGCCATCTACGACGTCGACGAGGCGGCCCGGGCGCTGGCCATGGAATGGATTCCCGGCGGCACGCTGCGCGACCGCGTCCGCGCGCACGCCGGCGGCGTGCCGGCCGACGAGATCGCCGAGGCGGCGCGGGGCCTCCTGGCGACGCTGGCGTACCTGCACGGGCGCGGGATCGTCCACGGCGACCTCAAACCGTCGAACCTGCTGCTGCGCCGGCCGGGCGATCTGGTCCTGGCCGACTTCGGGGTGGCCGCCCTGGTCGGGGCCGGCGGCGAATCCGGCGGGGGCACGCCGCTCTACCTGGCGCCCGAACAGCTGCGCGGGGCGCCGCGCGCGCCGGCGACCGACCTTTACGCCGCCGGGGCCGTGCTGTTCGAGATGGCGGCCAGCCGCCCGTTGCGCAGCCACGCCGATCTGTTGCGGGGCGACGGCGGCGGCGGCCTGTCCGAGGAGGGACGCGCGCTGCTCAATTCGCGCGTCCCCGCCCTGGCGCCGTCGATCGCGGCGTTGCTGGACGCCGACCCGCAGCGGCGAATCAATATATGTTGAACTGCAGGGCGGCGTTGAAGTCCGCCACGACCGAGAAGGTCGGGAACCCGGCCAGCAAGTGGATCTCGCCGACCGCCGAGACCGCCTTGGTGAGCTCGTAGTAGATGCCGCCGCCGACGCCCGCCACGATCGGACCGCCCAAGATCGTGTCCTTGAAGTCGGTGTACGCGTTGTTCTGCCCCTGGTCGGGATAGGCGACGAAGCGGAAACCCTCGCCGCCGCCGGCGATCAGCGACCCGAAGAACCGAAGCTGGTTCTGCTTGGTGAAAAACAGCAGCTTGGCGAGGACGGAGATCGCGCCGCGGGCGCCGAAGGTCGAGTACTTGGACGGCTGGCCGGTGTACTGCAGGCGGCCTTCCAGTGAAATCGCGATGTCGGGGTTGAACGCGTAGCCGACCTCGGGCGCCAGGTGGCCCAGGCCGGCCCAGGCCAGGCCCGGCTGGAACTGGTCCTGCAACGAGTGGAACGGATCCGACGGCGGCGACTTGTTGACGGCCTCGAACCCCTTGCCCTTGGCGTACCCGTAGCCGGTGCCGATCCCGATCCCGATCCACCACTTGCGCTTGCCGTAGCGGGTGTCGAGCCCTTCCCGCTCGGTGTCGCGGTGGCCGAGGTGCAGGCGGGGCCGGTAGGGGCCCTCGTCGTCGGCCAGCGGGTTCTCCTCGTCGCCGCCGGCCGGCTCGCTGGCTTCCTCCTGCGCGCCCTCCTCGACCAGCAGGACGATGTTGGGAGCGTCGGCGCCGCCGTTGGCGACCACGGGCTTGCCGGCCGCGTTCCGCCCCTCGAAGTAGAACTGGATCGATTTGCCGGTGACGGCCTTCTTGGGGATCTTGGCCTGCAGCCAGCCCTTGGGCGACTTGGTCATCACCTCTTCGACGTAGCCGTCCTTGCCCGGCGCCCGGTAGAGCAGCACCACGCTGGCCACCGGAAGGTTGGGCGCCACCGCGCAGCGAAGCAGCAGCGGCCTGTCGATGATGGCCTCGTCGGGCGTCGGGCAGTCGAGCGCGTTGATGCGAACCGGCAGGTCGGGCTCGTTTCCGTCGTCGTCGTCGGAGGACGCCACGCGCCGCTTGGGCCGGGGTGGCGGCGCCGCCTCGCCGTTGTTGCTGTCGCTGTTCGCCGCCCGCCGGGTCCTCCTGCTCGCGCTGTCGTCGGCGGCGGGGGCGCCGCCGCCCGCGTGGTTGCGCTGCGCCTCCTGGAAGGCGGTGGTCACGTCCGGGCTGTCGAGCCCCTTCGAAAGCTGGATGGTGGGATCGATGTCCAGCGCGCGGCCGAAGCTCTGCAACCCTTTTTGCCGGTCCTTGAACCCGGTGATGTAGACGGCGCCCAGGTGAATGTAGGTGCGGGCCAGCACGGGGTGATTGTCGAGGCCGGCCTTCTTGCCGGTCATGAGCGCGTCCAGCAGGCGTTTCTTGGCGGAGTCGAAGTCCAGCGTGTCGTAATCGTCCAGCGCCTTCTTGTTCATCTGGACCAGCTTCTCGATCACGGCCTGGTCCTGGGCACGGGCGGCGCGCGGCGCCAGAGCGACGGCGGCAAAGATCCCGGCCACCGCGCACAAAGCGATCTGCTTGGAACGGATCATGGTGCTTCGCTTCTTTCTAGTTCATTGCTGCGTGATGAAGAACTCGACCCGCCGATTCTTCTCCCGTCCCGCCGCGGTCTTGTTCGTCTCGATGGGTTGGTCGGGGCCGAAGCCCTGCGCCTGCATCCGGCTGGGATCGATCCCCAGGCCCACCAGATGCTCCCGCACGGCCTCCGCGCGGGCCTGCGACAGCTGCATGTTGTGAGCGCGCTTGCCGCGCGAGTCGGTGTGCCCCTCAATGCGCACGGTCATGCTCGGGCGGGACCGCAAGACCTGCGCGATCTCGTCCAGCAACCCGTAGCTGCGCGGCTGGATGCGCGATTTGTTGGTGTCGAAGAAGATCTTTTGCTTCAGCTCGATCTTCTCCTGCGTGACCACGATGTGCTCGTACTTCTTCGGGCAGCCGTCGTTGTCGGGCGGGCCGGCATCGTTCGGGCACTTGTCCTTCTCGTCGAGGACGCCGTCCTTGTCGTTGTCGGGATCGGGGCAGCCGTCCGCGTCCTGGAACCCGTCCTTGTCCTCGGGCTCGTTCGGGCACTTGTCGGTCTTGTCGGGGACGCCGTCCGCGTCGTTGTCGGGATCGGGGCAGCCGTCCGCGTCCTGGAACCCGTCCTTGTCTTCGGGGTCGTTCGGGCACTTGTCGGCCTTGTCGGGGATCCCGTCCGCGTCGTTGTCGGGGTCGGGACAGCCGTCGGCGTCCTCGAATCCGTCCTTGTCCTCGGGGTCGCGCGGGCACTTGTCGACCTTGTCGAGGATGCCGTCCCCGTCGGTGTCGGCCGGCTTCGTCGGGGGCGGCGGCGGCACGCAGCGCGCGCGGGGCGACAGCCGGTACGCCTCGCGGGCGTTGTGATCGGCCACGCGCAGGTGGTCGCGCGCCCGGAAGTAGTCCCCCTGGTCCAGCTCGCGGTCGACGAACTCGACGTTCGCGTCGGCCAGCGCCAGCTCGCGCGGGGCGCACTTGTAGGCGCCGTTTTCGCGCGCCTCCTTGGCGATGGTGCGCACCTGGCGGGCGTCGTCGCGCAGCTGGACGCCCGCGCAGCCCAGCCCCGTCCCGACCAGAAGCAGCGCCGCCAGCCAGCGCGGCGTTTTCGCGGCAGCCGTCACGGATTCCCCGGCGTCTTCTCGCCGCGCTCGCGCGCGCGCTGCTTGGCCGCCGCCGCCGCGGCATCGTCCGCGGCGTCGTTGGCTGGGACGGCCGGCTCTTCGTTCTGCGTCTTCGGCTGGTAGTGGGCGCTGGCGGCTTCTTTCGCCATGGCCTGGATGGCGATGGCGCGCGCCCGATCCGCGAACTCCTCGGCCTTGTGGCCGTAGTCGATTGCGTCCTCGTACTCGGCGTGCCCGGCCTCCTCGCGCGCCTTGTGCAGGTAGGCCTCGGCCGCCGTGTACTCGTAGGGCGCGTAGCGTTCGGCGGAGGCGAGCTTGGCCGCGGAGACGGCCGAGGCCGCACGGTTCCCCACCTGGTTGATGTATTCGACCGGCCCGCATCCTGTGAACAGGAAACAGGCGATCGGCACCACCAGGCGCCGAGACGTTGAAGATCGCGACCCGGAGCGGGTTCCTGCGTCCATTTGTCGGCGCAATCCGGCCCGACCGTAGCAATTCGCGCCGAGTCGGTCAATGTTCACAGGGGGGTACAGAACGCGAGCCGCGGTCTTGCGCGGCGAGTCCATCCGCGATATGAGCGAGGCCAGTTCTCTCGTCGATCGCCCGATCGACCGTCCGTCCTACCCTTCGGAGGTGTCCCGGTGAAACAGTTGATCGCCTATTTGCTCGATCACGCGATAATCGATTTCTCCGGCGATCTCACCCTGGACATGGTGCGGGATTTCTTGCGTGACGACGAAAGCCCCGAAGGACGCAAGCTGCTCGGCAAGCTGGTCGAGGACCGCGGCGTCGACGACATGGTGGTCACGCTGGCTGACTGCCTGCAGGACTATCTCCGCACCGGCGTCACCGAGGACGTCGTCCGCGAGCAGATCCGCCTTTATAGCGAGAGCTGAGCGCTGCGCCCTCTTGGCCGCCCTGCTGGCGGCCGGGGCCTGCAGCACCACGACCGACCAGACGCCTTACCCGGGCCAGTGCGCGCCCATGGACATCGTCGGCTGGTCGCCCACCCCCCGCGAGACCGGCGTCCCGACGGACACCCTGGTCACGGTCACGTTCTCGGACTATCCCGATCCGGACACGGTGTCGGTCGGGACCATGCTGCTGACGAGCGGCGTGTTCCGCGTCCCCGAGGCCTACCGCGTGGACCTGATCACCCGGTCGGTCACGATGCTCCCGATCTCGGACCTGGCCTCCAACCTGGGCTATTCCGTGACCGTCATGGCGGGCGTCCGGTCGCTGGGTGGGTGCGCCGGGAAGCTGGCGCACGCCCAGTTCACCACCGGCGACGGCCCCATCGGCCGCAGCGACCCGCCGCCACCGACATTCGCCGACATCGCGCCGATCTTCGCGGCCCGCTGCGCCGACAATTGCCACGCCGGCAGCGACGGCGGGTGCCTGGACGCGCCGGTGGCTGGGCTCTCGCTGTGCGGGCCGGACGCGCGGAACGCCCTCATCGACGTCCCCTCGCGCCAGGTCTCGACGCTGGCGCTGGTGACCCCGCTCAGCTCGGCCCGCAGCTATCTGATGCGCAAACTGGTCCCCTCGGGGCCGGCCGGCGCGCCCATTCCCGGCGTGCTGGGCCAGCGGGAGCCCCCGGACGGGCCCCTGGCGCCCGAGCAGCTGCGGGCCATCGCGGATTGGATCGACGGTGGCGCCCTCCCCTGAGATCGGCGAACATTTTGGCGGAACCCTGGAGGGTGACGGGTTCGTGGCGTGAACATTTCACGTCCGGTCCGGAAACTGACGATGGAGAGCGTCAATGCCATCGCGTGACCCCACCGAGCCCCGGCCGAAAGCCGCGGGCCCCGTGACCACGTTCGGGCGCTACCGGCTGCTGGGGCGCATCGGCGAGGGGGGCATGGCGGAGGTCTACCGCGCCATGATGACCGGGCCGGAAGGGTTCGAGCGCGAGCTGGTCTTGAAGCGCATCCTGCCCCGGCTGTCGGACACGGGTGACTTCAAGACGATGTTCATCCGCGAGGCGAAGATCTCGGCGCTGCTGCTGCACCCCAACATCGTGCAGATCTACGAGTTCGGCGAGGCGGACGGCGCCTACTTCATCGCCATGGAGAGCGTGCAGGGGGTCACGTTGCGCGAGGCGCTGACCACCTTGCGGCGCGAGCAGCGGGCCATGCCGCACCTGGTGGCGGCCGACATCGCCCGCCAGATCTGCATCGGGCTCGACTACGCGCACGCCCTGCACGGCCCCGACGGGCTGCCGCTGGAGATCGTCCACCAGGACATCTCGCCGACCAACATCATGCTGGCGTACACCGGCACCGTGAAGATCCTGGACTTCGGGATCGCGCGGGCGGCCTCGTTCGCCGAGGAAGAGGCGAAAAAAGGGCTCATCAAGGGGAAGGTCAGCTACCTGTCGCCCGAGCAGATCCACGTGCGCCCGTTCGACGCGCGCGCCGACCTGTTCGCGCTGGGCATCGTGTTCCACGAGATGCTGACCGGGCGGCGGCTGTTCCAGGCCAAGAACGACATCGGGCGCATGCGGCAGCTGCTGGCGCAGCCGACCGCGCCGCCGTCCGCCATCAACGCCGCCATCCCGCGCGAGCTGGATCGGATCGTGATGCGGGCGCTGGAGACGGACGTCAACCTCCGCTATCAGTCGGCCGCCGACATGGCCAGCGACCTCGAACGAACCTTGATCGCGGCCCGTTACTCCAGCCGCGAGCTGTCCAAGCTGCTGCACGGGCTGTTCCTGCCCGACGAGGATCCGCTGGTCGTCATCGACGCCGAGGACGGCCACACCGTCGCCACCGCGGCGCACACGGGAACCCAGAGCCTCACCGGGCAGACCAGCACGCGCACGGCGACCGGGACCGCCACCGGCACGGTCACGGGATCCGGATCGTCGTCCGGCAGCAAGAGCGTGACCCCGTCGACCACCGACCAGGTTTCGGGCCGCACGCCGGCCGTGCCGGCGCCCAAGCTGTCCGAATCCGGCGCGCAGCAACGCCTGGAGCGGGTCATGAAGGCCGAGCGCGGGCGCCTGGCCCGCCGCCGGTTCGGCGAGCGGCTGCGCGCCGTCCTGATCACCGCGGTGGTGCTGGGCGCGCTGGGCGCCGCCGGCTGGGCCGCCAAGCGCTACCTGCCCCAGCTGCTGGCCTCGCCGCCGCCGCAACCCGCCGCCGCCCCGCCGCAGCCGGCGCCGCCCGCGCCCGCCGCGGAGCCCGCCGTCAAGCCCGCGCCGCCGAGGAAGCACGGCCCGCGCGCGAAGCGAAAGCCGCCGGCGGAGCCGGGAAGCGCCGCTTCCGGCTCGCGAGGCGCGCCCCCCTCGCCGGCCGCCCCTGCCGAGCGCGAGGAGGAGTGAACGGCGCCGGAGCCCCGCCGGTTCCTCTCTCGTCTGCCGGGCGGGCACGAGCCGAAGCCGGGCCGAGAACCGGACCGGCGTCGATGAGGACCGCCGGCGCCGGCCCGCGCGGCTCGCCGGCCGGCGGCCAAGCGGACCGCAAAGTGAACTCCCCGGCCGCTAATCGTCCTTGAGCCGGGCCAGCGCCAGGTCGATCCGGCTGATGGCCGCGTCCGCCTCCGCCAGGCGGGCGCGGTCCTTGTCCAGGATCTCCAGCGGGGCGCGGCTGGTGAAGTTCGGGTCGTCCAGCTTCTTGCGCACGCGATCGCGGTCCTTCACCAGCTTTTCGAGCTGAGTCTCCAGCTTGGCCTTTTCGGCGGCCTTGTCGATGAGGCCTTCGAGCGGCACGATCACCTCGACGTCGCCGGCCATCGCCATGGCCGTCTGTCCGACGTTGTACTCGCCCGAGCCGCCCAGCCGGCGAACCCGCACCTCCGAGCAACGCGCGTGCTCGGCGATGATCGACTGGTACCCCTCGAGGATGGTCTTCTTGTAGTCGTCCGCCACCGCCAGGATGAGCGGCATGCGGATCCCCGACGAGATCTTCCGCTCGTAGCGGATGTTGCGGACGGCCACGATGATCTTCTGCACCAGCGCCATCGACGCCTCGGAGGCGTCGTCGTGGAACCGCACGTCGCGCACCGGGTAGAGCGTGATCATGATGCTCTGGGGAGCGCCCGACGGCTTGGGGAGCTGCTGCCAGATCTCCTCGGTGATGAACGGCATGAACGGGTGCAGCAGGCGCATGGCGGTCTCGAGAGCGGTCACCAGCGTCCCCTGGATCTTGTTGCGCGCAATCTGGGCGGACTCGCTGTCGCCGCCGGCCTTGGCGAGGCCGGCCTTGGCCAGCTCGATGTACCAGTCGCACAGCTCGTTCCAGACGAAGTGGTACGCCGCCTGGGCCGCGTCGGCGATCCGGTACTCTTCCAGCGCGCCGTCGACCTCTTCCGAGACGCGCTGGACGCGCGAGAGGATCCAGCGCTCGGGCAGGTCCAGCTCGGCGCGGTCGGGCCCGTCGGCGATCCGGTCGGCGAAGCGATCGGCGTCGTAGCCCGGGACGTTCATGAGCGCGAAACGGGCCGCGTTCCAGATCTTGTTCGCGAACCGGCGGGCGTCCTCGACGTTGTTCATCGAGAACTTGATGTTCTTGCCCTGGGCCGCCTGGGTGGTCAGCCAGGCCAGCGCAAAGCGAAGCGCGTCGGCGCCGTGCTTGTCGATGACCTCGACGGGGTCGATGGTGTTGCCCTTCACCTTCGACATCTTCTCGCCCTTCTCGTCCGTCACCATCGTGTGGAGGTAAACGGTCCGGAACGGCACCTTCTTCATGAAGTGCAGCCCCGCCATCAGCATGCGGGCCACCCAGAAAAAGAGGATGTCGTACCCGGTGTCGAGCATGGTCGTCGGGTAGAAGGTCTTGAGCTCGCGCGTCTCGTTGGGCCAG
>JAICYS010000038.1 GCA_025934105.1 Myxococcota bacterium | reverse complement strand
GTTGGTCGAGATGACCTCGACGACCTTCTCACCCACCTCGAGGATCGAGATGTCGAACGTCCCGCCGCCGAAGTCGTAGACGGCGATCAGGTGGTCCTTGCCCTTGTCCAGGCCGTACGCCAGCGCGGCGGCGGTCGGCTCGTTGACGATGCGCTTGACGTCCAGGCCGGCGATGCGGCCGGCATCCTTGGTGGCCTGGCGCTGGGCGTCGTTGAAGTAGGCCGGGACGGTGATGACCGCCTCCGTGACCTTCTCGCCCAGGTGGTCCTCGGCCGCCTTTTTCAGCTTCATGAGGACGCGCGCGGAGACCTCGGGCGGCGAGACCTTCTTACCGCGGATCTCGATGGCGACCTCGCCGCTGCTGCCGCGGACGATCTTGTACGGAATGCGCTTGGTCTCGTCCTGGACCTCGTCGTAGCGGCGGCCCATGAAACGCTTGACCGAATAAACCGTGTTCTCGGGGTTCGTGATGGCCTGGCGGCGCGCGATCTGGCCAACCAGCACCTCGCCCTTGTCGTCCCAGGCGACGACCGAGGGGGTCAGCCGGCCGCCCTCTTCGTTCGCGATGACCGTCGGGTCCTTGCCGTCCATGATCGCCACGACGGAGTTCGTGGTCCCGAGGTCGATGCCGATGATTTTGCCCATGAGTTGGTGTCCTCTTTTTCTCTCTTTTTTTCCGGCTTCGCGGGTCCGCGATGTCCCTGGCGTGCCGGTGTCGCGGCTGACCGTAAACACCTCAGATCTGACGTCAATCAACTATCTGGAGGTGTAGACTCCTGAACAAATGTTTCACCCCGTGGTGGCCGAGTGGGTCCGGCGGCGCTTCGGAGGCCCGACCCCCGCCCAGGCGCAGGCCTGGCCGCTCATCGCCGGCGGTCGGGACGTACTGGTCACGGCGCCGACGGGCTCGGGCAAGACCCTGGCCGCGTTCCTCTGGGCGCTCGACCGGCTGGTTCGCGAGGCCATCGACGCCGGCGGCCCGCTGCCCGACCGCACGAGCGTCCTTTACGTCTCCCCGCTCAAGGCCCTCTCGAACGACGTCCGCCGCAACCTGGAGCAGCCGCTGGCCGAGATCCGCGAACTGGCGGTCGAGCTCGGCTATCCCGCGCCCGAGGTCCGCACCGCCGTCCGCACCGGCGACACCACCGCGCGCGAGCGGCGCGAGACCACGCGCCGCCCGCCGCACGTCCTCGTCACCACGCCCGAATCGCTGTTCATCCTGCTGACCTCGGATTCGGGACGGCGCGCGCTGCGGGACGTCCGCACCGCGGTCGTCGACGAAATTCACGCCGTCGCGCCCGACAAGCGCGGCGCGCACCTGGCGCTCTCGCTGGAACGGCTCGAGCAGCTGGTGGCGCCGGCGCCGCTGCAGCGCCTCGGCTTGTCGGCGACGGTTCGGCCGCTCGAGACCGCGGCCCGGCTGCTGGTCGGGTCGGGCCGGCCGCCGCCCGCCGTGGTCGACGTCGGCCAGCGCCGCGACCTGGACCTGGGCGTGATGGTGCCGGACGACGAGCTGGGCGCCGTGGCCACGAACGAGCAATGGGCCGAGCTGTACGATCGGGTGGCCGGCCTGGCGCGCGCCCACCGCTCGACGCTGGTGTTCGTGAACACCCGCCGTCTGGTCGAGCGGGTCACGCTGCATCTGGCCGAACGGCTGGGCAAGGACGCGGTCGCGGCGCACCACGGCAGCCTCTCGAAAGAGCGGCGTCACCGCGCCGAACGGCTCCTCAAGGCCGGCGAACTGAAGGTGGTGGTGGCCACCGCCTCGCTCGAGCTGGGCATCGACGTGGGCGCCGTCGAGCTCTGCTGCCTCATCGGCTCGCCGCGATCGATCGCGACCGGACTTCAGCGGATCGGCCGATAGGGGCACGCGCTGGCGGCGACGCCGAAGGGGCGGCTCTTTCCGCTCACGCGCGACCAGCTGGTCGAATGCGCGGCCCTGGTGCGGGCCGCCCGCCAGGGCGAACTGGACGCGGTCTGCCTGCGGCGCTCGCCGCTGGACGTGCTGGCGCAACAGGTGGTGGCCGCCTGCGCCAGCGACGAGTGGGACGAGGACGAGCTGTTCGCGCTGTGCCGGCGCGCCGGTCCCTACGCGGAGCTGCCGCGCGCCGACTTCGACGCGGTGGTCGACATGCTCGCCGACGGCATCGCCACCAGCCGCGGGCGGTCCGGGGCGCTGCTGCACCGGGACGCCGTCAACCGCCGCTTGCGCGGGCGGCGCGGGGCCCGGCTGGCGGCGCTGACGTCGGGCGGTGCCATCCCCGACAACGCGAACTACGACGTCCTCCTCGAGCCCGAGGGGACGCTGATCGGGACCCTGGACGAGGACTTCGCCATCGAGTCGATGGCCGGGGACATCATCCTCCTCGGCAACAGCTCGTGGCGAATCCGCCGCGTCGAATCCGGCCGCGTTCGAGTGGAGGACGCGGCCGGGGCGCCGCCGACCATCCCGTTCTGGCTGGGCGAGGGGCCGGCCCGCAGCCGCGAGCTGTCGGCCGCGGTGGCGGCGCTACGCGGCGAGATCGCCGGCGGGCACGCGCGCGGCGAAGACCCGGCGCCGGGGCTGCAGATCGGCTGCGCGCTGGAGCGCCGCGGCGCCGAGCTGCTGCGCGACTACGTGCTGGCCGGCGCCGCCGTGCTGGGCGCGGTCCCCAGCCAGACGCGCATCATCGCCGAGCGGTTCTTCGACGACGCGGGCGGCATGCAGCTCGTCATCCACGCGCCGTTCGGCGGGCGCATCAACCGCGCCTGGGGGATGGCGCTGCGCAAGCGGTTCTGCCGCTCGTTCGACTTCGAGCTGCAGGCCGCGGCCACCGACGACGGTATCGTGCTGTCGCTGGGGCCGCAGCACAGCTTTCCCCTGGAGACGGTGTTCTCGATGCTGCGCGCCGACGACGTCGAGGAGCTGCTGGTCCAGGCGGCGCTGCAAGCGCCCATGTTCGAGACGCGCTGGCGGTGGAACGCCACCCGATCGCTGACCCTGCTGCGCAGCCGGGGCGGCAAGCGGGTCCCGCCGGCGCTGCAGCGAATGCGGGCGCAGGACCTGATCGCGGCCGTGTTCCCGGCCCAGACCGCCTGCCAGGACAACCACGGGGGCGGCACCATCGAGGTCCCGGACCACCCGCTGGTGCGCGAGACGGTCGGCGACTGCCTGGTCGAGGCCATGGACGCCGCCGGGCTGCGCGAGGTGCTGCAGGCCATCGCCGACGGGCGGATCGAGACGCAGGCGCGCGAGCTGCCGGAGCCCTCCGTGTTCGCGCACGAAATCCTGAACGCGAACCCCTACGCCTTCCTGGACGACGCGCCGCTGGAAGAACGCCGCACGCGGGCCGTCACCGTCCGCCGGGGGCTGCCGGCCGCGGTGGCCGAGCGGATCGGCGGCCTCGATCCGGAGGCGGTCGCCGCGGTGCTGGCCGAATCGCAGATGGAGGCGCGCGACCCCGACGAGCTCCACGAGTTGTTGCTGGACGTGGGCGCGCTGCCGGAGCCGGTCGGCCGCGGGCGGGGGTTTTCCGACCTGTTCGACCAGTTGATCGCCGCCCGGCGAGCCGCGCGCCTCCTCGGCGGCGACGCGCCGTTGTGGGTGGCGGCCGAGCGCCGCTCGATGGCGGCCACGGTCTGGCCGCGGCGGCGATTCGCGCCGGACCTCGCCGAGCCGCCGGCCCGGCGCGCGCCGGCCTGGTCCGACGCGGGCACGGCGCTGGTCGAGATCGTCCGCGGGCACCTGCCGTTCCTCGGCCCGACCACCGCGCCCCGGATCGCGGCGCTGCTGGGCGCGCCGGCGGCCGACGTCGAGGGAGCGCTGGCGCAGATCGAGCTGGCGGGGGGCGTGCTGCGCGGGCGTTTCGTGGGCGAGCTGGGCGACGGCGTGCAGTGGTGCGAGCGGCGCGTGCTGGCCCGGATCAACCGGCGCATGCTGGACGGGCTGCGCCGGGAGATCGAGCCGGTCGCGGCCGCCGACTTCCTGCGGTTCCTGTTCGGGTGGCAGAACGTGCGGCCGGGCGCGCAGCTCCACGGACAGGCGGGGCTGGCGCGCGTGATCGCGCAGCTCCAGGGGTTCGAAGCGGCGGCGGGCGCGTGGGAGCGCGCCATCCTTCCGGCGCGCCTCGTCGGCTACGATTCGGCCTGGCTGGACACGCTCTGTCTGTCGGGGGGCGTGGCCTGGGGGCGGCTGGCGGCCCGGCCGGCCGGCGGCACGCCCAGTCGGGCGGCTCCCATCGCGCTGGTGCGGCGGTCCGACCTGGGCTGGCTCCTGGCGGCCCAGGCCGAGGGGGGAGAAGCCGCGCTGTCCGCCGGGGCGCGTGACGTGCTCGCGCACCTCTCCACGGCGGGCGCCAGTTTTCTCGACGAGATCGTCACGCGGACGCGGCGGCTGCGCAGCGAGGTGGAGGACGCCCTGGGCGAGCTGGTCTCGGCCGGCCGCGTGACGGGGGACGGGTTCTCGGGGCTGCGGGCGCTCATCTCGGCGACCCAGACCACCGGCGGGGCGCGCGCGCGCTGGCACGCCCGGTGGGTCCGGCGCACGGGCGGCACGGTCGGGGCGGGGCGATGGTCGCTGCTTCGCGCGGAGGGCTGCGAGGACGAGACCCGGCACGAGGCGCTGGCCCGGCAATACGTCAAGCGATACGGCGTCGTCTTCCGCGACCTGCTGGCGCGGGAGGCGCACGCGCCGGCGTGGCGCGACCTGGTTCGCGTCTACCGGCGGCTCGAGATGAGCGGCGAGCTGCGCGGCGGCCGCCTGGTGGCCGGGTTCGTGGGCGAGCAGTTCGCCGCGCCCGAGGCGGTCGACGCCCTGCGGGCCACCCGGCGGCAAGAGCGCAGAGGCGAGACGGTGCGCGTCTCCGCCTGCGACCCCTTGAACCTGGTCGGGATCGTGACGCCCGGTGCCCGGGTCCCGGCCGCCATGGCCAACACGGTCGTGTACCGCGACGGCGTCCCGGTTTCCGTGCCCGATTTCGCGCCGGCGGCGCCCGCCGCCCGGGGCGAGGCGTCCGCGTCGCCTCTGGCCTGACCGACGCGCGGTCGGTGTGTTGCCTTCCTTGGCGTGAGTTGCGCCGGACGCAACAACCGGGCGCCGAGGCCCCGGTCGTAACTGTTTGAAATCGCTTACTGCGTCTTATCAGTTCGTTGGCGCGGTTACTGCTCTATCCGCAATCGATGAGTGCGCGTGAGCGACGGATGGTCCGGATCGCGGTGGCGATCGGCGCCATCGCGGGCTTCATCGGCTGTGCGCTGCCGTCGTCACCGCAGCGGGGCGTAGGCGCGCGCGGCGGGGACGGACACCAGGTCGCCGTCCGGCAGGACCAAAGCCGTCAAGGCGTTCCCGTACACACACCCCGTGTCGAGCCCGGTCGCGAAGGGGTGCCGCTGTAACCCGCGAACGGCGTCGTGCCCGAAGATGACGTGCTCGGGCCCTCGCCAGAGCGCGGCCCAGGGCGTTCCGTCGAGCTTCTTCGACGGTCTGCCGTCCGCGTCGATGCTGCGCAAGTTCAGGACCACGTCGCGCTCTTGCTCGTCGAGAGGGACACCGGGGACGAAGCCGCCGTGGACCACCAGCCGCTCGCGATCGCCGAGCTGACCGAGGCGCAGCCACAACGGCCGCGCCCGCAGCCAGTCGAGATCGGCCGGGGCCAGCGATTCGGCCACGCCGCGGTGTGGAAGGCGGACGATGTGGTCGCCGGCCGCGACGCGCAGCACGTGGGCGTCGTGGTTGCCCAGCACGGCGTCGGCGCCCGATTCGCGGGCCCACGCCACCACACCCGGCGAATCGGGCCCCTTCGCGACCAGGTCACCGACCAGCACGATGCGATCCCGGGGATCGCGGCGCGTCTTGCCGACCAGCGCCAGCAGCTCGTCGAGGCAGCCGTGGACGTCGCCGATGATGATGGTGCGCATGCGGCGCCGGCCCGTACCTGCCGCCCGATTACTCGGAGACGGAGACCTTGATCATCTTGACCGGCGTCTTCGGCCGGTCGCGCGCGTCGCGCGGCGCCTTCGAAATTGCGTCGACCACGTCCATCCCTTCGACGACCTTGCCGAACACGGGGTGCTTCGACTGACCGGGGCTGAACCAGTCGAGGTAGGGGTTGTCGATCACGTTGATGAAGAACTGGCAGCTCCCGCTTTGCGGCCCCTTGTTGGCCATCGAGAGCGTCCCGCGGCTGTTCGAGATCTTGGCGTCCGCCGGGTGCTCGTCGGGGATGGGGCCGCCCGGCGCGTCGCCGGTGCCGGCGCGCGCGCTGTTCGGGTCCTTGCTGTGGGGACAGCCGAACTGGACCATGAACTTGTCGATGACCCGGTGAAAATGCAGACCGTCGTAAAACCCGCTCTGGGCGAGCTTCACGAAGTTTCCGGCGGTGATGGGCATCTTGTCGGTGAACAACTCGACCTTGATGTCGCCCATCGAGGTGCTCAGCGTCGCGGTGGGGTTGGCCATGGGCGCGGAGCTTAACGCACTTCCAGCGCGGCGACGACCTCGTCGAGCGTGTCGAACTGGCGCGCGCGCGGGCAGAGCTCGGCCAGCTTGCTGCCGCGCACGGCGAACACCTGGTCGCAGGTCTCGGCCGCCGGCCAGTCGAGGCGGCCATCGCCCAGATACACCGCCGGCCTTCCGGGATGCTGCGCTCGCAGGTCGGCGACGACGCGGGTCTTGAAGTCCTGCCCGGCGTCGAGGCGCACGTGCGGCGGCAGCGTCACCGTCCAGCCGCTGCCGGTGAAGGCCCCCACGAACGCGGTGAAGGGCACCCCCGGCGGCAGCAGCTCGCGGATGTAGAAGGTCAACCCGTGGCTCAGCACCACGAACGGCCAGGCGCGGGCCCGGCAGAACGCCACCAGCGTCTCCAGCCCGGGGCGAAGCCGCGCGTGGGCCCGCGCCTCCGCCAGCAGCTCCGCCGGGCCGACGGCGACGTCACCATATCCGCGCGCGATCATCTCGAGCGGCGTGATCTGGCCGCCGTACGTCGGCGGCAGCAGCTCGCGCCGCCAGTCGTACGGCAGGTGTCGGTCCCAAAACAGCGTGGTCACGTCGTCGACCGTGAGCGTGCCGTCGAAGTCGGAGACCACGATCATCGCGCGAACACCGCGGTCACCGGCCCGTGGTCGCTGGTGCCGAACTCGCGCTCGGCCACGCAGCTCTGCGCGCGCGCCGCCAGCTCGTCGCTGGCCAGCAGGTAGTCGAGCCGCCAGCCGATGTTGCGCTGGCGCAGGTTGCGCCAGGGCGCCCACCAGGTGAACAGCTCTTCGTTGGCGGGGTCGCGCTCGCGCCCGACGTCGTGCAGGCCACCGGCCGTCAGGATCGACTCGAACAGCGCCCGCTCGTCGGTCCGCTGGCCGATGGCGCGCGGGTCGCGCTGCTTGGGGTGGACGTCGATCTCCAGCCGGGCGACGTTCATGTCGCCGCACAGCACCAGCCGCGTGCCCAGCGCGCGCTGGCTGCGCGCGTAGGCCGCCATCGACTCCAGGAAGCGCACCTTGGCCGCGAAGTCCTTGCCGCCGTTCGGGACGTAGATCGACGCCACCAGCACGCCGTCGACGGTGGCGGCCGCGATGCGCGTCTCGTGATCGAACTCCGGGTGCACGAACAGGGGGCGATCCGGCGCGACCTCCTTGCGGATGAGCAGCGCCACGCCCGAGTAGCCCTTGTGGCCGTGGAAGTAGCCCCAGTACCCCGGGATGTCCGACACCGTCTTGGGAATGTGATCGGCGCCGGCCTTGATTTCCTGGAGGCACAGCACGTCCGGCTGCTCGCGCGCGACGAAGGCGGCCACCTCGTCCTGCCGCGCACGGATTCCGTTCACGTTCCAGGTCGCGATCTTCATGCGAAAAGGTAGGCTCTTCTAGCACGCATGTCCCGCGACGAGACCGCGCCGTCGGAACCGCAAGCCCCTCAATCGCTGCGGGCGCTCATCGGCGTCATCGGCACCGGCGTCTTCGTGACCGGGTTCGCCTGGCCCGGCCTCATCGGCCGGCTCCCGTTCAGCCTGATGCTGAAGAACCAGCTTCACCTGGGCGCCGATCGGGTGGCGGCGTTCTGGGCCATCGCGACGTTCGCCTGGTACGTCAAGCCGCTGGCGGGGTTCGTCTGCGACGCCTACCCGCTGTTCGGGACGCGGCGGCGCGGGTACATGCTGCTCGGCTCGGTGTTGGTGGGGCTGTTCTGGCTGGCGTTCGCGGTGGTGCCGCGCGGCTACGCCAGCTTCGTGGCCCTCATGACGGTGCTGAACGTGGCGATGGTCTTCGTCAGCACGGTGGTCGGCGGGCTGCAGGTCGAGGTGGCGCAGCGTTACAACGCCACCGGACGGCTTGCCTCGCTGCGCACCGGAATCGAGGGGGTCATGAACCTGCTGGCCGGGCCGGTGGGCGGCTGGCTGGCCGTGCGCGCCTTCGGCTGGACCGCGCTCAGCGGGGCGCTGGTCATGCTCTCGTTCGTGCCGGTGGTGGTCTGGCTGGATCGCGAGCCGCGCGGCGCCCGCGCGACCCGCCGGCAGTCGACCCTGGTCTGGTCGACGGCGCGCGCGCACCTGCGGACCGTCGTTCGCTCGCGCGCGATGTGGGGGGCGACCGGGCTTCTGTTTCTGGTGTACCTGGCGCCCGGGTTCCAGACCCCGATGCTCTATTACCAGCAGGACGTGCTGAAGCTGGATCCGCGCTACATCGGCTTCTTGCAGACGCTGGGGGGCGTCGGGGGGATCATCGGCGCGGCGCTTTACGGCGCGATTTGCCGGCGCCTGCCGCTGCGGACCACGCTCATCGCCGGCATCCTGCTGAACGCGGCCAGCACCCTGTTTTATTTGCGCTACGACTCGGCCACCTCGGCGGCGCTGATCGACGGCGCGGCCGGGCTGGTGGGCACGCTGGCCACGCTCCCCCTCTACGATCTGGCGGCGCGCGCCACGCCGCCCGGCATCGAGAGCTTCGGCTTCTCGCTGATGATGAGCATTCGGAACGTCGCCCTGTTCGCGATCTCGGACCCGCTGGGTTCGTACCTCTACAGCCAGCATCACGTGGGCTTCAAGCAGCTGGTCTGGCTCAACGCCGGCTCGTCGGCGGCGGTGTTGCTGTTCGTGCCGGTCTTGCCGGCCGCCCTGCTGGCCAGCCGCGAACAGCCGCGCGCCGCGGCATGACTCAATTCCCCGTCGGCGACTGCCGATGGTAAGAGTCATGACGTCTTGGGGGTTCAGTATTCGCCCCGCGCTCATCGCCGGGGGGCTCGCCTTGGCGTTGGCGTCCGGGTGCGCCACGTCGCGCTGGGCCGACGAGCCAGGCAAGGCGGTCCCGGTCAGTCGGGCCGCCAACGAAGAGGTCGCCGATCAATTTTTGAACGCGCTGACCGCCGCGCGACAGGCGAACGGCCTGCCGGCCCCGGTGGTCACGCCACGGTACCAGAGCGAGATTCGCAACTTTGCCGAGGACCTGCAGTCGGGCAAGACCTCTGCCCCGGGAGCGCAGCGGGCGATCAGGTCCTGGGGGCGCGCCGCCTTCCAGACCAGTGTCGCGGCCTGGGCGCTGGACTGCACCGCATCGCCGCAGTCGATTCCGGAGGCGCTGGTCCGAGTGCCCGCCGCGGTGGTCTCGTACGCGGCCGCCCACTTCCAGCCGCAGTCGGCAGCCAGCGAGCAGTGCGCGGTGCTGGTGATCTCGGTCCAGCCGCACTGAGACGGCGCTTCAGATCACGCAGCCGATGCGCGCGCCGTCGACGGCGACCTCGTCGATCCAGAGCTCGAACGGCTGGGCGGTCTTCTGATACTCGTACCAGCCGACCCACAGGTTGGTGAACGCCGGCAGCGTGAACGGCACGCCCGCGTTCCCGAGGTGGGGGGTGGCGGGCGTGGTCGCCAGCGACGGATGCTCGACGCCGTCCCACCAGAACCGCGTCTGGTCGTGGGTCCCGTCGTGCATCCACTCGATGCACAGCCACCGTCCGGTCGGCACCGCGGTGGGCGTCCCGTCGGGGCCCGGATCGCGATCGGGGTTGGTCCAGTCGCCGCTGCCGTTCGGATCGTCCAGGCTGTCGGTCCCGACGCCGAACAGATTCACGCCGTCCTGCATCTGGCCGCTCAGGCGGACTTCGCCTTTGACGCCCGTCCCCGAAGCCGCCGCGAACGTCCAGTGCGCGTAGTCGAAGCCCGTGGCGGGCGTGGGAAGCGACTGGAAGTAGACGAACATCCGGCCGAAGTAGGTGTCGTTGGCGGCCGGAAACGTCTTGGTCTCGCTGATGAGTGACGGACCGTTGCCGTCGATCTTGACGTGCAGCGCCCGCTGGCCGCGCGCGGCCCGCTGATCGTCGACCGCCGGCGCCAGGCCGGTCACGGTCCAGAGCGCCGGGTCCAGCGTTCCGCCCTCGAAATCCTCGCAGAGCTGGAGGTGCGCGGCGCCGCAGCGGCTGTTCCCGAAGAAGGCGTCGCGGTTCGTCGAGAGATCTCGGCTGGTGGACGACTTGCAGGCCCCCGACCCGACCAGCGCCAGCAGCGCGGCGGCGGCCGTCCAGCGCCGGTCAACCACGGAGCGCCAGATCCAGCACGGTGCGCAGGCCGGGCGCGGCGGCCATGGTCGGACCGATGGCGTTCAGCACCGTCCCCACCGTGGCCCGATCGCCGTGCGTGCCGCCGCGGATCACCAGGTCCAGCGGAGGATCGCCGTCGATCAGGATGCGGTCATGCGGCTCGGGGGCGCTCACCGACATCTCCAGGTCCAGACGGACCAGCTCACGGCCGCCCCGCACACCGACCGCGGACTGGCGGAGACCCGCCACCCGCCCTGCGGCAATCCCGTCGCGCGGTTCCAGCACGGGGGCGATCGACGAACGGATCTCGTCGAAGGTCCAGCCCAGGCCCAGCCCGACCAGCGCGCAGGACTCGGGCAGCCCGCGGTGACCGAGGCGCCGCGCCGCGACGCCGGCCTCGAACTCCTGCGGCGTCAACCCGGCGCCCACCTTGGCGCGCAGCGGGACGCGCCGCTTGGCCGCGTCCACCACGCGCGTGACGGTGACGCGGTCGGCGCGCACGCAGGCGGCGGCCAGCGTGACCGGCAGGCGATCCATCACCAGGCCAGGGTTGACGCCGGTGCCGATCACCGTGATGCCGGCCGCGCGCGCCCGCTCGTCGATGCGGTGGGCCAAATCGGGCGCCGCCAGCGGCGCATAGGCCAGATCCTCGCAGGTCGAGACCAGATCCACGCCGGCGTCCGCGCAGGCGTCGACGACGGCAAGCAGGTCGGCGACGGACGAAGCGGTCAGGACCAGCGCCACCTGGGCGCCGGCCAGCGCCTCGGCAGCGGTGGCGCGAACGAGAACGCCCGCCGCGCCAACCTCCGCCACCTCACCCGCGTCGCGCCCCACGAACGCCGGATCGGCCGCGCCCACCAGCGCCAGCCCGGGGCGGCCGCGCAGCGCCTTGACCACTTCGCGGCCGATGGCGCCGAGCCCGATCACCGAGACCGGAATGGCGCCGCCGCTCATCCCCCCAGCTCCGCCAGATCCTCCCGCAGCTCCTCGAGGAAGCCCGAAATCTCGGACGGCGACAGCGAATCCAGCCGGCGCCGGATGCCTTCCAGGTCGTCACGCAGGCGGGAGGCCCGGGCGCGGTAGTTCTCCAGCGTGTTGGCCAGCCGCTCCGGATCCGCGGTGGCTGCCCCGCCAGGGACCCGGCGCCCGCCCATGTCCTTGTCCAGCGCTTCCAGCCGCTCGACCTCGCGCCGCAGGTCGGCCTCGATCGACTCCAGCTCGCGCGCCGCCACCAGTCCCCCGGCCGTGTGACCGTTCGGCTTGAGCGCGCGTGCCTGCGCGGCTTCCAGCTCGTCGACCCGCGCCTTCAGGCGATCCCGCTCCGCCTCCAGCAGCCGCAACCGCTGGTCGTCGCCGGACGTCTGCGCGGCGCCCTGCTGGGCGGCCTTTCGCTCGTGCTCGAACCGCAGCAGCTTTCCCTCCAGCTCGGCCAGCCGCGCGCGGCGGCTGCGGTCGGCTTCTTCCAGCGTCTTGGCCGTCTGGCGCAGGGTGGTGGTCTCGCCTCCCGCACTGGCGGCACGCGCCTCCGCGGCGGCCAGTTCATCCTCCAGCTCCGCCACCAGGGCCGTCTGCTCGGCCAAGGAGGCCTTGAGCTCGGTCAGCTCGGCCACGTGCGCACCGGTCGCCCGATGAAACTCCTCCAGCCCGCGTGCGCGCGCCTCGCGCGCCGCCTGCAGGTCGGCCTGGACCGCCGGCGAGACCACCTCGAGGGCGGCCGGCCGGGAAGCCGGTTCACCGGGCGCGCGGGGCGCCTCGCCGCGGCCGGCGCCTCCCTGCACCGCCCGCGCGATGGCCTGGCGCAGCTTGTCTTCCAGCTCGGCCAGCCGCCAGAGCAGATCCTGCTTTTCCCCCTCGAGGCGCAGGATTCGCTCGTCACGTTCGGCGACCGCGCGGTCCTTCTCTTCCAGGGCGCGCCCCTGGGCGGCGCCCGACCGCACCTCGGCCTCGAGGCGCGTCACCTCGCGACGCGCCCGCGCCAGCTCGCTCTCGGCCAGGCGCTGCCGCTCGAGCGCGTCTTCCAGCGCGCCCTGCCGCTCGCGGGCCCGGGTCCCGACCTCCTCCAGCCGCTGCTCGGCCGCGGCGGCCCGCGCCTCGCTTTCGGCCAGACGCACCCGCAGGCGATCGCTCTCCTCGCGCGCCTCGGCCAGCGCGGCGGCCGACGCCCGCGCCTCCGCCTCCAGCGGCGCCCTCAAACCTGCGGCCAGGCGATCGGCCACGGCCGCCATCTCCTCGGTGGTCCGGCGGGTCAAGTTCATGACCGTCTCGTCGGCCTCGGCCAGCGCGCGGCGCAGGCGCGCGTTCTCGGTGTCCAGCGCGGCCCGATCCTCGCCGGCCCGCCGCAACCGAGCCCGCAGCTCCTCGATCTCGTCGGCGCGGACGTCGGAGACGCGCGTCACCTCCTCGCGCGCGGGCGCGGCGCCGCTGGACGGAAGCTGCACCAAGGCGTAGCCGAGGCCGGCCACCGGCTCGGCCCCCGCCAGCGCCACGTACGCCATCGGCGGTTCCGGCTCCTGCACCAGTCGGGCGTCGATCCGCAGCGCTTCGACCGCGCCACTGAACTCGACCACGCCGATTCCGGCGAACGGCGTCATCCCCAGCATCTGGACCTGGGGCAGGTGCGCCGCCAGCGCGGCGTGCAGGTCGTAGTAGCCGACGCCACCCGTCACCCCCGGGCGATCGGCGTTGCCGGCGGCCACCACCAGGTGTCCGCCCGGCCGCAGCAGCCTGCGCAAGGCGGCCACGGCGCCCGGCCGCCGCACGCCGGCCGCGCCGTCGGGGACCACCACCACGTCGAACGTCTCGCCGGGCTTGGGGTCGGCCTCCGTCGTGACCACCTCGGCGGCGCCCAGCGAGCGCAGCAGCTCGGCGGCTTCGTGACGCGCGACCTCCAGCACGCGCCGCCCGGGCCATAACGGCTCGAGGTAGGCATAGAGGGTCTGGCGGCGATCGCGGAGCTCGTGGTTGGCCTCTTCCGGCATGCGCAGCGGACTATATACCCAGGGCCGCGTGGGCCAAGGATTCCCGTGACCCCCAGGCGGCCCCTTGCATCTTACTCACCGTCCCTCTATAAACGCCCGTTCTCGGGAAACCCATCATGGCGAAAAAAGGCATTCACCCCGTCTACAAATCGGCGACCGTCAACTGCGCCTGCGGCAACAAGGTCGAGACCTTCTCGACGCGCGGCACGTTCTCGGTCGAAATCTGCTCGAACTGCCACCCGTTCTACACGGGCAAGCAGAAGTTCGTGGACGCAGCCGGCCGCATCGAGCGCTTCCAGAAGAAGTACGCCGGCGGCAAGGGCAAGGCCGCGCCCGCGTCGTAATCCTTGCTAGACCAACTGCTACTCGACAAGCTCGCCGCGGTCGAGGCGCGCTACGAAGAGCTGTCGGGGCTGCTGTCCGACCCCGCCGTGCTGGCGAACCGCCAGCAGATGCAGAAGCTCAGCAAGGTGCACGCCGATCTGCGCGAGCTGATCGATCGCCAGCCCGAGCACCGCGAGGTCCCCCCCCGGATCGGCGAGGCTCGCGAGCTGCAGAGGGATCCGGAGATGCGCGAGCTGGCGCGGCAGGAAGAGAACGAGCTGGCCGGCGACCAGGAACGGCTGGAAAAGCAGCTCAAAGAGCTGCTGATGCCGAAGGACCCGAACGACGAGAAGAACATCCTTCTCGAGATCCGGGCCGGAACCGGCGGCGAAGAAGCCGCGCTGTTCGCGGCGGACCTGTTCCGGATGTACAGCCGCTTCGCCGAGCGGCGCCGGTGGGGCGTCGAGATCCTTTCCAGCTCCAGCGCCTCGGCGGGGGGCATCAAGGAAATCGTTGCCGGCATCACCGGGCGCGGCGCCTACTCGCAGCTGAAGTACGAGTCCGGCGTGCACCGCGTGCAGCGCGTCCCCGCCACCGAGGCGCAAGGCCGCATTCACACCTCCACGGCCACCGTGGCGGTGATGCCGGAGATCGAGGACCTGGAGATTGAAATCGACCCCAAGGACCTCAAGATCGAGGTCATGCGGTCGGGGGGCCCCGGCGGCCAGTCGGTGAACACGACCGACTCGGCGGTGCGCATCCACCACTTGCCGAGCGGCCTCATCGTCCATTGCCAGCAGGAAAAGTCGCAGCACAAGAACAAGGCCATGGCGATGAAGCTCCTGCGGGCCAAGCTGTACGACATCGAGGAAGAGAAGCGCCAGACCGCCGAGCGGGAGGCGCGACGCAGCCAGATCGGCTCCGGCGATCGCTCGGAGAAGATCCGGACCTACAATTTTCCGCAGGACCGGTTGACCGACCACCGGATCGGCCTGACTCGCCACAACCTGCCTGGAATTTTGGACGGCGACCTCGAGGACGTCATCACCAGCCTGCGCGCGCACTTCCAGGCCGAGGCTCTGAAAGAAACCGAGCAGCCCCAATGACGGCGGCCGCCGCGGCGCGCCCGCGCATCGTGGTGCTGGACAGCTTCGCCATCGACCAGGGCGAGCCCGAGACGGTCTGGCGCGAGCTGGAAGCGCTGGGCGAGCTGGCGGTGTTCGAGCAGACCGAGGCGGGCGAAGTGGCCGCGCACAGCCGCAACGCGCTGGCCGTCCTGACCAACACGGTGGTGTTGAGCGCGGCCCACTTGCAGGCCCTGCCCGGGCTGCGGTACGTGGGCGTCACCGCCACCGGCACGAACGTGATCGACCTGGAGGCGGCGCGGGCCGCCGGCATCGCGGTCACCAACGTGCCCGGGTACGCCACCGATTCGGTCGCCGAGCTGGTGTTCGCGCTGATCCTGCAATTCGCGTTCGACGTGGCGGGGCACAACGCCGCCGTGAAGGCCGGCGTCTGGGCGGCCTCGTCGGATTTTTGCTTCTTCCGGCGGCCGCTGACCGAGCTGGCGGGCAAGACGCTGGTGCTGGTCGGCGCGGGCGCGATCGGCGGCGCCGTCGCCCGCATCGCCGAGGCCTGCCGCATGCAGGTGATCCGGGCGGCCGTCCCGGGCGCCCCCGGGCAGCCGGGGCAGCCCCGCGTCCCGCTGGAAGACGCGCTGCCGGCCGGCGACTTCGTGTCCTTGCACTGCCCGCTCACCGAGCGGACGCGCGGCCTGG
Source organism: Myxococcota bacterium (assembly GCA_025934105.1). Lineage (GTDB taxonomy): Bacteria > Myxococcota_A > Polyangia > Fen-1088 > Fen-1088 > JADGRB01. The sequence continues at coordinate 15,573 of JAICYS010000038.1, read as the reverse complement.
TCGACGGCGCGTTCCTGGCGCGCATGAAGCCCGGCGCGATCCTGATCAACACGGGCCGCGGTGGACTCGTCGACGAGGCGGCGCTGATCGACGCGCTGCAGAGCGGCCAGCTGGGCGGGGCGGGCCTGGACGTGCTGTCCGTCGAGCCCCCGCCGCCGGCGCACCCGCTGATCGATCCGCGCGCTCCCTGGGCCGGGCGGGTCGTCGTCACGCCGCACATCGGCTGGGGGACCGTGGAGGCGCGAAGCCGCCTGGTGGCGGAGGTGACCCAGAACCTGTCGGCATTCTTGCGCGGCGAGCAGCGCAACCGCGTCGTCTAGCCTAGTGCACCGCCGATGCACTTCGGTCAGCGGACAGCGGCCGGAGAGCCGGCCCGAGGGCGAAGCCGGGACCGCAAAGTGAGCTGCATCGGCGTCAGCGCTCTTCGCCGTTCAGCGTGACCACGACGGTGCGCGCGCCGCCCCGATCGCGGTGCTCGCCCAGGTAGATGCCTTGCCAGGTCCCGAGCGCCAGCCGCCCGTCGCGGATGGGGACCGACACCGACGCGCCGAGCACGACCGATTTCACGTGCGCCGTCATGTCGTCCTCCCCCTCGGCGGTGTGCTGAAAATATTCCGCGCCGTCGGGGATCGCCCGGTCGAACCAGCGTTCCAGATCGCCCCGCACGTCGGGATCGGCGTTCTCGTTCACGCACAGCGACGCCGACGTGTGCTGGATGAAAAAGTGCGCCAGCCCGATCTTGAAGCGCGCCAGCCCCGGCAGGGCGGCGGTCAGCTCGTTCGTGATCAGGTGGAAGCCGCGCGGCCGCGGCTCGAGGCGGATGTGCGTCTGGTACCAAGCCATCGCGAAGCGTTTAGCATGCCCGGGCGCGCGTGACGCCCGACACCGCCACGCACGGAAAAGGTTGCCAAAATCCCTGAGGAAACTTAATCAAGCACGGACGGGACGCCCGACCGGACGTTCCGGCCCACAAGGAGACTGACGATGAGGCACCATCGCAAGACCCTCACCCTTGCCCTCGGGCTCGGCATCGCGCTGGCGACGGTGCTGGGCACGGCTTCCGCCGCGCAGGCGCAGTACGCGCCGGGGTACTACCCGCCGCCACCGCCACCGCCACCGCCGCCGCGCGGGGTCTACCGCAGCGGCGTGATCTTCGGCGGCGGCGTGGGCGTGGGCGGCTTTTGGTACTCGGAATGCGGCGACCTGTGCGGGTTCGCGCTCTCCGGCGAGCTTCACATCGGCGGGATGATCGCTCCGCGGTTGGCGCTGATGGGCGACTTCTGGGAAGGCTTCCATCCCTTCTCGAACGACGCGTACAACGGGAGCGGCACGACCTATAACGGCATCTACACGCTGGCCGCGCAGTACTGGCCGACCGACAACCTGTGGCTGAAGGGCGGAATCGGCTTCGGCCACCTGTCGATCGACAGCGACGCGGGCACCCTCGACGACTCGGGGTTCGCGTTCATGCTCGCCGCCGGCATCGAGCTGTTCCAAGCGTACAACTACGCCATGGACCTCCAGCTCCGCTACGCCAACGCGACGTACAACGGTGCCGGGTCGGACAGCGCCGGCGACACCAACATGTTCACGGTGATGCTGGGCTTCAACTGGTACTGAGCAAACCCGGGCGGCGGGAACCCGCGCGGGTCCCGCCCGCCGCTCACGGATAGGCGCTCCCTGCCGGCGTGCTCTTCGCGCCGAACACGCGGAGCGCCGCGAGTGTCCGCGCGATCGGCCCGGCGCGAGCCCAGGGGGCAGCGTCTCGACGCTGCGGGGCTCGGGGCTGACCACCAGGTACTCGGCGGTGCCGGCCTGCTGCGAGAAGCACGGTGTTCATCTCGGGGTCGTCCGGGATCCCTGGGGTCGGTGAGCGGCGTCGCGACGCCGATGACGATCCCGCCGGGGCGCCCGGGGCGGCGGCCCGGCCGGCGCCCACCACGCGCGCGTCTCCTGTCGTGCTCCGTTCCAGTCGAGCGGCCGGTGGGTTCGAAAGGTCATCGTCCCATCGGCCGCCCCGGCGCCGTCGGGGCGGCGCCGAGCGGCGGGCCGACATGAAGGGAGATGCCCGACACCCCCGGAGCGCCGCGCAGAAATCGTCACTTTTGGCCACCCGCCGCTTGCCGCCAGGGGGGGCGGGTGCTTATCCTCCCCAGGGTTCCCGTACGAAACGTCCGCGCGGGGTTGGGTTTTTCGAGGTCCGTCGGGTGCGCGGCCAGCTCAACCCCGACATCCAAGGACGCGATGAAACGGATTTCCTGTTTTCGGTCTGCCGCGGTTGCCGTACTGGTGGCGGCGGGCTGCGCCGGCCACGGCAGCCTCAATTCCGGAAACGGCGGAAGCGGGTCGGGGAACGGCGGCAGCCCCGGTGCCGGCGGCGGCAATCCCAGCGGAGGCAACGGCCCCGGCGGGACCGGCGGCAGCGTGGTCACGCAGCCGCAGACCGCCGGACTCCAGGTCTACGCGGCGACCTGCAACAGCGGCTCGCCCACCGTCGGAAGCACGCCGGTCCGGCGCATCTCGCGCGTCGAGTACGACAACATGGTCCGCGACCTGGGGCTCGATCCGAACGGGACCGCGCCCGCCAACCAGTTCGTCGCCGAGCAAAAGATCGACACCGGCAAGGCCGGCAACTTCAACACCAACGCCTATGCGACGGTCTCGGGCACGCTGATGAACCAGCAGTACCTGGAGGCGGCCGAGGCGCTGGCGTCGGCCGCGGTGTCCAACACCAACACCCTCAACAACCTGCTGCCCGGTTGCTCGTCCCAAGACGCGTCCTGCGCGCAGCAGTTCATCACGAAGTTCGCGGGCAAGGCCTTCCGCGGCCAACTCGACGCGACCGAGACCACCAATCTCACCAACCTCTTCAGCGCGGTCAGCGCGAAGTTCGACTTCGCGACCGGCATCCAGGCGGTGATCGAAGCGGTGCTGACCTCGCCGCGCTTCCTGTTCGTGCTGGAGTTCGGCCAGCCGGGCGCCAGCGGCAAGGCCATCCCGCTGAGCCCGATGGAGCTGGCCACGCGCCTGTCGCTGTACATCTGGCGGTCGCTGCCGGACCAGACGCTGATCGACGCGGCCAACAACGGGCAGCTGGCCACCGCGTCGGACGTGGCCACCCAGGCCACCCGCATGCTGGCGGACCCCAAGGCCAAGTCGGCGCTGCAGGACTTCGCCGACCAGTGGCTGGACATCGAGAACATGAACGCGGTCACCAAGGACACGCAGTTCACCAAGTGGACGCCGATGGTGGCCGCCGACCTGCACACGGAGACGCTGACCACCTTCGCCCAGTCGGTGCTGACCGGCAGCGACTACAAGACGCTGCTCACCTCGCCGTCCTCGTACATCAACGGCGATCTGGCCGGGTTCTACGGCGTGGGCGGCAACCCGAGCTTCGACAACCCGACCAACGTGAGCACGTCGTCGAACCCGCGCACCGGCATCTTGAGCCAGGGGAGCGTGCTGGCGGCGCACTCGCACACCTCGCTGCCCTCGCCCACCAAGCGCGGCCGCCTGGTCCGCCAACAGATCCTGTGCGAGGAGGTGCCCGACCCGCCGGCCGCCATCGCCGGCATGCCCATCCCGCCGCCGCCGGCCAGCATCGGCAGCAGCACCACCCGCGCCCTCTACCTGGCCCACATCGACCCCAGCCGGGCGAACGGCGCCTGCAACGCCTGCCACCAGTACATGGACTGGCTGGGGTTCGCCTTCGACGACTACGACGCGACCGGCGCGTACAAGACCACCGAGGGGAGCGGCAACGCCCCCGTCGATCCCAGCGGCAAGTTCGTGCCGTATCCGAACATGGCCGGCGACCTGTCCGGAACGTTCAGCGACGCCAGCGACATGATCACCCAGATCTCCAACTCGGATCAGGCCATGCAGTGCTTCGCGCTGCAGGAGCTTCGTTACGCCTTGCTGCGCGCCGAAACCGCCGACGACGCCTGCTCGGCGCAGCAGGTCTACCAGACCTTCAAGACCAGCGGCTACGGCCTGAAACAGCTGATCGTCGCGGTGGTCAGCAGCGACGCCTTCATGTACCGCACGGCTGTGAACGCCGGGAGCACCTGCCAATGAAGCCCCACAAAGTGACGTTCGAGCGCCGCCGGTTCCTGCAGCTGGTCGGCGCCTCCGCCCTGACTTATCCGTTCCTGCGCGGCGTCCCCAGTTACGCCGCGGCCGGCGGCAGCGCGCCGACCTACCTGGTGCTGGTGTTCACCCCCTGCGGGTGCATCCGCCCGGTGTGGGGCGCGACCGACGCCAGCGGCAACTCGATCCCGCGCCCGGCCGGGGGCAGCCCCGCCACGCTGACCGACAAGTTCACGTTCCGCAACACCCTCAAGCCGTTCGCCAGCGGCGGCACGGCCGGCGGCACCAGCTGGACGACCAACCTCCAGAGCAAGGTGCTGGTGCTGGACGGCCTCAACAACAAGGCCGCCCAGGGCTCGCACGAAGCCGGGATGGCGTCGCTGTGGACCGGCCAGATCTCCAGCGGCAACCCGGCCACCAGCATCAGCATCGACCAGCAGATCGCGGGCAAGCTGAACGCGGGCACCCCGTTCCCCTCGATCCAGCTCATGGTGCGCGACGCCGCGGACTTCACCGACCGCGAGGTGAAGACGCGCATGATCTACAACGCGTCGGGCGTGTTCGTGGATCCCATCGACAATCCGGCCAGTGCCGCGTCGACGTTGTTCCCGAACATGCCGTCGTCCGGGTCGGCGGGTCCGGACAAGAACACGTTCATCCGGCAGCAGCTGTTCGGCTCCTCCAGCGCCACGTTGAACAGCGAGCTGAACAGCCTGATGCCCAAGCTGTGCACCGGCGACCGCCAGCAGCTGCAGGCGCTGCAGGACGGGTGGAATAACCTCTACGCGCAGCTCCAGGCGGCGGCAACGGCGGCGCAGAACTGCATGGCGCCCGGCGCGGTGCCGGCCAAGCCGGATTTCCCGACCGCGGCCAAGCTGCAGATGGACATCCTGGCGCTGGCGCTGGCCTGCGACCTGACGCGCGTGTGCAGCCTGCAATTCTCGACCGCCACCAGCCAGGTCACGCACAGCTGGCTCGGGTCGAACCAGACCGACACCCATCACAACTACTCGCACCAGGGACCGACGTCGATGTACTCGCTGGGCGGCCAGTGCGTCGGGTCGTACAACAACATGGGCCAGTGCACGCAGTACAGCGATCTGTACTCGGCCAACAACCTGAACTTGTACCAGAACCTGCCGCAACAGGAGGCGATCGATCAGTTCTACGCCACGCAGGTCGCGTACCTGGCGCAGCGGCTGAACGGCATCACGGGCGCCGGCGGGGGTTCGCTGCTGGATCAATCGGTGGTCTGCTGGGGCAACGAGCTGGACATGGGCGCCGCCCACAACCACGATGACACGCCGTTCGTGTTGATTGGCGGCGCCAACGGCCAGCTCAAGACCGGCAACCTGGTCACCTTCCCGCTGGACCAGACCGGCAACGCGACGACTGCCGCGCAGACCGACCGCGCACACAACGATCTGCTCCTGACGCTGGCCAAGGTGATGGGAACCCCGCTGCAGGCGTTCGGCGAAGCCTCGTATTGCACCGGCCCGATCAGCGAAATCCTGAACGGCTGATCCGTCCCGCCAGCCTCGACGCGCCGGCAGCGCCCCGCCGCCGGCGCGCTGCCCGGCCCAGGCCCTCGCGCATCGGCCGAAGTGCTCGGCCGGCTCGTCCGCCGAACGTGACGCTATTTCGACGGCGGTGCACTAGGTGCCGCGCGCTTTCAGCATGACCAGCGGCGTGCGGGCCAAGATGGAGAGCTCCAGGGACAGGAAGCTCCAGAGGTTCTCCATCGACGCGCAATAGGCGAGGTCGTACAGCATCTTGACCCGCATGTCGTCGGCGACGGCGTCCTCGGCGCCGTCGACCTTGAACGGGTTGGTCAGGTCCTTCTCGAAGCGCTGGATGTCGCTGCCGGGCAGCGGCTTTCCCGAGTAGCCCAGGCTCACTTGCGCCAGCCCCGTGATGCCGGGCTTCACGTCCCGCATCCGCTCTTCGAAATACGGAATCGCCATGGCAAGCTGTTCGGCCAGCTCGGGGCGCTCGGGCCGCGGGCCGACCAGGCTCATGTCCCCCGCGAGGACGTTGACGAACTGCGGGAGCTCGTCGAGGCGGGTCTTGCGCAAGATGCGCCCCACCCGGGTCACCCGGGGATCGTCGGAGGTGGCCAGGACCGGGCCGGTGAGCTTCTCTGCGTCAGGCCGCATCGAGCGGAACTTGAGCATGAAGAATTCACGGAATTTTGGGGGCGAGAATCCCCCGGCGTCGGTACCATCGGGGTGCGGCGTCAATTGTCCGGCGCGGCGCTGTCTGAAGAAGATGTCGCCCGGTGAATCGATGTACACTGCCGCGGCGATCAAGGGGAAAAAAGGTAACGTAATGGCGAGGCCCAGGAGCGAGCCCACGACGTCCATCAGTCTTTTTGCGACGCGAACCGAGGGAACCACGCCCTTACGCTACACCGAATCTTCAACCTTCCGATATGACACCGTGGACGCTTCCTCCCCAGAAGAGACTCCCGCCTTGATCAGACTCCAGCTCCTCGGAATATTGGAGCATCGGGACGTTGCTCTCCGTGCGGTCTCGACGGCGTGCAAGCTGGTCACGCCTCGGCCGCAGGGGCGCGCATGGAACGAATTCCAAATGCAGGTGGTCTCCGCCGTCGGAGAAGCGTTCAACAACATCGTCCTTCACGGATACGCGGGTCGAAAGGAGGGGAGCATCGACCTGCGAATCCAGACTCGGCGCAACCATATCCGGATCGAGCTTCGCGATTGGGGATCCGGATTCGATCCGACCGAGGTCCCGAGGCCCAAGTTCGACACGCTCCCCGAATCCGGCCTGGGGCTTTTCATCATGCAGTCGTTCATGGAGATGGCGTACCGCCCGGGGCGCCCCAACCTGCTCACCTTGAGCAAGCGCTTCGTCGAGCGCTCGAGCGCGTCGCGCAAGACCGAAGGTGCCTCATGAGATTCGAGATCAAGAACGCCAGCGGCGTCACCCATCTGGCGATCGAGGGAGAGCTCGACGCCGTGACGGTCTCGGACCTTCGCCCCGATCTCGAAAAGTTGGTCAAGGCGAAGCCGACGCTCGTCGAGGTGGACCTTTCGACGCTGCGCATGGTCGACAGCTCGGGGGTCGGCGCGCTGGTGTCGCTCTACAAGCGGGTTCGGGCCCAGGGGGGCAGCGTGGTCATCAAGGGGCTGCGCGACCAGCCGCTGGCCATCTTCCGCCTGCTCCGGCTGGATCGCGTCATGTTGAACGCCGACTCGCGCACTCCGCCCCCCGCCCAAAAGAGCAAGTCCCGCCATTGACCTGTCACGCGAGGTTCCGTTGCATTTCCGGGACGTTCTACCACTCGACGCCTTCTTACGGACCTGTACCGAGGCGCACGGTTTTGCGTGGCGTACAAGGATGACATCGGCTAATTTAGGCGAGCTCGACAAGAAGGTGTTCGGGGTGGTTGATGAAATCGCTATCGCAAACAGCTGACGTGAGCTCACCGCTGCTCGTCGAAGCCGGATTGACGGACCTGGCCACCAACAGCCCGGTGGCCCAGGCCATCGCCGCGCTCGGAGATCCGGAATCACCGTCGGAGCTGGCCCAGCGCCTGGCGGTGGTGATCGCGATGCTCTGGCCGCACGTGGCCGACGCCGATCTGTTCTTGCCCGAGAAGGGGCGCCCGCTGCGCGGCGTCCGGGATTCTCGCGCCGGCGCCGGCATCCTGGCCACGCTGCACTCCGTCTGGGGGCCGATTGCCGCGCGCGGGCTCATGCCCGTGACGCCCACGCTGCTCCCGGGCGATCCGGGGGCGGGCCGGGGCTCGACGATGTCGACCCCGATCTACTCCGGCAAGTCGCTGGAGGGGTTCCTGGTCGTTCAGCGCCGGGTCGAAGCGCCGGCGTTCGTGATTCGCGATCTGGAGATCCTGGCGGCCTTGGCCGAGGGCGTCGGGCAGATCCTGCCGCGCTCGCGCACGCACAGCATCACCTCCGGTGCGTCCTGGCTGGAACAGGACCTGGCGGCGGCAGGCACCGTCCAGCGGACGTTCCTGCCCGAGGAGCTGGGCGAGAACTCGGCGGGCGTCCGCGTCGTCGCCGAGTACATGCCCGCCTACGCGGTGGGCGGCGACTTCTACGACTTCGTCGACCTCGGCAACGGCCGGGTCATGGGCGTGATCGGCGACGTCTCCGGCAAGGGCGTGACCGCCGCGCTGACCATGGCGCGCGTCAGCGCCGACATCCGGCGGCTGGCGACCGAGGTGGCTGGTCCGGCGGAATTGCTCGAACGGCTCAATCACACGCTGTCGGCCCGCATGCAGGACGATCGATTCGTCACCGCGCTCTGCGTGCTGCTGGACGCGCCGAACCGCAAGTGGGTGTTCGCCAACGCCGGCCACGTGCTGCCGCTTTTGCGGCGCTCGACCGGCGTCGTGTCCCGCGTCGCCTATTCGTCCGGGCCGCCGCTGGGCATCGTGGCGCACGCGCAGTACCGGGAAGAGGCGATTTCGGTGGCCGCCAAGGACATCCTGCTGCTGGCGACCGACGGCGTGTTCGAAATCCTGTCGGCGCCGCGGCGCCCCTGTTCGACGATGGGCGTCTGCCAGTTCACGGACCTCGTGACCAGCGCGCCGCACGACATCGGCGAGATCAGCCGCCGGATCGTCACCACCGCCGAGTCGGCCACCAACCCGGGCCGCGACGACCTCACGCTGCTCGGCCTGCAGATCGCCTGAGCGCCGCCTCCGCGCGGCCGCGACCCGTGTTCGCGCCCGAGGGGCTTCGTCGGGTCGGTCCCGCGGCGTAGAAATCCGGTGAAGTGTCGCGCTACGGCTTGGCTGCGTACCAAGCCGCCGTTCGCTTGAGCCCTTCGGCGAACGAGATGGCGGCCCGGTAGCCGAGCCGCTCGCGCGCGGCGGTGATGTCCGCCAGCGAGTGCTTCACGTCGCCCACGCGTCCCGGCGCGTAGGTGATCGGAACCGCGTGGCCGACGAGGTCGGCCACCAGCTTGACCACGTCGTTCAAGCTGGTCGCGGCGCCGCAGGCAACGTTGAACACGCCGCCCGAGACGGCGGCGGCCGGCGCGCTGGCGGCGGCCAGGTTCGCCTCGACGGTGTTGTCGATGAAGCAGAAGTCGCGCGACTGGGTGCCGTCGCCGTAGACCGTGACGCCTCTGCCGGCCAGGGCCGCGGTGATGAAACGGGGGATGACGGCCGCATACTCCGAGGTGGGGTCCTGCCGTGGCCCGAACACGTTGAAGTAACGGAGGCTCACGGTCTCCAGCCCGTAGGCGCTGGCGAACACCGCGCAGTAATGCTCGCCGGCCAGCTTGGACACCGCGTAGGGCGAGAGCGGCGACGGCCGCATCGTCTCGACCTTGGGCAGCGTGGGCGTGTCGCCGTACGCGGACGAGGAAGCGGCATACACGACCCGTCGCACGCCAGCCCGCTTGGCCGCCGCCAGGACCTTCAGCGTGCCGGTGGCGTTGGCGTCGTGACTGGACATCGGATCGGCCAGCGACCGCGGCACCGACGGGATGGCCGCCTCGTGGAAGATCACCTCGACGCCGGCCGCCGCGCGCGCCAGGGCCGGCTCGTCGCGAATGTCGGCCTCGATCAGATCGACGTCGCCGGCGATGTCGGCCAGGTTCTCGCGCTTGCCCGAAAAGAAATTGTCGATGACGCGCACGCGATCGCCGCGGGCCAGCAGCGCGCGCGCGATTGAAGAGCCGATGAAACCAGCGCCCCCGGTGATCAGGAACGTAGACGGCATGCTCCGACCGTAACCGAAGCCACGGACATTGCCTAGTCCCCTGGCCGCCTGAATCCATGCGTGTGTCGACGGTCCTCTTCGTCGCGAACGTGGCGCAGACGAAACGTGACAACGACACCACGGTGAATCCATGCGTGTGTCGACGGTCCTCTTCGTCCCGGGCTTGGTTGCTCGTCACTGAATAGGTCCTGTATTCGCGTTCCCCGCGCCTCGCCAGGAACGAAGATGCCGCGTCGGCAGGGGCTCCGTCTTCAGGTTTCAGGGGACGCGCAACTCCCGCGAACGCCGGCCGACAATTCGACGTGCGCCTCATCGTGGCAGCGGTCGCGTTCGCGTGCGGAGACGCCGTGGGCGTCCGGCAGGGCTGGGCGATCGGCGGCGCCCCCATCGCGGCGGGGGCGGCCGTGTTGGCGGCGCTGCTGGCGGCGGCCTGGGTGGCCGACCACCGGACACGGGCGCCGCCTGCGCCGACCAGACGCATCGCCCGCGGCTGCGTGGGCGTGCTGACGACGGCTCTTCTCGGTGTCGTCCTCGGCGGCCGGGCAGCTCGGCCACCGCCGCTCGACCCGCCGCTGGCCGCGGCCCTGGCGGCCGGCGATCAGCCGTCGACGGTGACCGCGGCGGTGGTGCGCGCTCCGGAACCGACCGGGACCGGGTGGAGGTTCATCGCCGACCTCGCCGCCGTCGGCGGGCGGCAGGCCCGCGGCCGGCTGGCCGTCTCGATCGCCGCCGGAGACGCCGAGCTCGCCCCCGGCGACGTGGTGCGGTTCGCCGCCCGCCTGCGCGCGCTGCGCGGCACGCGCAACCCGGGAGTTCCCGACCCCGACTTCGCGCTGCGGGCGCTCGGCGTCGACGCCTTGGCCGCGGTCCGTTCCGGCGCGGAGGTGCAACGGGTGGCGCCCGCGACCGGTGGACCGCGGCGGCTGGCCTACCTCGTCCATCGGGCGCTGCGGGCGGAGATCCAGCGCGAGCTCGACGGCGCACCGGCCGCATTCCTGCAGACCGCAGTCCTGGGCGAACGCCGTGGCGTCGCGCCGGAAATCGAAGACGGATTTCGCGCCGCGGGCGCAACGCACGTCCTGTCCGTCTCCGGGTTGCATCTGGCAGCGGTCGCCATGCTGCTGTTCGTGTCGGTTCGCTGGGCGGCGGCCCGGGTGCCCGGGCTGCCGCTGGCCGTCGACCCCCGCGCGGTGGCGGCCCTCGTGTCGCTGCCCGCCCTGCTCTTTTTCACCCTGATGACGGGCGAGGCGGTCGCGACCGAGCGCTCGGCCCTGATGTTGGGCATCGGCCTGGCGGCGCTGCTCATCGGGCGGCGCGCGCGGCCCGGACCAACCATCGCCGGGACGGCGTTGATCCTGCTGCTCGCCCAGCCGCTGCAGCTCTTCGACGTGTCGTTCCAGCTCTCCGTGGCGTCGGTCGCCGGCATCGCGCTCTGCGCGCGCGGCCTGGCGCCCGGCAAGTCCAGCCGGCGCGCCCGCCCGGCCGCGCGTGCGTTCCATTGGCTGCGCCGGTTCGGGGCCGCCACGTTCGCGGCCACCGCCGCCACCGGTCCGCTGGTGGCGCACTGGTTCGGGGAGATCGCGCCGCTGGCCCCACTGGGAAATCTGGCCCTGGTGCCGCTGATCGAGCTGGCGGTGGTGCCGCTCGGCCTGGCGGGTGCTGCCGCCGGAGCGCTCTGGCGGCCGATCGGGCACTGGCCCCTGTGGCTGGCGGGCTGCGCCGCGCGGGCGGCGCTGGCCATCGCGGCCGGCTTCCGTGTTCACGCGCCGATCTGGCTGTGTCGCTTTCCCGACGCGCTGGAAACCGCGGCGGCGACGGGTGGCGGCCTGTTCGCGCTCCTCGCGCTGGGCCGACCGGGACGTCGCCGCTGGCGGGCGGTCGCGGCGCTGATCCTGGTGGCGACCTGCGCGACGAGCCTGACCGTACGCGATCTCCTGCGGCGGCATCGGCGGGCGCTGGTCATCACCTTCCTGGACGTCGGGCAGGGGGACGCCGCCGTCGTCGAGGCACCGGCCGGCTCGGTCATGGTCATCGACGGCGGTGGATCTCGCGACGGCAGCTTCGACACCGGCGCCCGGATCGTCGAGCCGTTCCTGCGCGCGCGAGGCATCGATCGGATCGAGGTCGTCGCGCTGTCGCACCCGCACCCCGACCACCTGAACGGGCTGTTCCGGATCCTGCAGCGGTTCCCGGTGGGCGCGTTCTGGTCCAGCGGCGACGACGGGCACAACCCGGAGTACCGGCGGCTGCTGGCGACCGCCGTCGCCCGCCAGGTTCCGACGGCGCCACCCCGCGGGCGGGCCCTGGGCGCCGCCTGGATCGAACCGCTGGCGCCATTCGTGGGCGACGTCATCGCGCCGCCGCCCGGGCTGAGCGTCAACGACGCGTCCCTGGTGGTGCGGGTGGCGTTCGCTGGCCGGGCAGCGTTGTTTCCGGGCGATCTCGAGGCCGACGGCGAAGGCGAGCTGGCGGGCGGGTCGGCCGTCGGCCGTCGGGCGGCCGCGGACCTGCTGAAGGTGCCGCATCACGGGAGCCGCACCTCTTCCAGCGACGAACTGCTGGACGCGGTGCGGCCGCGCCTGGCCGTGATGTCCCTGGGCTGGCGAAATCAATTCCACTTTCCGGCGCCCGAGGTGGTCGCGCGCTACGCCGCCCGCGGGATCCAGGCGCTTCGGACCGACCGCGACGGGGCCATCACCGTCTCGATCGAGCCGGACGGTGTAATCCAGGTCGGCTGCGCGCGGGGCTGCCCGGAGCAACCGGAGGACGCGCCGTCCGAAGATCCACCGTGACGTTCCCGCCTCCGCGATTGCTGGCCGTCGCAGCGGCGGCTGCCTGCGCCACGGCCGGCCGGCCGGCGCAGCCCCGCGCGGTGCAGCTGCAGGCGGCGGGCGTAGCGGCGCTGGCGCGGGGCGAGCTCGATCGGGCGGCCAGCGCCTTCGGCCTGGCGCTGGATTACGACCCTCGCCTGGCCGAGGCGGAAAACGGGCTGGGGCTGGTGGCGTTGCGCCGGGGCGACGACGCGCGCGCCGAGGAACGATTTCGCGCGGCACTGGCGCTGAACCAGGACCTGGCGGAGGCGCACCTCAACCTGGCGAACGTCCTCCTTCGCCGGCTGGCGGATCAAGCGGCGCTCGCCGAGGCACGGGCCGCGCTGGCCATCGATCCGGGCTACGGCGAGGCGCGCCTCGTGGCGGGCGAACTGCTGCTACGGCAAGGGCGGCTGGTGGACGCGCACCGCGAGCTGGAAAAGGCCTGCACGGCGGAGCCGGGCCGCGCGGATGCGCAAGCGGCCGACGCCCTGGTGCTGGCCCGCCTGGGACACCCAGTGGCGGCGCGGGAACGGGTGGACGCGGCCCTGCTGCTGGACCCGGACCTGCCGGCGGCGCACCGCGCGGCCGCCGAGATTTCCAGACGCGGCGGCGACCTGGACGGCGCAGCGCGAGAGATCGACCTGGCCTTGGCCGGCAACCCGGGATCGATCGAGGATCGCCTGTCGCGGGCGGCGATCTGGGCGGCGCGCGGGCAACTGGCGGAGGCGGCGCGCGCGCTGGCGGCGCTGGTCACCGAGGCCCCGCGCCAGGCCGAGGTGCGCTTCGTGATCGGTTATGTGGCGCTCCGGCGGGGAGACGCGGCCGGGGCGATCCGGAGCGCGGAAGACGCGCTGACCCTGCGGCCCCATTACCCGGAGGCGCGCCTGTTGCGGGCGCAGGCGCTGCTGGTCGTCGGCCGATCCGCGGAGGCGGCGCGAGAGCTGCGGGCGTTCCTGGGCGAGGCGCCGGCCGAGATGGCCGGCGACCGGGCCCGCGCGCAGGCAACGCTGGCCCAAATTCCGCGTTAGAGTCGCGGCCCATGCCGCTGCGCCTGCGCCTGCTGCCGTCCACGGAGGATCCGGGGGACGCGTCGGGCCCGGGGCTGGCGGACGCGGTGACGGAGCGCGGCTCTGCCCCGGCGAATCGTCGCGGACGTTCGCAGGCGCCGTCGCCGCGGGCCTCTCTGGTCGAACGGGCGATCGAGCTTCCCGACGACACGCGGGAGATCCGGATCGGGCGGCGCACCGACATCGAGGTGCCGCTTCCTTATCCCGTCCTCTCGGGCCTGCACGCGCGCCTCACGCGCGGCGAGGCCGGGTGGCAGGTGGAAGACCTGGGCAGCACGAACGGAACGCGGCTGAACGGAGAACCGCTGGCCGCTCATCAACCGCGGCCAATCGGGCCGGGCGGGCAGATCGCGCTCGGTCCGATCACGCTGGTGTTCGACGGTCCGGCGCCATCGGTGCGGGGGTCAGAACGGACGGCCAGCATCGCGCGCCGGCTGGTCGCCGACCTCTTGGCGGGTTCGCCCGACGCCGGCGCGCCGGTGCTGGCGCTAGCCGACGGGGTGCCCCCCTGCCCGCCGCTGCGGCTGGCGGCCATGGATCGCCGGTACGTCATCGGCCGGGGCGAGACCTGCGACATGCGGCTGCCGTCCGACGAGGTGTCGCGCGAGCACGCCGCCCTGCTGCGGCGCTGGGACGGCGTCATCGTGCAGGACCTCGGCTCGAAGAATGGCATCTCGGTGAACGATCGCACCGGTGGCGAGCTGCGCATGCGCGACGGCGACCTGCTGCGCATTGGGCCGGCCACGCTGCGCCTGTCCGATCCGGCCGATCGTTACTTGCGCGAGATCGAAGCGCAGGAGCGCGACACGACGGCGGCCGGAGCGGCGGCCGCCGCCAGGCAGACGTTCGGCGCGCCGGCACGCCCGCGGACGCCGCGCCGGCGGAACACGGCGCTGCGTGCCGCGGTCGCCGTCTCCACCGGCGTCCTGGTGATGATCGCCGCCGCGCTGTTGATGCTGGTTCTCGGCCGCTGACGAGCCGCGCCCGCACGCTCCGGCGCCGGCGAGCCTTCGACCGGATCCGCTCTCCGGCGCCCCGCCACATGACGCCGCTCGGGTGCCTCCAGGCTCCCCACCGGCGTCCTGGTGATGATCGCCGCTCGCCGGCGCCGCGCCACGTGACGCCGCTCGGGCCGCCTCCAGGCTTGTCCGCGCGGGGTGCCTTCCGGGCTCCTCGAGGCTCGTGCGCCGCCTGCCTCGCCGGCGCGCGCGCTTTCGGTTATCGGCTCTTGCGCCCCTTCTTGCGGGCTTTGCGGGCGTCCTTGCGCTTCCGCTTCTCTTTTCCCTTGTCGACGTTGCGACGCGGGGCCTGGAAGTGGCCGCGCTCGGCGGAGGGGGTCTGCATCATGTTGGCGAGCTGGTTCATGTCCAGCCCCATCAACTTCTTGGCCTGCGCGAGCTGCTTGAACCCCGGGATCTTGCCGAGCAGGCCGGTCGACATCCCGATCTGCATCATCATCTGCCGCATCATCCCGAACCGGTTCAGCAGGTCCGCGATCTCCTGCTCTTTGTGGCCGGAGCCTTGCGCGACGCGCCGCAGGCGGCTGGTGTCGTAAAAGGCGCTGCGCTTCTTCTTGCGCTTGCCGCCCTCCGCGATCTCTTCCCAGCTGGTGATGATGAACCGCTCGGGATGGCGCCGCTCGTCGGCGGTCATCGACGAGATCATCGCGGTGATGCGGACCAGCTCCCGGTCGTCGACCTGGACGCCCTCCGGGATGGCGTCGGCCACGCCCGGGATCTTGTCCATCATGTCCTTGAGGGGCCCCATCTTCTTGAGGACGCCGATCTGCTCGAGGAAGTCGTTCATGTCGAACTTCCCCTTGAGCATCCGCATCGCGTCCTGCTCGGCCTTCTCCTCGTCGACCACCTCCTCGAACTGCTG